>NZ_JBJQMC010000009.1:0-192796 GCF_046486085.1 Escherichia sp. WS568
GCGCGGTGGTCCCACCTGACCCCATGCCGAACTCAGAAGTGAAACGCCGTAGCGCCGATGGTAGTGTGGGGTCTCCCCATGCGAGAGTAGGGAACTGCCAGGCATCAAATTAAGCAGAAGGCCATCCGTCAGGATGGCCTTTTTGCATTGGTGCAGAAAAAAATGCCTGATGCGATGCTGCGCGTCTTATACTCCCACATATGCCAGATTCAGCAACGGATACGGTTTCCCCAACTTGCCTACTTCCATACGTGTCCTCCTTACCAGAAATTTATCCTTAAGCTCCTCAATAACCATTTTCCTGCTAACTAAATTCATGGTTAAGGTTGCATAATGATACGCAACAAATGTATAACATTTTTTTACCAAAAAAAATAAACAACAGCGACTGACAAAAGCATCGGATTACGGCAGGAGACATAATGGCATGGCTGAAAGTACTGTAACGGCAGACAGCAAACTGACAAGTAGTGATACTCGTCGCCGCATTTGGGCGATTGTGGGGGCCTCTTCAGGTAATCTGGTCGAGTGGTTCGATTTCTATGTCTACTCGTTCTGTTCACTCTACTTTGCCCACATCTTCTTCCCTTCCGGGAACACGACGACTCAACTACTACAAACAGCAGGTGTTTTTGCTGCGGGATTTCTGATGCGCCCAATAGGCGGTTGGCTATTTGGCCGCATAGCCGATAAACATGGTCGCAAAAAATCGATGCTATTATCGGTGTGTATGATGTGTTTCGGCTCACTGGTTATCGCCTGTTTGCCAGGCTACGAAACAATCGGTACCTGGGCTCCGGCATTATTGCTTCTTGCTCGTTTATTCCAGGGATTATCCGTTGGCGGAGAATATGGCACCAGCGCCACCTATATGAGTGAAGTTGCCGTTGAAGGGCGCAAAGGTTTTTACGCATCATTTCAGTATGTGACGTTGATCGGCGGGCAACTGCTAGCTCTACTGGTTGTCGTGGTTTTACAACACACCATGGAAGACGCTGCACTCAGAGAGTGGGGATGGCGTATTCCTTTCGCGTTAGGAGCTGTGTTAGCTGTTGTGGCGTTGTGGTTACGTCGTCAGTTAGATGAAACTTCACAACAAGAAACGCGCGCTTTAAAAGAAGCTGGATCTCTGAAAGGATTATGGCGCAATCGCCGTGCATTCATCATGGTTCTCGGTTTTACCGCTGCGGGCTCCCTTTGTTTCTATACCTTCACCACTTATATGCAGAAGTATCTGGTAAATACTGCGGGAATGCATGCCAACGTGGCGAGTGGCATTATGACTGCCGCATTGTTTGTATTCATGCTTATTCAACCACTCATTGGCGCGCTGTCGGATAAGATTGGTCGCCGTACCTCAATGTTATGTTTCGGTTCGCTGGCAGCCATTTTTACCGTTCCTATTCTCTCAGCATTGCAGAACGTTTCCTCGCCTTATGCCGCTTTTGGTCTGGTGATGTGCGCCCTGCTGATAGTGAGTTTTTATACTTCAATCAGTGGAATACTGAAGGCTGAGATGTTCCCGGCACAGGTTCGCGCATTAGGCGTTGGTCTGTCATATGCGGTCGCCAATGCTATATTTGGTGGGTCGGCGGAGTACGTAGCGTTGTCGCTGAAATCAATAGGAATGGAAACAGCCTTCTTCTGGTATGTGACCTTGATGGCCGTGGTGGCGTTTCTGGTTTCACTAACATTGCACCGTAAAGGAAAAGGGATGCGGCTTTAGTGACGAGTCAGTTGCCAGACGGTATAGCCGGTGCTTGCACCGGCGATATCCCAGGCAAAATCCTTCCAGCTCCAGCCGCTCCCCTCAGGGCGGCTATCCCAAAGCTCTTTTGACGCCCCCAGACTGACAGAGAACATCAATCCAAACATGGCACTGCGATCCCGGCTCATCCCCTGATGCTGTGCATATTCATTTCCGGCGGCGGAAAGCATCGCCGAGGCGATAAAGTGTTGAGCTTTATCCTGCCCGCTCCAGCTATCGTTAGCCATATGGCTGCATCCAGAAAGTAACAATAGCGAGCAGACAAAAAGAATACGCAAAACGTGGCCTCCAAAAAACAAACCCCGTACAGGACGGGGTTGTGATTACAGGATGCGGCTAATTAATCGGTCGATGCGGATACGGCGCAAACGACGGATGAGTTTACGAACCTTCACCGGATAATCGGCAATACTTTGCAGATCGCGATAGTGCTTAACGATGGTGGTATGCTCGCGGATCAGCTCCAGTTCTTTCTCTCGCTGTGGCGCAAGCTCCAGTTGCGGATCGTGGATCAAAATGGCGTTTTCCAGATCCAGACGCCAGGCGCGCGGGTTCAGGTTATTACCGGTGATCAACATCCACTTATCATCAACCCACATCCCTTTCAGGTGATAGGTGTTGTCGTCATCTTTCCATAACCGAACCACTAATTGGTCAGTATTGACGTAATACTGCAAACGGCTCAGGAAACGACGCAGATTGATCTCATAGAGATAAGGCAATGCGCCAATTATCTTGAAAGGTTCATCTTCCGGAATGTAGAAGTCATTCGCGGTTTTATCACCAACAATAATTTCGACCTTTTTCCCTTCGCGCAGCAACTGGATAATATTGCGCACAAGGATTGCTGGCAGGTTGAAGTAAGGTGTGCAGATGGTTAGTTTCTGCTCGGCACAAGGCATAAGATGGAAAATAGTCTTGTTCAACAGACTCGATTTCCCCAGCCCCACTAGCGGCGTTACGGAAAGCTGATCGTTGTCGGCATCGCCCTGGAAATGATAAGCGGCATCACGCAGCTCCTGGCGGAACAGGCGAATGTCGTTCTTGATTTCCGGGCTTTTTGGCCGATTAACATCATCCAGACGATTAACGCCGCGGCCATTCATAATATTCTGTGTAACCCATTCAAACATAATGTCTGACATCTTACGGTTACGGATCAGATGATAACGGTCGTAGCGATATTTATCGTGCTGATGCAGGTAAACATCGTTCAGGCTGGCACCGCTATAAAGTACGCTATCGTCGATGATAAAGCCTTTAAAGTGCAGAACACCAAGGGCTTCACGGGTATTGATTGGAACGCCATAAACCGGAACATCTACGCCCGGATTTTCCTGCGCCATGCGGCAGTACCAGTCAGCGTTAGTGTTAGATGCCGCAGCGCCAATGCGTCCACGTTGTGCACGATGCCAGTCGACCAGCACCCGCACATCCAGTTCCGGACGCTGCCTTTTAGCCTCATACAACGCGTTCAGAATGCCTTTGCCACCGTCATCCTGTTCGAGATACAGGGCGACAATGCAAATGCGCTGCTTCGCGCTGGCTATTTTTTCCAGCAGCGTCTCCCGGAAGTCGGCGGGAGCGTAAAAGAAATCGACATCATCAACTGATTGAGAAATCTTGGGTAGTTGGGCAAGGTGTTGTTGATGTTTATTACGCTTAAATTTTGACAACATCACAGTGCATTTCTTCTCTGTTCATTGAAGGGTCCTCTGTGCAATGCAGACGACATAAGCGGGCAATAATAACACCAGTCCCGATTAAGTGGTCAACATTTCCAGTACCTTACTCATGATTCCTCGCGCTGGGCAAGATTTAGCGTAAGCCCAACGATCCCCTCTTCGAGCTGGATATCAACGTTAAACCCGAGCTTGCGGGCCAGCGCCACCATGCCACGATTGTTTGGCATCGTAATACCATTCAGACGTTGCAGTCCGTGATCTCGCGTATAGGTAATCAACTTTTCCATTAAGCGTCGACCTAAGCCTAACCCTTTGAGATCCGAGCGAACCAGCACGGCAAATTCGGCATCGATGTTATCAGGGTCGGAGATCGCACGCGTGACGCCGAGGATCTCTTCCGTTTGATCAATACGTCGTACCGCTACAAATGCCATTTCCCGATCGTAGTCGATCTGCGTCATGTTGGCTAAATCTTCATGGGTAAATTCGTTGATCTCGCTAAAGTAGCGGTAATAAAGATCTTCTTTGGTGACTCGCGAAATGAACTGCTGAAGTTGTGGCTCATCTTCTGGCAAAATCGGGCGGAACAAGCAGCGTTCACCGTTTTTCAATTCTACCCACTCTTCCAGCTGATGCGGATAAGGGCGCACTGCCAGCCGGCTCTCGTTATCGCCTTCAAACGGCGCGATATCCAGCGTGACATCCAGCGCGGTAAATTCACTGCCAGAAGCCAGCAAAGGATGAATATCCAGACGTTGAATTTCCGGACAATCGACAATCAAGTTGGAAACCTGTACCAGAAGCTGGCTCAAGCCTGCAACATCCAATGGGCGTAGCGCACTGCGCGCACGAATCTTTTTACTTTTGATCCCCTGAATAACCAGATAGCGGGCCAGGTTCATGTTCAGCGGTGGTAACGCGACGACGGCTTGATCTTCAGGACGCCACTCCACACCGCCTTCGCCCAGCATGATCAACGGCCCGAAAACCGGATCGTGCTCAACCACAACCCGCAACTCCTGAGCGCCAGCACGGTTAGCCATACTTTGCACCAACAGGCCGTGGATCCGCGCCTGCGGCCAGGCCATTTTTACGCGATCGAAAATAGCGTTTGCCGCTTGCTGGACTTCATTAGCTGTACGCAGGTAGAGCATGACGCCCTGAACTTCCGATTTATGTGGAATATCCGGCGAACGCAATTTCAGCGCCACCGGATAACCAATCTGTTCGGCAATATGCACCGCTTCGGTGCTATCGCTGGCAATCCAGGTGGGGAGCGTGTTCATGCCATATGCTTGCAGGATGGGCTGAACTTCATGGGTATCGAGTGACGTTGCTCCTTCGGCAATCGCCTGTTGCAACAGAAGATGCGCTTCTGCGGTATTGGAGGTCAGATTGCTGGGCAACGCCGGCGTTTCGCGTAGTTGCTTCTGATTACGCCGGTACTCCACCATATGCATAAAAGCAGTGATGGTTCCTTCCGGCGTGCGATAGGTCGGCAGCCCGGCTTCACTGAATAATCGTCGTGCCTCTTGCGAGGAGTGCTCGCCACACCAGTTCGTCAGCAGAGAAACATACTTGCTGCGGGGATGATGCTTTACCGCTTCAATTAATGCTTGCGCGCTTTCTGTTGCGGGAGCAGCGGCGCTGGGCGAATGAATAACCATCAGCGCGTCAAAATCCTGGCTGTGGAGCAGGATATCCAGCGTTTTAATATAGTGCTCACTGCTGGCGTCATCGCGTAGATCGAGCGGGTTAGAGATTGCCACATGTTCTGGCAGTGCATCGCGCAGTTTCTGGCAGGTTTCTTCGCTTAGCGTTGCCAGCTTGCCATTGCGTGACCATAAGGCATCCAGCGCCAGCGCGGCAGGCGCAGCACCGTTGCTGATAATCATCAACCGGTCACCACGCAGCGGGCGCATATGGCTAAGGGTTTCCACCGCCGAAAACAGTTCGTGGGTATCCTGTACCCGCAACAAACCGGCACGCTGAATAGCCGCATCCCACGCTGGATCCATTCCTGCCGTGGTGTTCAACAGACGTTGAGCCGCCGGGCTACGTCCGCTTTTAATCACCAGAATCGGTTTATTGCGCGAGGCACTACGGGCCGCCGAAACAAAGCGTCGCGCGTCGCTTAACTGTTCGAGATAGAGCAGGATGGCGCTGGTTTTACTGTCGCGCGCCAGATAGTCGAGCAATTCATCAACGTCGATATCCAGGCTGTCGCCGAGCGCAATAAAGTAGGAAAAGCCCATCTCACGCTGTTGCGCCCAGTCGAGGATGGTGTTGGAGACAGCAGCCGATTGCGAAATAAACGCCAGCTTGCCGCGTTTAATCGGCACAGGCGAAAAGCTGGCATTCAGACCTTGCCAGGGAGCCAGTAAACCCAGACTGTTTGGTCCAAGCAGGCGCATGTTATGGCGCAGGGCGCAGGCGCGGAGATCTTCGTGTTGCGATGACGGGGCGGAAAGAATAATGCAGGTTTTACAGCCTTTCTCGCCGAGCTCTTCCAGAAGAGCAAGATTACGGCTGGCATTGGTACATAAAACCGCAAGGTCTGGTGTAAAGGGCAAGCTGGCAATATCCGGCCAGGCCAACACACCCAACACTGCTTTCCAGGCAGGCGTCACCGGGAGTACCGGTCCGTTAAAGCCTCCCGCCAGCAGGTTACGCATCATCAGGTAACCTGCGCGATTGGGTTTCATCGATGCGCCAATTACCGCAATCGATTTTGGTCGCAGTAGTGCTTCCAGTCCTCGCTGACTCATACCGGTCTCCCGCAGAAGTGACCGAATGATTTTAAACGCTTTCTAACTGTTCTGCTGTGATGCTACCCAGATGTTGCGTTTTTCCTGCCAGATAGCGTGTTTTAAAGCGGGTAAAATGCTCGCCTAACCCTGCCGCCGCCCCGGTATCGCCGACCATATCTAACAGTGCGATGGCTACCTCGGCAGTACAATATTGGCCTTCAGCCTGGGCTTCACGCAGGCGATAGGCAGAAAGCCGGGAAAGATCGACGGAAATGACGGGAAGATTATCCAGATACGGACTTTTACGAAACATCTTGCGAGCTTCCGGCCAGGTACCATCGAGCATGATAAATAGCGGAGGCTTACCGGCAGGTGGTGTGAAGATCACTTCCCGTTGCTCATCAGCATACGAGGCGGGAAAGACCACCATTGGCTGATAGTCCGGGTTTTGTACCAGATCCAGCAAATCTAGCGAGGGTTCGGTACGCGACCATTGAAACGCAACGGTATCAGGCAAAATATCAGCAATCAGACGCCCGGTATTACTGGGCTTCATTGGCTCGGTGTCGAACATCAGCAAACAGAAGCGACTTTTTGCTTGTGCTGGGGTAATTGTCGAACAGAGACATAATTTCTCTGGCAAAAGACAGCGTTGGCAGCGACGAACGCGATTACCGCGGGCAAGAAAAGGACGTGTTGCGCGCGCAATACGCTCGGCGCGTAACTGGAGAACAGCGTTTTCGGTCATAAGAGAGCGTCGAAAAAACGCCATTGTCGCAGAGGAGAAAACGGGGCACAAGATGCGCCCCGGTAAGATTAAAGAGATTCGTTCAGCCAGCTATCAAACGGCGCTTTCGGTACTGCGCCATTAAGCATGTCGACAACCTGACCGTTTTTGAAAATCATGATCGTCGGTATACTACGAATTCCAAAGCGACTGCTTAATTCACGTTCAGCTTCGGTATTCACTTTCACAAAGCGCACTTTACCGCTACGCTCTTGCGCGACATCTTCAAAAATTGGTGCGAAATTACGGCAGGGGCCGCACCACGGTGCCCAGAAGTCGATCACCACAGGTAGATCATCTTTCAGCAATTTGTCGAGCGTTTCACCGGTCGCATTAATCACCTCTCCGTCAAACAAGTCGTGACCGCAGCGTCCGCATTTTGCCGCATCTTCGATCCGATCGTCGGGAATGCGATTGATGGCCTGACAATGGGTACAAACGGTATTCATAACTAACCTCGGGATGAGTAAGGAGACTTATCGGCAACGACGCCGGTATGTTTCTAATATGTTACATATTATCGGGGACATTGTTCCAGACAACAATCTGTTTTATTCAATGGGTATGATAGACACAGGCTTTGGAACGAAATCATGGCGAACCGCGCGGACTTCGGGTAATCTGCGCGCTTCGCGCAGCGCTGGTGGAGAAAAGCATGAACGATGAAATGAAAGGTAAAAGCGGCAAGGTCAAAGTGATGTATGTCCGCAGTGATGATGATTCTGATAAACGTACCCACAACCCGCGTACCGGGAAAGGGGGCGGGCGTCCAGGAAAATCTCGTGCTGACGGTGGCCGTCGCCCCGCCCGCGATGACAAACAGAGTCAGCCCCGTGACCGCAAGTGGGAAGATTCGCCGTGGCGCACGGTTTCCCGCGCGCCGGGTGATGAGACGCCGGAAAAGGCCGATCACGGTGGCATCAGTGGTAAAAGTTTTATTGATCCGGAAGTTTTGCGTCGTCAGCGTGCGGAAGAAACCCGCGTCTACGGAGAAAACGCCTGTCAGGCACTGTTCCAGAGCCGTCCGGAAGCGATTGTTCGCGCCTGGTTTATCCAGAGCGTAACGCCACGTTTTAAAGAAGCCTTGCGCTGGATGGCGGCAAACCGCAAAGCGTACCATGTGGTGGATGAAGCGGAACTGACAAAAGCGTCAGGCACGGAACATCACGGCGGCGTTTGCTTCCTGATCAAAAAGCGTAACGGTACAACCGTGCAGCAGTGGGTAAGCCAGGCTGGCGCGCAGGATTGTGTACTGGCCCTGGAAAACGAATCTAACCCGCATAACCTGGGCGGCATGATGCGTAGCTGTGCGCACTTCGGCGTGAAAGGTGTTGTGGTGCAGGATGCAGCACTGCTGGAGTCTGGGGCGGCTATCCGTACCGCAGAAGGCGGCGCAGAGCACGTTCAGCCGATTACTGGCGACAACATTGTTAACGTGCTGGATGATTTCCGTCAGGCGGGTTACACCGTAGTGACAACTTCCAGCGAGCAGGGTAAACCGCTGTTCAAAACCAGTCTGCCAGCGAAAATGGTACTGGTGCTGGGTCAGGAATATGAAGGGTTACCGGATGCCGCACGCGATCCGAACGATCTGCGCGTGAAGATTGATGGTACTGGCAACGTTGCCGGGCTGAATATCTCTGTCGCAACCGGCGTTCTTCTTGGCGAATGGTGGCGTCAGAATAAAGCCTGATAAATCAGCCGGGTGGCAACTCTGCCATCCGGCATTTTCCCGCAAATTTACTCACTCTCTGCCGGTAATACTGGCATCCAGTCAATCGGCGTCTCGCCACGTTGTTCCAGCCACTGATTTGCCAGCACAAAATGGTTGCAGCCAAAGAATCCACGATGCGCCGAAAGCGGCGACGGATGCGGTGCTTTCAGTACATGATGGCGTTGCTTATCTATAATCGCCCCTTTCTTTTGCGCATGCGATCCCCACAACAAAAACACCACGCCTTCGCGATGCTGGTTAATCAGGCTGATCACTTTATCGGTGAAGGTTTCCCAGCCGAGGCTGGCGTGGGAATGCGCCTGACCTGCGCGTACCGTCAACACAGTATTGAGTAGCAGAACGCCCTGACGCGCCCAGCTTTCAAGATAACCATGATTAGGGCGGGTGAAACCGGGAATAGTATTTTCCAGCTCTTTATACATATTCAGCAGTGACGGCGGTGTCGCAATGCCGGGGCGAACGGAAAATGCCAGACCATGCGCCTGTCCCGGTCCGTGATAAGGATCCTGGCCGAGAATCACCACTTTAACGTCACCCAACTCTGTAAAGCGGAACGCGTTAAAGACATCCTTTTGTGGCGGATAGATAGTGACGCCGGACTGCCGCTCGCTGGCGACGGTCTGAAGGGTATTAAGAAAATAGGGTTGCTGCTTCTCTTCAGCCAGCACATCATGCCAGGTTAATTCGTTAGCCATCTCGCTCTCCTGCGAATCTTCAATCCGCCTAGCTTAACTGCTTCTTTCTACAGAACAAAATCATGCTCATTTTTTAGACTTAAACGAGTGCAAAAAAATGTAAATTGGTAAAATTTCACACCTGCATAAGTTGATGTAAAACAATAAAATCCATTTGTGACCACATTCGATATGTGGTTTCTATTGATTTAAATCAAAGAATCAAGGGTGTTTGAGGAGTATATATACACTCAAGCAACAATGGTTTTACCAATTGGCCGCGACAGGCTGAACAAATCAAATAATTTTGCCGGGGAGGCATCACATGATTACAGGTATCCAGATTACTAAAGCCGCTAACGACGATCTGCTGAACTCTTTCTGGCTGCTGGACAGCGAAAAAGGCGAAGCGCGTTGCATCGTTGCGAAAGCAGGTTTTGCAGAAGACGAAGTGGTTGCAGTAAGCAAACTGGGTGACATTGAGTACCGTGAAGTTCCAGTAGAAGTGAAACCAGAAGTTCGCGTTGAAGGTGGTCAACACCTGAACGTAAACGTTCTGCGTCGTGAAACTCTGGAAGATGCAGTTAAGCATCCGGAAAAATATCCGCAGCTGACCATCCGTGTATCCGGTTATGCAGTTCGCTTTAACTCTCTGACTCCGGAACAGCAGCGCGACGTTATCGCTCGTACCTTTACTGAAAGCCTGTAAGGCTTAAGTAGCAAGTTACTAAGCGGAAGAGGGCGACCTCTTCCGCTTTTTTCATTAATAGAAAATGCGTACCGCGCAATAGACCAGCAGCAGCGCGAGCACGATATTTAACTGGCGACCATACTGGCGAAACAATCGCTGAAACAGGTGCCCCGCCAGCGCCCAGCACACATTGCCAAACGTCCCAATCATCGCCAGCAAAACGCTGACGCCAATCACCCAGCTTAACGCCTGCGTTTGTGGCAGGACAAATGTCGACAGTGCTGTAATGCCATACAAAATGATTTTGACGTTCACAAACTGCAAAGCAAAGCTGGCCCAAAAACTGATTGGTTTTGTCTGAAGCCCATCTTCCTTTGTTGGACTGGTAGCGATTTTCCACGCCAGCCAGACAATATATGCCGCCCCCGCCCAACTCAAAAGGTGTACCACTGCCGGGTCAATCACTGCCAGTGAAAATGAAATGCCCGCACACAGTAACATCACAATCAAAAATCCCAGACTCATCCCTGCCAGCACGCGAGTACTTTGACGAAATCCATGCGACGTAGCAGAGCTAAGGGCGAGAATATTGTTCGGTCCTGGCGTCATGGCGGTAATCAGGGTGTAAGTCCAAAAAGCACTTAAAAGGGTCGGTGTCACTTGTTATCTCCTCTGTTTTGGTAGACAGTACCCGACACGAAACATTTAAAAAAATGAATGTTTTAATATTCTAAATTCGATATTTTCGATAGGTTTGGGGTTATGGATCTGCGCCGTTTTATTACACTTAAAACCGTGGTGGAAGAGGGTTCCTTTTTGCGAGCTTCGCAAAAATTGTGCTGCACACAATCGACGGTGACTTTTCATATTCAGCAGCTTGAGCAGGAGTTCTCAGTCCAGTTATTTGAGAAAATTGGTCGACGAATGTGCCTTACCCGCGAAGGAAAAAAGCTGCTGCCGCACATCTATGAACTCACCAGAGTGATGGATACCCTTCGTGAGGCTGCCAAAAAAGAGTCGGATCCGGACGGGGAACTACGCGTTGTTTCAGGCGAAACGTTGCTTTCTTACCGAATGCCGCAGGTGTTGCAGCGTTTTCGGCAACGCGCACCAAAAGTGTGTTTATCGTTGCAGTCTCTGAACTGTTACGTGATCCGTGATGCGCTACTGAATGATGAGGCTGATGTCGGCGTCTTTTACCGCGTAGGGAATGATGATGCTCTGAACCGACGAGAGTTGGGTGAACAATCGCTGGTGCTGGTAGCTTCACCGCAAATTGCAGATGTCGATTTTACTGAGCCGGGAAGACATAACGCCTGTAGTTTTATTATCAATGAACCGCAATGTGTCTTCCGCCAGATATTTGAGAGCACGCTGCGCCAGCGACGGATCACGGTGGAAAACACCATTGAGCTTATAAGTATCGAAAGCATCAAGCGTTGTGTCGCGGCAAATATCGGGGTCAGTTACCTGCCGCGCTTTACAGTGGCAAATGAACTTGCGAGTGGCGAATTAATCGAATTGCCTTTTGGCGAACAGTCGCAGACCATTACGGCAATGTGCGCTCACCATGCCGGAAAAGCGGTTAGCCCGGCGATGCACATTTTTATTCAGTGTGTTGAAGAGTGTTTTTTGCCGGGATAAAAATAATGCCGGGCTTAAACCCGGCATTGAGATTACTCTTCTGTCGTTTGCGGTGGCACGCCCGTTCCGCTCGGTTTACGGCGCTTACCAATATTTTTGGTGTCGCGATGGCGTTTTTTCACCCGCGGCTTCTCTTTCTCTTTAGCTTTTTTCTTCTCGGCGCGTTTTGCCAGTACTTTCTTCGATGGCTTGCCGGTCTGCTTCTCGCTTGGCGCACGCGTTTTCGGGCGTAACTCGTCAATTACGCGAGCTTTAATTGGCTCTTCAATATAGCGACCAACTTTGCCCAGCAGCAGATGGTCATGGGCTTCCACCAGCGAAATCGCGGTGCCTTTACGACCGGCGCGCGCGGTACGTCCGATACGGTGCAAATAAGTATCGCCACTGCGCGGCATATCGAAGTTAAAGACGTGGCTGACGTCAGGAATGTCGATACCGCGCGCGGCAACATCGGTTGCAACCAGTACGTTTACGCGACCTTCGGTCAAACGCTTGATCGCTTCGTTACGCTTGCCCTGTACCATCTCACCTTCGAGATAGCAGTTGTTGATGCCCGCTTCGCGCAGCCAGTTTGCCAGCTCATGCACACGCTCACGCTTACGCACAAACACAATTGAGCGGGTCGCTTCCGGCTGTTTTAACAGGTGCACCAGCAATGCGGTTTTATGTTCCAGGTCATCGGCGCGGTAATACCACTGATGAATTTTTTTGCGCTCACGGGTGGACGGATTGGCAGAAACCTCCACCGGATCTTCCAGCAGACGCTCGGCAAAGTCCTGAATCGCATCGCCTTCCAGCGTTGCCGAAAAGAGCAGGGTCTGTTTACGCCAGCGCGTTTCGCCAGCAATATGTTCGATATCCTGAGCGAAGCCCATATCCAGCATACGGTCTGCTTCGTCGAGGATCAGCGTTTCAACCGCGCGGCAATCGAAGTTCTCTTCTTTTATGTATTGCAGCAGACGTCCGGTCGTGGCGACCACGATGTCCTGATTTTCGCTGAACACTTCCGCGTGGTTCATATAGGCCACGCCGCCGGTGATGGTGGCGATATCCAGATGCGTATGTTTCGCCAGTTCGCGGGCATGATCGGCCACCTGCATCGCCAGCTCGCGAGTTGGGGTGAGGATCAAAATACGCGGCGGACCGGATTTCTTACGTGGGAAATCGAGCAGGTGCTGCAACGCTGGCAGCAGATACGCCGCCGTTTTACCGGTGCCTGTCGGCGCAGAACCGAGTACATCACGGCCATCGAGCGCAGGCGGAATGGCGGCAGCCTGAATGGCGGTCGGGCGAGTGAAACCTTTATCCTGGAGGGCTTCCAGCAGGCTTTCGTCGAGTTCAAGTTCGGAAAAAGTCGTTACAGTCATGTTCTACCTCTGTGTGGGGCGCTGATTATAGACGTTACGGCTGCAATCTTCATCTGTTTGTATGGATATCGCTTCTCGGGTATTGTTCTCACCCGGTGCTATCGCCGTTTTTCCTGCAAGGTTTTATTTTCATGTCACAGTCTACATCCGTGCTTCGTCGTAATGGATTTACTTTTAAACAGTTTTTTGTTGCTCACGATCGTTGTGCGATGAAAGTGGGAACGGATGGCATTTTGCTGGGCGCATGGGCACCGGTGGCTGGGGTAAAACGTTGCCTTGATATCGGCGCGGGTAGCGGGTTGCTGGCATTAATGCTGGCGCAGCGAACCGATGACAGCGTAATGATTGATGCAGTTGAACTGGAAAGTGAAGCTGCCGCGCAGGCGCAGGAAAATATCAACCAGTCCCCGTGGGCAGAGCGGATTAACGTCCATACGGCGGATATTCAGCAGTGGATCACACAGCAGACAGTACGCTTCGATTTAATCATCAGTAACCCACCTTACTATCAGCAGGGAGTAGAGTGCTCGACACCTCAACGGGAACAGGCTCGCTATACCACTACGCTTGATCACCCATCGTTGCTGACCTGTGCGGCGGAGTGCATTACCGAAGAGGGATTTTTCTGCGTGGTGCTGCCAGAGCAGATTGGTAATGGTTTTACTGAACTGGCATTAAGTATGGGCTGGCATTTACGTTTGCGGACGGATGTGGCGGAAAACGAAGCGCGACTGCCGCATCGGGTGCTGCTGGCATTCTCCCCGCAGGCGGGAGAATGCTTTAGCGATCGCTTAGTCATTCGTGGGCCAGACCAGAACTATTCCGAAGCGTATACGGCGCTGACCCAGGCTTTTTATCTGTTTATGTAATGATTGCCGGGAGAAAGGATCGACGGACCGGAATGGGTGAGCAGTTCCGGATAATCCAGCGTGAAATGCAACCCCCGACTCTCCTTGCGCATCATCGCACAGCGAACAATCAACTCGGCAACCTGTACCAGATTACGCAGCTCCAGCAAATTATTTGAGACGCGGAAATGGGCGTAATATTCGTCTATTTCTTGTTGGAGCATGGTTATCCGCCGCAGGGCGCGTTCCAGGCGCTTCGTTGTGCGCACAATGCCAACGTAATCCCACATAAACAGACGTAGCTCGTGCCAGTTATGTTGAATCACCACCCGTTCGTCAGGGTTCTCAACACGGCTTTCATCCCACGGCGGTAACGTACTGACGTCGTGGGCATAAGGCATACGCCTGGTAATATCCTCCGCCGCTGACCAGCCGTAAACCAGACACTCCAGTAATGAATTCGAGGCCATGCGGTTAGCGCCGTGTAAGCCGGTATAACTCACTTCGCCAATGGCGTACAAACCTTCGACGTCCGTACGCCCATGATCATCCACCATTACACCACCGCAGGTATAGTGTGCAGCAGGCACAATCGGCACAGGGCCTTTCGTGAGATCAATCCCCAGTCCCAATAACTTTTCATAAATCATCGGGAAATGCTGACGAATAAAATCGGCGGGCTTATGGCTGATATCGAGGAACATACAATCTGCGCCGAGGCGTTTCATTTCGTGATCAATAGCACGGGCGACAATATCGCGCGGAGCCAGTTCGCCGCGCTCATCAAAATCGGGCATAAAACGCGTGCCATCCGGGCGCTTGAGATAAGCGCCTTCGCCGCGCAGTGCTTCTGTTAACAGGAAATTGCGTGCCTGTGGGTGATACAGCGCGGTAGGGTGGAACTGATTAAATTCGAGATTGGCAACCCGGCAGCCTGCGCGCCACGCCATAGCAATGCCATCGCCAGAAGAAATATCCGGATTGGTGGTGTACTGATAAACCTTCGACGCACCGCCGGTTGCCAGTACCACTGCTTTTGCGTGGCAGGTTTCCACCGTTTCTTTATTTCGGTTCCATACCCACGCGCCAACAACCCGTCGCGTGCCCGGCAGGCCAATTTTGTCAGAAACAATCAGATCAACCGCGTTGCTGCGCTCCAGCACGCGAATATTCGGATGGTTCAGCGCCTTGCTCACCAGCGTGGTTTCTACTTCTCTACCGGTGGCGTCGGCGGCATGAAGAATTCGACGGTGACTATGTCCACCTTCACGGGTCAGATGGTAGCTTTCTGCGCCATTCGGTTGAATGTGGGTATCAAACAACACCCCCTGGTCGATTAGCCATTGCACACAGGATCGTGCATTGCTGGCGACAAATTCAACTGCATGACGATCGCAAATACCAGCCCCGGCAATCAATGTGTCTTCCACATGCGAGTCAATGCTGTCAGTCTCATCAAACACGGCGGCTATACCGCCCTGGGCATAAAATGTTGAACCTTCCGTTACCGGGCCTTTACTTAGAACGATGACCTGATGCTGGTCAGCCAGGCGTAGCGCCAGTGAAAGTCCAGCTGCGCCGCTACCGATAATCAACACGTCACATGAATGTTCAGGGAGAGTATTCATTTTCTTTGTTTAATTTACTAAACATGGTTTGGTCAGCATAGCATCATGTTGTGCGAATAAACACCTGCTATTTTAATATTTGTTACAGTTGCTAAACACGCTGACGCAGGGCGGCGAGAAAAAGAGAAGTTACTGGCTGGTGGAGGATTAGGTGGTGAAATAAAAAGGCCGTTGGGTTACTCTTCAGGCAGTTAAATGGGCATTTCTACACAGATAATGCGATGTTCAGATTCTGTAGACTTATAATGATAGATAATGATCCGTCTACAGCATGACAAACAAAAACAGATGCGTTACGGAACTTTACAAAAACGAGACACTCTAACCCTTTGCTTGCTCAAATTGCAGCTAATGGAGTGGCGTTTCGATAGCGCGTGGAAATTTGGTTTGGGGAGACTTTACCTCGGATGAGCGAGCAGTTAACGGACCAGGTCCTGGTTGAACGGGTCCAGAAGGGAGATCAGAAAGCCTTTAACTTACTGGTAGTGCGCTATCAGCATAAAGTGGCGAGTCTGGTTTCCCGCTATGTGCCGTCGGGTGATGTTCCCGATGTGGTACAAGAAGCTTTTATTAAAGCCTATCGTGCGCTGGATTCGTTCCGGGGAGATAGCGCTTTTTATACATGGCTGTATCGGATTGCTGTAAATACAGCGAAAAATTACCTGGTTGCTCAGGGGCGTCGTCCACCTTCCAGTGATGTGGATGCCATTGAAGCTGAAAACTTCGAAAGTGGCGGCGCGTTGAAAGAAATTTCGAACCCTGAGAACTTAATGTTGTCAGAAGAACTGAGACAGATAGTTTTCCGAACTATTGAGTCCCTCCCGGAAGATTTACGCATGGCAATAACCTTGCGGGAGCTGGATGGCCTGAGCTATGAAGAGATAGCCGCTATCATGGATTGTCCGGTAGGTACGGTGCGTTCACGTATCTTCCGAGCGAGGGAAGCTATTGATAACAAAGTTCAACCGCTTATCAGGCGTTGACGATAGCGGGATACTGGATAAGGGTATTAGGCATGCAGAAAGAACAACTTTCCGCTTTAATGGATGGCGAAACGCTGGATAGTGAGCTGCTTAACGAACTGGCTCATAACCCAGAAATGCAGAAAACCTGGGAAAGCTATCACTTAATCCGTGACTCAATGCGGGGTGATACTCCCGAGGTGCTCCATTTCGATATCTCTTCACGAGTGATGGCCGCCATTGAAGAAGAGCCAGTACGTCAACCGGCGACATTGATCCCGGAAGCCCAGCCTGCGCCGCATCAATGGCAGAAAATGCCATTCTGGCAGAAAGTACGTCCGTGGGCGGCACAGCTTACCCAAATGGGCGTAGCCGCATGCGTATCGCTTGCAGTTATCGTTGGCGTCCAGCACTATAATGGACAATCTGAAACGTCCCAGCAGCCCGAAACGCCGGTATTTAATACACTGCCGATGATGGGTAAAGCCAGCCCGGTAAGCCTGGGAGTACCTTCTGAAGCGACCGCAAACAATGGTCAACAGCAGCAGGTACAGGAGCAGCGTCGTCGCATTAATGCAATGTTGCAGGATTACGAACTGCAACGCCGACTCCACTCTGAACAGCTTCAGTTTGAGCAGGCGCAAACCCAGCAAGCCGCTGTACAGGTGCCAGGAATTCAAACTTTAGGAACGCAATCGCAGTAATGAAGCAACTTTGGTTTGCCATGTCATTAGTGACAGGTAGCCTGTTATTCTCTGCTAACGCCTCGGCCACTCCCGCGTCCGGGGCGTTATTACAGCAGATGAACCTGGCCAGTCAGTCACTGAATTACGAGCTGTCATTCATCAGCATCAATAAACAGGGTGTTGAGTCTCTGCGTTATCGACATGCACGCCTCGATAACCGTCCTCTTGCACAATTGTTGCAAATGGATGGCCCGCGCCGGGAAGTGGTACAGCGCGGCAATGAGATCAGCTATTTTGAACCGGGACTTGAACCGTTCACGCTTAATGGCGATTACATTGTTGATTCTCTGCCATCGCTCATCTATACCGATTTCAAACGCCTTTCTCCTTACTACGACTTTATCTCCGTCGGGCGCACGCGTATTGCTGATCGTCTTTGCGAAGTTATTCGCGTGGTTGCCCGAGATGGTACACGCTACAGCTACATCGTGTGGATGGACACCGAATCGAAATTACCGATGAGGGTTGATCTCCTTGATCGCGATGGTGAAACGCTGGAACAATTTCGCGTGATTGCTTTTAATGTCAATCAGGATATCAGCAGCAGTATGCAGACGCTGGCGAAGGCAAATTTGCCGCCGTTGCTTTCTGTTCCTGTAGGTGAAAAAGCTAAATTCAGCTGGACGCCAACCTGGTTGCCACAGGGTTTTAGCGAAGTTTCCAGTAGTCGACGTCCGCTACCGACGATGGACAACATGCCTATTGAATCACGTCTCTATTCCGACGGATTATTCAGCTTCTCGGTAAACGTTAACCGCGCTACGCCATCGAGCACCGATCAGATGTTGCGCACCGGACGCAGAACCGTCAGTACAAGCGTACGTGATAACGCCGAAATCACCATTGTCGGTGAACTGCCGCCGCAAACGGCGAAACGCATTGCCGAGAATATTAAGTTCGGGGCAGCGCAATGATCAAAGAGTGGGCTACCGTCGTCTCCTGGGAAAACGGGCAGGCGCTGGTTAGTTGTGATGTTAAAGCCTCATGCAGCAGCTGCGCTTCACGCGCCGGTTGCGGTAGCCGCGTGTTGAATAAACTTGGCCCGCAAACCACGCATACCATTGTCGTACCCTGTGATGAACCGTTAGTGCCGGGGCAAAAAGTAGAATTAGGAATCGCCGAAGGCAGCCTGCTTAGCTCCGCATTACTGGTTTATATGTCGCCGTTGGTGGGACTATTCCTCATCGCTTCACTATTTCAGCTACTCTTTGCTTCAGATATTGCAGCATTATGCGGTGCGATTCTCGGTGGCGTTGGTGGATTCCTGATTGCACGTGGCTGCTCTCGAAAGTTTGCTGCCCGGTCTGAATGGCAACCGATCATCTTAAGCGTGGCCTTGCCGCCTGGCCTTGTGCGATTTGAAACATCTTCGGAAGACGCGAGCCAGTGATTTCACTGGCTTTGTTGCATTTTGCATAACAAATGCGAGGACGTTTCCAGATACCCAATCCATACGGTATGAACATTTCCTCGCCTCAATGTTGTAGTGTAGAATGCGGCGTTTCTATTAATACAGACGTTAAGCTCAGAACAGCGACTTCTAAAAGCCTGGTTAACCGGGCATTAAGGCACAATAATCATACTTTATGAAGAATATACGTAACTTTTCGATCATAGCTCACATTGACCACGGTAAATCGACGCTGTCTGACCGTATTATCCAGATCTGCGGTGGCCTGTCTGACCGTGAAATGGAGGCGCAGGTTCTCGATTCCATGGATCTTGAGCGTGAGCGTGGCATTACCATCAAAGCGCAAAGCGTGACGCTGGACTACAAAGCGTCTGACGGCGAAACCTATCAGCTTAACTTTATCGACACCCCGGGCCACGTAGACTTCTCCTATGAAGTTTCCCGTTCGCTGGCTGCCTGTGAAGGTGCATTGCTGGTGGTCGACGCCGGGCAGGGCGTAGAAGCGCAAACCCTGGCAAACTGCTACACCGCCATGGAAATGGATCTCGAAGTGGTGCCGGTACTGAACAAGATTGACCTGCCGGCAGCCGATCCTGAACGCGTGGCGGAAGAAATTGAAGATATCGTCGGCATCGATGCCACCGACGCGGTGCGCTGTTCAGCGAAAACCGGCGTTGGCGTGCAGGACGTTCTCGAACGTCTGGTGCGCGACATTCCGCCGCCGGAAGGCGATCCGGAAGGCCCGTTGCAGGCACTCATTATCGACTCCTGGTTCGACAACTACCTGGGCGTTGTTTCACTTATCCGTATTAAAAACGGCACCCTGCGTAAGGGCGACAAAGTGAAAGTCATGAGTACCGGGCAGACCTATAACGCCGACCGTCTGGGCATCTTCACGCCGAAGCAGGTTGACCGTACTGAACTGAAATGTGGCGAAGTAGGCTGGCTGGTATGTGCTATTAAAGATATCCACGGCGCTCCAGTAGGCGATACCTTAACGTTGGCGCGTAATCCGGCAGAAAAGGCGCTGCCTGGCTTTAAGAAAGTCAAACCGCAGGTATACGCCGGTCTGTTCCCGGTAAGTTCCGACGACTATGAAGCCTTCCGTGACGCGCTGGGCAAACTCAGCCTGAACGATGCTTCACTGTTCTATGAGCCGGAAAGCTCCAGCGCGCTGGGCTTTGGTTTCCGCTGCGGCTTCCTCGGCCTGCTGCACATGGAGATCATCCAGGAACGTCTGGAACGTGAATACGATCTGGATCTGATTACCACTGCGCCGACCGTAGTGTATGAAGTTGAAACCACGTCAAGAGAAGTTATCTACGTTGACAGCCCATCCAAGCTGCCTGCGGTAAATAACATTTACGAACTGCGCGAGCCGATTGCAGAGTGTCACATGCTGCTGCCGCAGGCATATCTCGGCAACGTTATTACGCTGTGCGTAGAAAAACGCGGCGTGCAGACCAATATGGTTTACCACGGTAATCAGGTGGCGCTGACGTACGAGATCCCGATGGCGGAAGTGGTGCTCGACTTCTTCGATCGCCTGAAATCTACCTCGCGTGGTTATGCGTCTCTGGATTACAACTTCAAACGCTTCCAGGCGTCCGACATGGTACGTGTAGACGTATTAATCAACGGTGAACGTGTTGATGCGCTGGCGTTGATCACCCATCGTGATAATTCGCAAAACCGCGGTCGCGAGCTGGTGGAGAAGATGAAAGATCTGATCCCACGCCAGCAGTTTGATATCGCCATTCAGGCAGCGATTGGTACGCACATCATTGCGCGCTCCACCGTGAAACAGCTGCGTAAAAACGTACTGGCTAAATGTTATGGCGGCGATATCAGCCGTAAGAAAAAGCTGCTGCAGAAGCAGAAAGAAGGTAAGAAACGCATGAAGCAGATCGGTAACGTCGAGCTGCCGCAGGAAGCGTTCCTCGCCATTCTGCACGTCGGCAAAGACAACAAATAACCCTTAGGAGTTGGCATGGCGAATATGTTTGCCCTGATTCTGGTGATTGCCACACTAGTGACGGGCATTTTATGGTGCGTGGATAAATTCTTTTTCGCACCTAAACGGCGGGAACGTCAGGCAGCGGCGCAGGCGGCTGCCGGTGACTCACTGGATAAAGCAACGTTGAAAAAGGTTGCGCCGAAGCCTGGCTGGCTGGAAACCGGTGCTTCTGTTTTTCCGGTGCTGGCTATCGTATTGATTGTGCGTTCGTTTATTTATGAACCGTTCCAGATCCCGTCAGGTTCGATGATGCCGACTCTGTTAATCGGTGATTTTATTCTGGTAGAGAAGTTTGCTTATGGCATTAAAGATCCTATCTACCAGAAAACGCTGATCGAAACCGGTCATCCGAAACGCGGCGATATCGTGGTCTTTAAATATCCGGAAGATCCAAAGCTTGATTACATCAAGCGCGCGGTGGGTTTACCGGGCGATAAAGTCACTTATGATCCGGTCTCGAAAGAGCTGACGATTCAACCGGGATGCAGTTCCGGCCAGGCATGTGAAAACGCGCTGCCGGTCACCTACTCCAACGTGGAACCGAGCGATTTCGTTCAGACCTTCTCACGCCGTAATGGTGGGGAAGCGACCAGCGGATTCTTTGAAGTGCCGAAAAACGAAACCAAAGAAAATGGAATTCGTCTTTCCGAGCGTAAAGAGACACTGGGTGATGTGACGCACCGCATTCTGACAGTGCCGATTGCGCAGGACCAGGTGGGGATGTATTACCAGCAGCCAGGGCAACAACTGGCAACCTGGATTGTTCCGCCGGGACAATACTTCATGATGGGTGACAACCGCGACAACAGCGCGGACAGCCGTTACTGGGGCTTTGTGCCGGAAGCGAATCTGGTCGGTCGGGCAACGGCTATCTGGATGAGTTTCGATAAGCAAGAAGGCGAATGGCCGACAGGTGTGCGCTTAAGTCGCATTGGCGGCATCCATTAATAGCCCATCTTCGTTCACGTTGTCGCCGTTATGGCGACAACGTGAATTATTTATGAGATAAATCTCCCGTGGCTAACGACATCCCCCGTCGTTGTGTATAGAATATTCCCCCGAAGTTTAAGGTTGGCACCTCCAGGTTGCCACGGCACACGAAACAGCGTTGGTCCCCATATACCGGTAAACTGAAACTGCAGCGAAGCAGTTAGCAGAACCATGTATATCAGGTCTGTTTCGTGTGCTGAATTGTTGACGCATTTATTTATTGGTATCGCATGAACCCCATCGTAATTAATCGGCTTCAACGGAAGCTGGGCTACACTTTTAATCATCAGGAACTGTTGCAGCAGGCATTAACCCATCGTAGTGCCAGCAGCAAACATAACGAGCGTTTAGAATTTTTAGGCGACTCTATTCTGAGCTACGTTATCGCCAATGCGCTTTATCACCGTTTCCCTCGTGTGGATGAAGGCGATATGAGCCGGATGCGCGCCACGCTGGTCCGTGGCAATACGCTGGCGGAACTGGCGCGCGAATTTGAGTTAGGCGAGTGCTTACGTTTAGGGCCAGGTGAACTTAAAAGCGGTGGATTTCGTCGTGAGTCAATTCTCGCCGACACCGTCGAAGCATTAATTGGTGGCGTATTCCTCGACAGTGATATTCAAACCGTCGAGAAATTAATCCTCAACTGGTATCAAACTCGTTTGGACGAAATTAGCCCAGGCGATAAACAAAAAGATCCGAAAACGCGCTTGCAAGAATATTTGCAGGGTCGCCATCTGCCGCTGCCGACTTATCTGGTCGTCCAGGTACGTGGCGAAGCGCACGATCAGGAATTTACTATCCACTGCCAGGTCAGCGGCCTGAGTGAACCGGTGGTTGGCACAGGTTCAAGCCGTCGTAAGGCTGAGCAGGCTGCCGCCGAACAGGCGTTGAAAAAACTGGAGCTGGAATGAGCATCGATAAAAGTTACTGCGGATTTATTGCTATCGTCGGACGTCCGAACGTTGGCAAATCCACATTGTTGAATAAACTGTTGGGGCAGAAGATCTCCATCACCTCCCGCAAGGCGCAAACAACTCGTCACCGCATTGTGGGGATCCATACTGAAGGCGCGTATCAGGCGATCTACGTTGATACCCCTGGCCTGCATATGGAAGAAAAACGCGCCATTAACCGCCTGATGAACAAAGCGGCGAGCAGCTCTATCGGCGACGTTGAGCTGGTGATTTTTGTCGTAGAAGGCACCCGCTGGACGCCGGACGATGAAATGGTGCTCAACAAACTGCGCGATGGCAAAGCGCCGGTAATCCTCGCGGTGAACAAAGTGGATAACGTGCAGGAAAAAGCCGATCTGCTGCCACACTTACAGTTCCTGGCAAGCCAGATGAACTTCCTCGATATCGTGCCGATCTCTGCCGAAACCGGGCTGAATGTCGACACTATCGCGGCAATCGTGCGTAAGCATCTGCCTGAAGCGACTCATCACTTCCCGGAAGATTACATCACCGATCGCTCACAGCGTTTTATGGCGTCTGAAATCATCCGCGAAAAACTGATGCGTTTCCTCGGCGCTGAACTGCCGTACTCCGTGACCGTGGAGATCGAACGTTTCGTCTCTAACGAGCGCGGCGGTTATGACATCAACGGTTTGATTCTCGTTGAGCGTGAAGGGCAGAAGAAGATGGTCATTGGCAACAAAGGGGCCAAGATCAAAACCATCGGGATTGAAGCGCGTAAAGACATGCAGGAAATGTTCGAAGCGCCTGTTCACCTTGAGCTGTGGGTAAAAGTGAAATCCGGTTGGGCCGACGACGAACGCGCACTGCGCAGTCTCGGTTACGTTGACGATCTTTAAGAGTAACTCCGATGGAAGGCTGGCAGCGCGCATTTGTCCTGCATAGTCGCCCGTGGAGCGAAACCAGCCTGATGCTGGACGTCTTCACGGAGGAATCGGGTCGCGTGCGTCTGGTTGCCAAAGGCGCACGCTCTAAACGCTCTACTCTGAAAGGTGCATTACAGCCTTTCACCCCTCTCTTGCTACGTTTTGGCGGGCGTGGCGAAGTCAAAACGCTGCGCAGTGCTGAAGCTGTCTCGCTGGCGCTGCCATTAAGCGGTATCACGCTTTACAGCGGTCTGTACATCAACGAACTTCTCTCCCGCGTACTGGAATACGAGACGCGCTTCTCTGAACTCTTTTTCGATTACTTGCACTGCATTCAGTCACTTGCAGGTGCCACTGGTACGCCAGAACCCGCGCTGCGCCGCTTTGAACTGGCACTGCTCGGGCATCTGGGCTATGGCGTCAATTTTACTCATTGTGCGGGTAGCGGCGAGCCGGTAGATGACACCATGACGTATCGTTATCGCGAAGAAAAAGGGTTTATCGCAAGCGTCGTTATCGACAATAAAACGTTCACCGGAAGGCAGTTAAAAGCGTTAAACGCGCGGGAATTTCCTGACGCAGACACACTGCGCGCCGCGAAACGCTTTACCCGCATGGCGCTTAAGCCGTATCTTGGCGGTAAACCATTAAAGAGCAGGGAACTGTTCCGGCAGTTTATGCCTAAGCGAACGGTGAAAACACATTATGAATGATGAGGATTGTCATGGCTGAATTACTGTTAGGCGTCAACATTGACCATATTGCAACGCTGCGTAACGCACGCGGTACTGCTTACCCAGATCCGGTGCAGGCGGCGTTTATTGCTGAGCAGGCGGGAGCGGACGGCATTACCGTGCATTTACGTGAAGATCGCCGCCACATTACCGACCGCGATGTGCGCATCCTGCGTCAGACGCTGGATACCCGCATGAATCTGGAGATGGCGGTGACCGAAGAGATGCTGGCGATCGCCGTTGAGACGAAGCCACATTTTTGCTGTCTGGTACCGGAAAAGCGTCAGGAAGTAACAACCGAAGGCGGCCTGGACGTCGCTGGACAGCGTGAAAAAATGCGCGATGCCTGCAAACGTCTGGCGGAGGCCGGGATCCAGGTTTCTCTGTTTATCGACGCCGATGAAGAGCAGATCAAAGCTGCGGCAGAGGTTGGCGCACCGTTTATCGAGATCCACACAGGTTGCTATGCTGATGCCAAAACTGACGCCGAACAGGCGCAAGAGCTGGCGCGTATCGCCAAAGCCGCGACCTTTGCCGCTAGTCTCGGTCTGAAAGTTAACGCTGGTCACGGTCTGACCTATCACAACGTGAAAGCCATTGCCGCCATCCCTGAGATGCATGAACTGAATATCGGTCATGCCATTATTGGTCGTGCAGTGATGACTGGACTGAAAGATGCGGTGGCAGAAATGAAGCGTTTGATGCTGGAAGCGCGTGGCTAATGGCAATATTAGGTTTAGGTACGGATATTGTGGAGATCGCTCGCATTGAATCGGTGATCGCCCGATCCGGTGAGCGCCTGGCACGCCGCGTATTAAGCGATAACGAATGGGCAATCTGGAAAACGCACCACCAGCCGGTGCGTTTTCTGGCGAAGCGTTTTGCTGTGAAAGAAGCGGCGGCAAAAGCGTTTGGCACCGGGATCCGCAATGGTCTGGCGTTTAATCAATTTGAAGTATTCAATGATGAGCTCGGCAAACCACGGCTACGGCTATGGGGTGAGGCATTAAAACTGGCGGAAAAGCTCGGCGTTGTAAATATGCATGTAACGCTGGCAGATGAACGCCACTATGCTTGTGCCACGGTAATTATTGAAAGTTAAAAAAATACCGTTCTCTTTATAAAGTAAAACCCCCGAACTGGTAAGGAACGGGGGTTTTACTTTACAACTTTAATTTTGTGCAGCACACGATTCCAACGGAAATGATTATGGATCAATTTAGTTGACCTGTACAAGCAACTTGCAATCTCTGACATAAAAAACGCGAGCCTTTACGAAGAAATCGACATTGATGAAAAGATTAACGTGACCGCTTTTTGATAAGTACATTAAAATCGGTTTCGTTATTGGCAATTTTGCTGTGCTTTACACCATGCCACTGAATTCCCCCATTGAAACGAGTGGTGTCGTCAAAGCTCTGGTGTGGAGTGCAGCACTCGATTCCAATAACTCGCACGTTCAGTTTTGGGGTGATGTAAGGGCTAATCTGAACGGCTGCATTCCTTGTTTAAGGAAAAACGAATGACTGATTGCCGATACCTGATTAAACGGGTTATCAAAATCATCATTGCTGTTTTACAGCTGCTCCTTTTGTTCTTATAACACAAGGAAACGTACTTAAGGTGCGTCCGGTGAACCAATCGGACGCGCCTTTAATAACTATAAATAAGTGTCTGGGCAGATACTATATAAATTTACTTAGTGAATGATTATGCTAATTTCATCATTTAAATAAATATAATAGCGTTAAGGTTTCTCTATAAAATAATTAACACTCTACTTCCAGAGCAGAATATTAAATTTTATCCGCGTGGTGCATCAGCACAAATTTATCCCACAACTGTTCTTCCGTCTCTACATGTTGCGGATCTTTCACAATAGTATTGGGGATCGGGCACACCTTCTGGCAGGTTGGTGTCTCGTAGTGCCCTACGCACTCGGTACACTTATCGCTGTTAATCTCGTAGATATGATCGCCCATTGAAATCGCCTCATTCGGGCATTCGGGTTCACACATATCACAATTGATGCATTTTTTAGTGATTAACAGCGCCATAAGGAAACTCTCAAAACAACACAAACCGGGCGGGCATTATACGCGCATTCTTTACTCAGACCAGTTTTTTCACCAGCGCTTCACTATGACGAATACGTTCTGGTGCCAGTTCCAGATCCTGCTGAATCAGCGCAATGAACAGCAAATCCGTTAACATTCCCTGCGCGTGACAAGCAGAGATTGAAGCACTGTTTGTCGCTTGTTCTTCGGCAATGGTATACAGGCAATGAGAAGCATGCTGTTGCAGGGCATTGGGAGTAAAGCCGGTAATCGCCAGCACTTTTCCGCCCACTCGCAGCATCTCATCTGCCGCCAGGTTTAACTCGCGTCGTACACCGGTGTAGGAAATGGCTAATAACAGATCGTCAGGGGACGACGCCTGTACTGTAGCGAGTAGCGCATGCATATCGCGCACTGCGGCAGCATTGAAGCCAATCTTCATCAGCTTCCAGGCAAAGTTTTGCGCCACCAGACCCGAAGCGCCAATACCGGTCAGAATTATCCGCCGCGCAGAGCGCAACATTGTTACGCATTCATGCAGTTTCTCTTCACTATTAACGTTTAGCGTTGCGTACATGGCGGCAGTATTTTCTTTAATCAGTTTTTCGCCGACCAGCCGTAACGGATCATCACCGCGGATTTGGTTATGAATGGGCACGGAGGGAGATTCCGGCTGGCTTGCCAGCGCTTCACTCAACGCCAACTTAAGTGCCGGAAAACCTTTATAGCCGAGTTTTTGCGCGAACTTCACGACGCTGGACTGACTGACTCCGGCTTCGTTGGCCAGTTGCTGAGAGCTTAAATGGCGCGCCGTATCAGGTTGTAGCAGCAGATAATCCGCCAGTTTTTTATCACTCTGGGCAAGCCCCTGGTAACGCTGACGGATACGAAGTAAGCCGTTCATATCTTTCCTCGCGATGAAATAGTGGCGACAACAGGCAATATGAGACAAACGCGAGTGAATTTTATATTCCATTGCCGCTAATTGCCATGAATTAAAAATTCCAGTTAGCCATGATGCGGTCGATTGTTGCCGGAAAAGTGATGATCTATCTGTTAGGCTATGTAGTAGCGAAAATTAATCAGGATGTTTCAGTCCAGAGGAGTATGGTTTGGCAACTCACGAGCGTCGTGTGGTGTTTTTTGACTTAGATGGAACATTGCATCAGCAGGATATGTTCGGCAGTTTTTTGCGTTATTTACTGCGTCGCCAACCGCTGAATGCGTTGCTTGTCCTGCCGTTGTTGCCGATCATAGCCATTGCGTTATTGATAAAAGGCCGTGCGGCACGCTGGCCGATGAGTCTGCTTCTGTGGGGATGCACTTTTGGTCACAATGAAGCGCGTTTGCAGGCGTTGCAGGCCGATTTCGTACGCTGGTTTCGTGACAATGTTACCGCCTTTCCGCTGGTTCAGGAGCGATTAACCACCTACCTGTTAAGTTCCGATGCTGATATCTGGTTGATTACCGGCTCTCCGCAGCCGCTGGTTGAAGCGGTTTATTTCGATACGCCCTGGTTGCCGCGGGTTAATCTTATCGCCAGTCAGATTCAGCGTGGCTATGGTGGTTGGGTATTGACGATGCGTTGCCTCGGGCATGAGAAGGTCGCGCAACTGGAGCGCAAAATCGGCACGCCGCTGCGGCTGTACAGTGGCTATAGCGACAGTAATCAGGACAACCCGCTGCTTTATTTCTGTCAGCATCGTTGGCGAGTAACCCCGCGCGGTGAACTCCAGCAACTGGAATAGAGTAAAGCATAGCGTCCGTGTATAATGCGCCGCGCTTTTATAACCGGAGTTTTCTTTTTGTCTGAAGTCGAATTTAGCCACGAATACTGGATGCGTCACGCGCTGACGCTGGCAAAGCGTGCCTGGGATGAGCGGGAAGTGCCGGTCGGCGCGGTATTAGTGCATAACAATCGTGTTATTGGCGAAGGCTGGAACCGTCCGATTGGTCGACATGATCCCACCGCACATGCAGAAATCATGGCCCTGCGGCAGGGCGGTCTGGTGATGCAAAATTATCGACTGATCGACGCCACGTTGTATGTCACGCTTGAACCCTGTGTAATGTGTGCCGGAGCGATGATCCACAGTCGCATTGGTCGCGTGGTCTTTGGTGCGCGTGACGCGAAAACTGGCGCTGCGGGATCTTTAATGGATGTGCTGCATCATCCGGGTATGAATCACCGAGTGGAAATTACCGAAGGAATACTGGCGGATGAGTGCGCGGCGTTGCTCAGTGACTTCTTTCGCATGCGCCGCCAGGAAATTAAAGCGCAGAAAAAAGCGCAATCCTCGACGGATTAATTTTGTTTCTCTTCACTCCCTTTCCTGGAAAACAGCAGAGAGGGAGAGTGGGTCAAATAGTTTGATGACGACTGGGAAAGAAACGAGAGAAAAGGAAATTTCTCTTTGCCCAACTCCGTAGGCGATACCGCCGGATAATCCTGCGCCAGTTGCATCGCCGCTTCTGTAGCCTGCTTCTCTTTCTCTTGCAGATAACCCACCAGGCTAATCTGATACTTACGAATATTTTCGACATAAGCGTAGGCTTCATGCCCACGAGCGTAGCCGTAAGTCAGCTTGCTGTAATAGGGTTTCTGGCTAAGTAAAGGCAGACGCTGTTTTACGTCAGCCCAACTGTCAGGATTCCCTTTGGTTTTTGCCGTCAGAGCGCGGGCATCCAGCATATGCGCATAGCCCATATTGTACGCGGCGAGGGCAAACCAAATCCGTTCGTTCTCCGGCACACTTTCCGGCACTTTACTCATCATATCCTGCAAATAACGCACGCCGCCGCTGATGCTCTGTTCGGCATCGGTACGATCCGTAATGCCGAGGCTTTGCGCGGTGTTTTTGGTTAACATCATCATGCCGCGCACACCCGTCGGTGAAGTGGCCTGAGCATCCCAGTGCGATTCCTGATAAGCAATAGCGGCCAGCAAACGCCAGTCAATTTCTTCGGCGTATTTCTCAAACAGGGGCTTTAACTGCGGCAGTACCGCATCGACGGCGCGTAAAAATGTGCGCGTATCGACGTAATCAAAATCATCGCCATGCCCCAGGTATTTCTCTTCAATGCGTGCCAGCGTACCGTCTTCATTCATCTCATTGAAGAAATCGAGCAGAGCGGCGGAAAGGGTATTATCGCCATCTAACGGGCTAAACCAGGTCACCGGTTGTTCATCGGTGATATCGAGCGCTACGGCGAGTTCCGGATGAACGCGCTGAAACAGGCTAATGGCAACAGAATCAGCAATGGTGTAATCGAGTTTTCCTTCGATGACATCTTCCATTAATTCCGCAGAGCCTTTTTTGTCGTCAACCTTCCAGCTTAATTCCGGGAATTTTGTTTCTTTCAGGGTCTGGAGATCGTTAACCACCACATGACCCGGTGCAACGGTGAGTTGCTCCGCCGTCAGGTTGCCCAGTGTACGTGGGCGATACTGACCCACTTTATAAACCAGTTGTTGTGACACGGAATAATAGGTAGGGCCAGGCTGATAATTTTTTACACGCTCACTGTTATAGACCAGGCCTGCCGCCAGCAGGTCGGCGTTACCATTATCGAGGTCGTCAAACAGCTGGCTGATATTCTGCCGCACGGTCACTTTCAGTTTTACGCCGAGGTAATCGGCAAACTGTTTCGCCAGTTCGTAATCCAGGCCAAAAGGTTTCCCGTTGATTTCGTTATACGTCAGGGGAGTATTAATGGTGCTCACACGCAACTCTCCCCGCGCTTGAATGGCGGCGATACGGTTGTCGGCTTTACCAAACCAGGGAATGGATGGCCAGAGAGCGACCGCGAGCAGCAGTGCCAGAATGCCGATGAACAGATAATTAATCTTTAATTTTTTCAATTAGTTAATTCTCTGTGTCGTGCGCGTCCCAGCTTGAAAAAACGTAATAATAGTGAAAGGTTTACTCATAAATGAGCGGCATTTTGCGTAAACCTGCGCCAGTTGGCAACTTATTACAGCCATTGGCGGCACGCGTTGCTAATTCACGATGGTGATTTTATTTCCACGCAAACGGTTTCGTCAGCGCATCAGATTCTTTATAATGACGCCCGTTTCCCCCCCCCCTTGGGTACACCGAAAGCTTAGAAGACGAGAGACTTATGATGGAAATTCTGCGTGGTTCGCCTGCATTGTCGGCATTCCGAATCAACAAACTGCTGGCACGTTTTCAGGCTGCCAGGCTCCCGGTTCACACTATTTACGCCGAGTATGTCCATTTTGCTGACCTCAATGCGCCGTTAAACGATGATGAGCACGCACAACTTGAACGCCTGCTGAAATATGGCCCGGCACTCGCCAGCCACGCCCCGCAAGGCAAACTCCTGCTGGTGACCCCGCGTCCTGGCACCATCTCTCCCTGGTCTTCGAAAGCGACCGATATCGCCCATAATTGCGGTCTACAACAGGTAAACCGCCTTGAGCGCGGCGTGGCTTACTATATAGAAGCCGGTACGCTGACCAATGAACAATGGCAGCAGGTGACCGCTGAACTGCACGACCGCATGATGGAAACGGTCTTTTTTGCTTTAGATGATGCAGAGCAGTTGTTTGCTCATCATCAGCCAACCCCGGTCACCAGCATTGATTTGCTGGGGCAGGGCCGTCAGGCGCTAATCGACGCTAACCTGCGTCTTGGTCTGGCGCTGGCGGAAGATGAGATTGACTATCTGCAGGATGCGTTCACAAAGCTTGGTCGTAACCCGAACGACATCGAGCTGTATATGTTCGCGCAGGCGAACTCCGAGCACTGCCGTCACAAAATTTTTAACGCCGACTGGATTATCGACGGTGAACAGCAGCCGAAATCGCTGTTCAAGATGATCAAAAACACCTTCGAAACCACGCCAGACCACGTTCTCTCTGCTTATAAAGATAACGCCGCCGTAATGGAAGGTTCTGAAGTGGGTCGCTACTTTGCCGACCACGAAACGGGCCGCTACGATTTCCATCAGGAACCGGCGCATATTCTGATGAAAGTTGAAACCCACAACCACCCGACGGCGATTTCTCCGTGGCCGGGCGCGGCGACCGGTTCCGGCGGTGAAATCCGCGATGAAGGTGCCACCGGCCGCGGCGCGAAGCCGAAAGCTGGCCTGGTCGGTTTCTCCGTATCCAACCTGCGTATTCCTGGCTTTGAACAACCGTGGGAAGAAGATTTCGGTAAGCCTGAGCGCATTGTCACCGCGCTGGACATCATGACAGAAGGTCCGCTGGGCGGCGCGGCATTTAACAACGAATTTGGTCGTCCGGCACTGAACGGCTACTTCCGTACCTATGAAGAAAAAGTGAACAGCCACAATGGCGAAGAGCTGCGCGGTTATCACAAACCGATCATGCTGGCGGGTGGGATCGGCAACATTCGCGCCGATCACGTACAAAAAGGCGAGATCAACGTTGGTGCGAAGCTGGTCGTTCTCGGCGGCCCGGCAATGAACATCGGTCTTGGCGGCGGCGCGGCGTCTTCTATGGCATCTGGTCAGTCTGATGCGGACCTCGACTTTGCTTCCGTACAGCGCGACAACCCGGAGATGGAGCGTCGCTGCCAGGAAGTGATCGACCGTTGCTGGCAGCTTGGTGATGCCAACCCAATCCTGTTTATCCACGACGTTGGCGCAGGCGGTCTTTCTAACGCCATGCCGGAACTGGTGAGCGACGGCGGGCGCGGCGGTAAATTTGAACTGCGCGATATCCTGAGCGACGAGCCAGGCATGAGCCCGCTGGAGATCTGGTGTAACGAATCCCAGGAACGCTACGTGCTGGCGGTTGCTGCCGATCAGTTACCGCTGTTTGACGAACTGTGTAAGCGTGAACGAGCACCCTACGCGGTGATTGGCGAGGCCACCGAAGAATTACATCTTTCTCTGCACGATCGTCATTTTGATAATCAACCCATCGATCTGCCGCTGGACGTACTGCTTGGTAAAACGCCGAAGATGACCCGCGAAGTACAAACGCTGAAAGCGAAGGGTGATGCGCTGGTTCGTGAAGGGATTACCATTGCTGACGCGGTGAAACGCGTGCTGCACCTGCCGACCGTGGCGGAGAAAACTTTCCTGGTGACCATTGGTGACCGCAGCGTAACCGGCATGGTAGCGCGCGATCAGATGGTGGGTCCGTGGCAGGTGCCGGTCGCTAACTGCGCGGTCACTTCCGCCAGCCTCGATAGCTACTACGGCGAAGCGATGGCGATTGGCGAGCGTGCGCCGGTTGCGCTGCTGGATTTCGCCGCCTCTGCCCGTCTGGCGGTCGGTGAAGCGTTAACCAATATTGCCGCAACACAGATTGGCGATATCAAACGCATTAAACTTTCCGCCAACTGGATGGCGGCGGCAGGCCACCCTGGTGAAGATGCGGGCCTGTATGAAGCCGTTAAAGCTGTGGGCGAAGAACTTTGTCCGGCGCTGGGCCTGACGATCCCGGTGGGTAAAGACTCTATGTCGATGAAAACCCGCTGGCAGGAAGGTAACGAAGAGCGCGAAATGACGTCGCCGCTGTCGCTGGTGATTTCTGCATTTGCCCGTGTGGAAGATGTGCGTCACACCATCACGCCGCAGCTTTCTACCGAAGATAACGCATTACTGCTGATTGATCTGGGCAAAGGCAATAACGCGCTGGGCGCAACGGCGCTGGCGCAGGTTTATCGTCAGCTTGGCGACAAACCGGCAGATGTACGCGACGTTGCCCAACTGAAAGGCTTCTATGACGCGATTCAGGCGCTGGTTGCACAGCGTAAGCTGCTCGCGTACCACGACCGCTCGGATGGCGGCCTGCTGGTAACGCTGGCGGAAATGGCGTTTGCTGGTCATTGTGGCATTGACGCAGATATCGCCTCTCTGGGTGACGATCGCCTGGCTGCGTTGTTTAACGAAGAACTGGGTGCGGTGATTCAGGTTCGTGCCGCTGACCGTGAAGCGGTCGAGTCCGTACTGGCACAGCATGGACTTGCGGATTGCGTCCATTATGTAGGGCAGGCGGTTTCCGGTGACCGTTTTGTGATTACCGCCAACGGGCAGACTGTATTCAGCGAAAGCCGCACTACGTTGCGTGTCTGGTGGGCAGAAACTACCTGGCAGATGCAGCGCCTGCGTGACAACCCGGAGTGTGCCGATCAGGAACATCAGGCGAAATCTAACGACGCCGATCCGGGCCTGAATGTGAAACTGTCGTTTGATATCAACGAAGATGTGGCAGCACCGTATATTGCCACCGGTGCGCGTCCGAAAGTTGCCGTGCTGCGTGAGCAGGGTGTGAACTCGCATGTTGAAATGGCGGCAGCTTTCCACCGTGCAGGCTTCGATGCAATCGATGTGCATATGAGCGACCTGCTGGCTGGACGCACGGGACTGGAGGATTTCCACGCCCTGGTCGCGTGCGGTGGTTTCTCCTACGGTGATGTACTGGGTGCCGGTGAAGGTTGGGCGAAGTCTATCCTGTTCAATGACCGTGTACGCGATGAGTTTGCAACCTTCTTCCACCGTCCGCAAACGCTGGCGCTGGGGGTATGTAACGGTTGCCAGATGATGTCTAATCTGCGCGAACTGATCCCAGGCAGTGAGTTGTGGCCACGTTTTGTGCGCAATACCTCCGATCGCTTTGAAGCGCGTTTCAGCCTGGTTGAAGTAACCCAAAGCCCGTCTCTGCTGTTGCAGGAGATGGTGGGCTCGCAAATGCCGATTGCTGTCTCTCATGGTGAAGGGCGCGTGGAAGTGCGTGATGCGGCGCATCTGGCGGCGCTGGAAAGTAAAGGGCTGGTGGCACTGCGCTATGTCGATAACTTCGGCAAAGTCACTGAAACCTACCCGGCTAACCCGAACGGTTCTCCGAATGGTATTACGGCGGTCACGACTGAAAGTGGTCGAGTCACTATTATGATGCCGCACCCGGAACGTGTTTTCCGTACTGTCAGCAACTCCTGGCATCCGGAAAACTGGGGCGAGGATGGCCCATGGATGCGCATTTTCCGCAATGCACGTAAGCAGTTGGGGTAAGCCGTCAAACTCATTGTTTTTGCAGCCCGGATGAGGCATTCACGCCGCATCCGGCATTAAGCACCAACCGCTATTATAAGCTCCCAACTTCGGGAGCTTTTTTGTGTCTGTAAATCACGACAATGGGTGGTTTACCGTGTCGCTTTCTGGCGACACTTAACTGATTGATTTTAATATTATCTAATAAGTTTATCTTAAGTTGTCTCTTTTTAGCGACACAGTGGCTGATTTACATTCAAATAGCGAAGAAGCCATAAATCCCTCAAAGCAGCGTATAATCAGTACGTTACCAAACTATTTTCTTTATTGGCACAGTTACTGCATAATAGTAACCAGTGGCTCATTCACCGACTTATGTCAGCCCCTTCGGGACGTGCTACATAAAATTCGAATGACGCACAACAAGGTGCCTGCCGTCCAACTTCTGATATCAGCGTAGCTATATCAACCCTCGGGCGAAACGTCGAGTTAGGCACCGCCTTATTCCATAACAAAGCCGGGTCATTCCCGGCTTTGTTGTATCTGAACTTCCCCTCGGTTAGCATCAGGCTATTCGCGTCTGACGAGAGTAACACCTTGAAACGCTGGCCCGTTTTTCCCCGCTCATTACGACAACTGGTAATGCTGGCATTTTTGCTGATTCTGCTACCCCTGTTGGTGCTGGCATGGCAAGCCTGGCAAAGCCTGAATGCGCTTAGCGATCAGGCGGCGCTGGTTAACCGCACTACGCTTATTGATGCCCGGCGCAGTGAAGCGATGACCAACGCGGCGCTGGAGATGGAGCGTAGCTACCGTCAGTATTGCGTGTTGGACGACCCAACCCTGGCGAAGGTTTATCAAAGCCAGCGCAAGCGTTACAGCGAAATGCTCGATGCCCACGCAGGCGTGCTGCCGGACGATAAACTCTACCAGGCATTACGTCAGGACTTGAACAATCTGGCTCAACTTCAGTGTAACAACAGCGGTCCCGATGCCGCCGCCGCCGCGCGTCTGGAAGCCTTTGCCAGTGCCAATACCGAAATGGTGCAGGCCACGCGCACAGTGGTGTTCTCTCGTGGGCAGCAACTTCAGCGTGAAATCGCCGAACGTGGGCAATATTTTGGTTGGCAATCGCTGGTGCTATTTCTGGTGAGTCTGGTGATGGTGCTACTTTTCACGCGGATGATTATCGGGCCGGTGAAAAATATCGAGCGCATGATCAACCGGCTGGGGGAAGGGCGTTCTCTGGGCAATAGCGTCTCGTTCAGTGGACCGAGCGAGTTACGCTCGGTTGGGCAACGTATTCTTTGGTTAAGTGAGCGCCTGTCATGGCTGGAATCCCAACGCCATCAATTTTTAAGACATTTATCTCATGAATTAAAAACCCCGCTGGCGAGTATGCGCGAGGGCACTGAATTACTGGCAGACCAGGTTGTCGGGCCGCTTACGCCCGAGCAAAAAGAGGTGGTGAGCATCCTTGATAGCAGCAGCCGCAATTTGCAAAAACTGATCGAACAACTGCTTGATTACAACCGTAAACAAGCGGACAGTGCGGTGGAACTGGAGAATGTTGAGTTAGCACCGCTGGTGGAGACAGTAGTTTCTGCTCATAGCCTGCCCGCACGGGCTAAAATGATGCATACCGACGTTGATCTCAAAGCAACAGCTTGCCTGGCGGAGCCAATGCTGCTGATGAGCGTACTGGATAATCTTTACTCCAATGCGGTGCACTACGGGGCTGAATCCGGTAACATTTGCCTTCGCAGCAGTTTACATGGTGCGCGGGTTTATATTGATGTCATCAATACAGGCACGCCCATTCCGCAAGAGGAACGCGCCATGATCTTCGAACCCTTTTTTCAGGGAAGCCACCAGCGAAAAGGGGCGGTGAAGGGCAGCGGTCTGGGATTAAGCATTGCCAGGGATTGTATTCGCCGTATGCAAGGGGAACTGTATCTGGTCGACGAGAGCGGGCAAGATGTTTGTTTCCGCATTGAATTACCGTCGTCGAAAAACACGAAATAATGCTAACAGCCTATCCCATCAGGCTATTTTATTTGCCAGTTTGGCCCCGGGCAGTGCTCGAAATCTTCACGTACGACATGTACGCTCCGGTTTCTCCGCGCTGTCCATGTCCAAACTGCCTGCAACAATTACGCCCACTGGGATAGGCTTTAAGTCTGGTGAATATGCGACACATTTTTCAACGATTATTGCCCCGACGGCTGTGGCTGGCAGGGCTGCCATGTCTGGCATTGCTGGGTTGCGTGCAGAGTCACAATAAGCCAGCCATTGATACGCCAGCAGAAGAAAAAATTCCGGTTTATCAACTGGCTGACTATCTTTCTACTGAATGTAGCGACATCTGGGCGCTGCAAGGTAAATCAACCGAAACCAATCCGCTTTACTGGCTGCGGGCGATGGATTGTGCTGATCGTTTAATGCCTGCGCAGTCGCGTCAGCAAGCCCGCCAATATGACGACGGCAGCTGGCAAAATACCTTTAAACAAGGGATTTTGCTCGCCGACGCCAAAATTACGCCGTATGAGCGCCGCCAGCTGGTCGCGCGCATTGATGCGCTAAGTACCAAGATCCCGGCACAGGTTCGCCCTCTGTATCAACTCTGGCGCGACGGTCAGGCGCTGCAACTGCAACTGGCGGAAGAGCGCCAACGCTACAGTAAACTCCAGCAGTCCAGCGACAGCGAGCTGGATACTTTGCGCCAGCAACATCACGTTCTACAACAGCAACTGGAACTCACCACCCGCAAGCTGGAAAACCTGACTGATATTGAACGCCAGCTCTCGACCCGCAAACCGGCTGGAAATTTCTCGCCGGATACGCCACACGAGAGTGAAAAGCCCGCGCCATCCACCGATGAGGTCACTCCTGATGAGCCATAAACCTGCGCATTTATTATTGGTCGATGACGATCCGGGATTGCTGAAACTGCTTGGCCTGCGTCTGACCAGCGAAGGCTACAGCGTGGTCACAGCGGAAAGTGGCGCTGAAGGATTACGGGTACTGAATCGCGAAAAAGTAGATTTAGTCATCAGCGACCTGCGGATGGATGAAATGGACGGTATGCAGCTGTTTGCTGAAATCCAGAAAGTGCAGCCGGGAATGCCAGTAATTATTCTTACCGCGCATGGTTCTATTCCTGATGCCGTTGCTGCAACACAGCAGGGCGTGTTCAGTTTTCTCACCAAGCCTGTCGATAAAGATGCGCTATATCAGGCAATTGACGATGCGCTGGAACAATCCGCGCCAGCCACCGACGAACGCTGGCGCGAGGCGATTGTCACCCGCAGCCCGCTGATGCTGCGCTTGCTGGAACAGGCGCGGCTGGTGGCACAATCAGACGTTAGCGTTTTGATTAACGGCCAGAGCGGCACCGGGAAAGAGATTTTCGCCCAGGCTATCCACAACGCGAGCCCGCGCAACAGCAAACCATTTATTGCTATTAACTGTGGCGCATTGCCCGAGCAGTTGCTGGAGTCGGAGCTGTTTGGTCATGCACGTGGCGCGTTTACTGGCGCTGTCAGCAATCGCGAAGGTTTATTCCAGGCGGCGGAAGGCGGTACGCTATTTCTTGATGAGATTGGCGATATGCCTGCACCGTTGCAGGTCAAACTGCTGCGCGTGTTGCAGGAGCGTAAAGTGCGCCCGCTGGGCAGTAACCGCGATATTGATATCGACGTGCGGATTATTTCTGCCACTCACCGCGACCTGCCAAAAGCGATGGCGCGCGGGGAATTCCGCGAAGATCTCTATTACCGCCTCAACGTTGTCAGCCTGAAAATTCCGGCACTGGCGGAGCGCACAGAAGACATTCCGCTACTGGCAAATCACCTGTTGCGCCAGGCGGCAGAGCGACATAAACCGTTTGTCCGCGCGTTCTCCACCGATGCGATGAAACGCCTGATGACCGCTAGCTGGCCGGGTAATGTGCGCCAGTTGGTCAACGTGATTGAACAGTGCGTGGCGCTGACCTCATCTCCGGTGATTAGTGATGCGCTGGTGGAGCAGGCGCTGGAGGGTGAAAATACGGCGCTGCCAACCTTTGTTGAGGCACGTAATCAGTTTGAACTCAACTATTTGCGTAAGCTGCTGCAAATTACCAAAGGCAACGTCACCCACGCGGCGAGAATGGCGGGGCGCAACCGGACAGAATTTTATAAACTGCTTTCCCGACACGAGCTGGATGCAAACGATTTCAAGGAATGAATTGGCGTTATGTGTTACGTTTAGCAGATCAAAAGACAGGCGACCTTTTCAAGGAATAGCATGAAAAAGATTGATGCGATTATTAAACCCTTCAAGCTGGACGATGTTCGCGAAGCACTGGCTGAAGTCGGCATTACCGGCATGACGGTCACTGAGGTGAAAGGTTTTGGCCGCCAGAAAGGCCATACCGAGCTGTACCGCGGCGCGGAGTATATGGTGGATTTTCTGCCGAAAGTGAAAATTGAGATTGTCGTACCGGACGACATTGTCGATACCTGTGTCGATACCATTATTCGCACGGCGCAAACCGGCAAAATCGGTGACGGTAAAATCTTCGTCTTTGACGTGGCACGGGTCATTCGTATCCGTACCGGTGAAGAAGACGACGCGGCAATTTAAACCGCGTCAAGGGTTGCCGGATGTTTCCATCCGGCAACATCAAATCACAGCACCTTATGCGGGCCAAAGCATTCGTAATGAATGTTTTCCTGCTTCACGCCCAGATCCACTAACTGTTTCGCGGCAAACTGCATGAAGCCAACCGGGCCGCAGAGATAGAACTGCATTGTCGGATCGCTGAACGCACCTTCCAGTTTGCTCAAATCCATCAGACCTTCGCTATCAAACTGACCTTTAGCGCGATCGGCTTCGCTTGGCTGACGATACCAGGTGTGCGCGGTAAAGCGCGGCAGTGCTTGCCCCAGTTCCTTAACTTCATCGGCAAAGGCGTGAACATCGCCATTTTCTGCCGCATGGAACCAGTTCACTTGTGCTGTGTGGCCAGCTTTTGCCAGCGTGTCGAGCATTGCCAGCATTGGCGTTTGACCGACACCGGCAGAGATTAACGTCACTGGTGTGTCATCTGCGACAGCCATAAAGAAATCACCTGCTGGAGCAACCAGTTTCACGACATCGCCAACATTGGCGTGATTGTGCAGCCAGTTGGATACCTGCCCGCCATCTTCGCGTTTCACCGCAATACGATAGCCTTTGCCATCCGGTTTGCGAGTCAAAGAGTACTGACGAATTTCCTGATGCGGGAAACCTTCCGGCTTCAGCCAGACGCCGAGATATTGCCCCGGACGGTATTCTGCCACTGCGCCACCGTCGACCGGCTCCAGTTCGAAGCTGGTGATAAGCGCGCTGCGCGGTGTTTTAGCCACAATGCGGAAATCGCGAGTACCTTCCCAGCCACCGGCTTTGCTGGCGTTTTCGTTATAGATTTCCGCCTCGCGATTGATAAATACATTAGCCAGGACGCCATAGGCTTTACCCCACGCGTCCAGCACTTCCTGCCCCGGGCTGAACATTTCGTCCAGCGTTGCCAACAGGTGTTCACCGACGATGTTGTACTGTTCCGGTTTGATCTGGAAACTGGTGTGCTTCTGCGCGATTTTTTCTACCGCTGGCAGCAGCGCAGGCAGGTTTTCAATATTGCTGGCGTAGGCGGCAATAGCGTTAAACAGGGCTTCACGTTGATCGCCATTGCGCTGGTTACTCATGTTAAAAATTTCTTTGAGTTCTGGGTTATGAGTAAACATACGGTCGTAGAAATGGGCGGTTAACTTTGGTCCCGTTTCCACCAGTAAAGGGATGGTGGCTTTTACTGTAGCGATGGTTTGAGCGTCAAGCATATGGTCTTCCTTTTTTTGCATCTTAATTGATGTATCTCAAATGCATCTTATAAAAAATAGCCCTGCAATGTAAATGGTTCTTTGGTGTTTTTCAGAAAGAATGTGATGAAGTGAAAAATTTGCATCACAAACCTGAAAAGAAATCCGTTTCCGGTTGCAAGCTCTTTATTCTCCAAAGCCTTGCGTAGCCTGAAGGTAATCGTTTGCGTAAATTCCTTTGTCAAGACCTGTTATCGCACAATGATTCGGTTATACTGTTCGCCGTTGTCCAACAGGACCGCCTATAAAGGCCAAAAATTTTATTGTTAGCTGAGTCAGGAGATGCGGATGTTAAAGCGTGAAATGAACATTGCCGATTATGATGCCGAACTGTGGCAGGCTATGGAGCAGGAAAAAGTACGTCAGGAAGAGCACATCGAACTGATCGCCTCCGAAAACTACACCAGCCCGCGCGTAATGCAGGCGCAGGGTTCTCAGCTGACCAACAAATATGCTGAAGGTTATCCGGGCAAACGCTACTACGGCGGTTGCGAGTATGTTGATATCGTTGAACAACTGGCGATCGATCGTGCGAAAGAACTGTTCGGCGCTGACTACGCTAACGTCCAGCCGCACTCCGGCTCCCAGGCTAACTTTGCGGTGTACACTGCGTTGCTGGAACCAGGCGATACCGTTCTGGGTATGAATCTGGCGCATGGCGGTCACCTGACTCACGGTTCTCCGGTTAACTTCTCCGGTAAACTGTACAACATCGTTCCTTACGGTATCGATGCTACCGGTCATATCGACTACGCCGATCTGGAAAAACAAGCCAAAGAACACAAACCGAAAATGATTATCGGTGGCTTCTCTGCATATTCCGGCGTGGTGGACTGGGCGAAAATGCGTGAAATCGCTGACAGCATCGGTGCTTACCTGTTCGTTGATATGGCGCACGTTGCGGGCCTGGTTGCTGCTGGCGTCTACCCGAACCCGGTTCCTCATGCTCACGTTGTTACTACCACCACTCACAAAACCCTGGCGGGTCCGCGCGGCGGCCTGATCCTGGCGAAAGGTGGTAGCGAAGAGCTGTACAAAAAACTGAACTCTGCCGTTTTCCCTGGTGGTCAGGGCGGCCCGTTGATGCACGTAATCGCTGGTAAAGCGGTTGCTCTGAAAGAAGCGATGGAGCCTGAGTTCAAAACTTACCAGCAGCAGGTCGCTAAAAACGCTAAAGCGATGGTAGAAGTGTTCCTGGAACGCGGCTACAAAGTGGTTTCCGGCGGCACTGATAACCACCTGTTCCTGGTTGATCTGGTTGATAAAAACCTGACCGGTAAAGAAGCTGACGCCGCTCTGGGCCGTGCTAACATCACCGTCAACAAAAACAGCGTACCGAACGATCCGAAGAGCCCGTTTGTGACCTCCGGTATTCGTGTAGGTACTCCGGCGATTACCCGTCGTGGCTTTAAAGAAGCCGAAGCGAAAGAACTGGCTGGCTGGATGTGTGACGTGCTGGACAGCATCAATGATGAAGCTGTTATCGAGCGCATCAAAGGTAAAGTTCTCGACATCTGCGCACGTTATCCGGTTTACGCATAAGCGAAACGGTTAATCTGTTGAAAAAAGGCTTCCTTCGGGAAGCCTTTCTACGTTATTGCGCCATCAAATCTGCCGTAACTGCGCCTCAACATACAAATAGCCAATTCCCAGCACCTGCTGTGCGCGGCTTAATTGCCCAAAGCCAATTTGCGTCGCTTTCACGCTCGGTCCTTCGTCGCGGTCGAACGGGTTAAATCCCGTCTGGCGAATAATGGTATTAAGCCAGTTCTCACCAAAGGCACAACTGCGACCGTACAACCAAATCTGATTAATATTGAGGATGTTGAGGAAGTTATACAGACTCAAACCAATGGCGTTGGCAGAGCGATCAACCCAACTGGTGATCCACGGTTCTCCACTCTGCCAGGCAGCGATTAACTGCGCGGTAGTCAGTTTTTCAGGATCAAGCTGAGTATTAACCGGTTGTGATTTTAGCCATACCCGCGCCTGTTTTTTTAATGCGCTTAACGAGGCGACGGTTTCCAGGCAGCCGTAACGCCCGCAGTCGCAGACGACGCCATCCGGATTAACGATGGTGTGACCAATTTGCCCGCTACCATACAAACTGCCGCGATAAATTTGCTCGTTAATCACGAACGACGAGCCAATGCCGTAATCAACGTTGATCACGCAGAAATCCCGTTCCTGCGAATTATTTTGCCATTTCTCCGCCAGCGCCAGCATCACGCAGTCATTATCGACCATCACCCGAATGCCGAGCTTCTCTTCCAGCAGATACTTTACCTCAACCGGCGTTGTCCACGGCGCTTGCGGCATGGTTTGCGACACGCCAGTCACCGGATCAACCTGACCGTGGATTGCCAGCGCCAGGTTGATGGTACGGTCCGGCCACAATTTACGGTGGCGATGCCAGCATTTTTCGATTTCGGACAGCAGCGCCTGCGGCGTCGGTGCATCAATCTGTAAATACTCAAATTCACCTTTCGGACTTAAACAGGCGTTAGCGACCTGACACTCAATACTGGTGGGCGTCACGTTCAGGCACAGCGTCCAGTCACCTTCCGGCGCAATCAGCCATGTACCGCTACTATGCCCGCGCGTCTGGCTTTCATCGTCGATATTTACCACCCGTTTTTCGCTTTCCAGTTCCTGCAAAATATTACTGACTGCCGGAATCGAAATTTGCGCCAGCCGGGCCAGCGTTGATTTATTGGCGCGCTTTTGCCGGTACAGCAGTTCCAGAATCACGCATTTGTTATGGTGGCGAATCTGTTGATTATTAATGCAGGCTCTCATCTTCACTAAACCTTGTTTAGTTAATTGCGTGATTATTCCGCGAAAACATTGCCAGATTGTTCAATACACTGCCACAAATCTTTTAATTCAGTATGTCTTGTTAATATTGAGGGCACCATGACTCCAGTAAAAGTGTGGCAAGAGCGCGTTGAGATCCCGACCTATGAAACCGGGCCGCAGGATATACATCCCATGTTCCTGGAAAATCGCGTTTATCAGGGATCGTCCGGCGCGGTTTATCCCTACGGCGTGACCGATACGCTGAGCGAGCAGAAAACCCTGAAATCCTGGCAGGCGGTGTGGCTGGAAAATGACTACATCAAAGTGATGATCCTGCCGGAACTGGGCGGTCGGGTGCATCGCGCATGGGATAAAGTGAAACAGCGCGATTTTGTCTATCACAATGAAGTCATTAAACCTGCGCTGGTGGGGCTGCTGGGACCGTGGATCTCCGGCGGGATTGAGTTTAACTGGCCGCAACACCATCGCCCGACCACCTTTATGCCCGTTGATTTCACCCTCGAAGCCCATGACGACGGCGCACAGACGGTGTGGGTCGGCGAAACGGAGCCGATGCACGGTTTACAGGTGATGACAGGTTTCACCCTGCGTCCTGACCGGGCGGCGCTGGAAATCGCCAGTCGCGTCTATAACGGCAACGCCACGCCGCGTCATTTCTTGTGGTGGGCCAACCCGGCAGTGAAAGGGGGTGAAGGGCATCAGAGCGTCTTCCCGCCGGATGTAACGGCGGTGTTTGATCACGGCAAACGGGCCGTCTCCGCTTTCCCCATCGCCACCGGCACTTACTACAAAGTGGACTACTCCGCCGGAGTGGACATTTCTCGCTATAAAAATGTGCCCGTTCCAACCTCATATATGGCTGAAAAATCACAGTACGATTTTGTTGGCGCGTGGTGTCACGATGAAGATGGTGGTTTGCTACACGTTGCCAACCACCATATTGCGCCAGGTAAAAAACAGTGGAGCTGGGGACACAGTGAATTTGGCCAGGCGTGGGATAAGAGCCTGACTGACAATAACGGCCCGTATATCGAACTGATGACCGGTATTTTTGCCGATAACCAGCCTGATTTTACCTGGCTTGATGCTTACGAGGAGAAGCGTTTCGAGCAGTATTTCCTGCCTTATCATTCTCTGGGCATGGTGCAAAATGCCTCCCGCGATGCGGTGATAAAACTCCAGCGTAGTGAGCGGGGGATTGAGTGGGGGCTGTATGCCATCTCTCCGTTGAACGGATACCGCCTGGCGATCCGCGAAATCGGCAAATGCAACGCGTTGCTCGATGATGCCGTGGCCCTGACACCAGCGACCGCCATCCAGGGCGTGTTGCACGGTATCAATCCTGACAGACTGACCATTGAGCTCTCCGATGCCGACGGCAATATTGTACTGAGTTATCATGAACATCAGCCGCAAGCGTTGCCGTTGCCGGACGTCGCCAAAGCGCCACTGTCAGCACAAGACATTACCAGTACAGATGAAGCCTGGTTTATCGGTCAGCATCTGGAGCAATATCATCACGCCAGCCGTTCACCGTTCGATTACTACCTGCGCGGCGTGGCGCTGGATCCGCTGGATTATCGCTGTAACCTGGCGCTGGCGATGCTGGAATATAACCGCGCCGATTTCCCGCAAGCGGTGGCGTATGCCACTCAGGCGCTGAAACGCGCACATGCGCTGAACAAAAATCCGCAGTGCGGACAGGCCAGTTTGATTCGCGCCAGTGCTTACGAACGTCAGGGACAATATCAACAAGCCGAAGAGGATTTCTGGCGGGCGGTCTGGAGCGGCAATAGTAAAGCAGGTGGCTATTATGGTCTGGCACGACTGGCGGCGCGTAATGGTCACTTCGATGCTGGTCTGGATTTTTGCCAACAAAGTCTTCGCGCCTGCCCAACCAATCAGGAAGTGCTTTGCCTGCATAATCTGCTGCTGGTGTTAAGTGGTCGTCAGGACAACGCGCGTTTGCAGCGCGAGAAACTGCTGCGCGATTATCCGCTGAACGCCACTCTGTGGTGGCTGAACTGGTTCGATGGTCGTAGCGAATCAGCCCTCGCGCAGTGGCGCGGTCTGTGTCAGGGACGCGACGTTAACGCCCTGATGACCGCCGGGCAACTGATTAACTGGGGAATGCCTACCCTGGCGGCAGAGATGCTGAACGCACTGGACTGCCAGCGCACGCTGCCGCTTTATCTGCAGGCGAGTTTATTGCCGAAAGCCGAACGCGGCGAACTGGTCGCAAAAGCCATTGATGTCTTCCCGCAGTTTGTCCGTTTCCCGAATACGCTGGAAGAAGTGGCGGCGCTGGAGAGTATTGAAGAGTGCTGGTTTGCCCGTCATTTATTGGCCTGCTTCTACTACAACAAGCGTAGCTACGGCAAAGCCATTGCCTTATGGCAACGTTGCGTAGAGATGTCGCCGGAGTTTGCCGACGGCTGGCGCGGGTTAGCGATCCATGCGTGGAATAAGCAACACGATTATGAGCTGGCCGCGCGTTATCTTGATAATGCTTATCAGCTTGCGCCGCAGGATGCACGTCTGCTTTTCGAACGGGATTTGCTGGATAAGTTAAGTGGAGCCACACCGGAGAAACGACTGGCGCGTCTGGAAAATAATCTGGAAATTGCGCTGAAACGCGACGACATGACCGCAGAACTGCTCAATTTGTGGCATCTCACGGGTCAGGCAGACAAAGCGGCGGACATTCTCGCCACGCGCAAATTCCACCCGTGGGAAGGCGGGGAAGGGAAGATCACCAGTCAGTTTATCCTCAACCAGTTATTACGCGCCTGGCAGCATCTTGATGCCAGAGAGCCGCAGCAGGCCAGCGAACTGCTTCATGCCGCGCTGCATTATCCGGAGAATTTAAGCGAAGGCCGTTTACCGGGGCAAACTGATAACGACATCTGGTTCTGGCAGGCGATATGCGCCAACGCGCAGGGAGATGAAACTGAAGCGATGCGTTGTTTACGTCTGGCGGCGACTGGCGATCGCACCATTAACATTCACAGTTATTACAACGATCAGCCGGTTGATTATCTCTTCTGGCAAGGAATGGCGCTGCGACTGCTGGGCGAACAACAAATCGCACAGCAACTGTTTAGTGAAATGAAACAGTGGGCGCAAGAGATGGCGAAAACCAGTATTGAGGCGGATTTCTTTGCTGTTTCACAACCTGACCTGTTGTCGCTGTATGGCGATTTACAACAGCAGCATAAAGAAAAATGCCTGATGGTGGCGATGCTGGCGTCCGCGGGACTCGGGGAGGTTGCGCACTATGAATCTGCTCGCGCTGAATTGACGGCGATTAATCCGGCCTGGCCGAAAGCGGCATTATTCACCACTGTGATGCCTTTTATTTTTAACTACGTTCACTAAACCCTATTAACTGTAATATTTGAGCGGCACGCGCTGCCGCTCACGCTCAAATAATTAAAATAAGCCGTTGTAAATAAAAACCCTACAGGAGGCACTATGCCTAAAAAAATGAGAACAACCCGTAATCTATTATTAATGGCTACGCTATTAGGTAGCGCACTATTTGCCAGGGCTGCGGATAAAGAAATGACCATTGGCGCAATATACCTTGATACCCAGGGATATTACGCTGGCGTGCGTCAGGGTGTTCAGGATGCGGCAAAAGATTCTTCAGTACAGGTACAGTTAATTGAAACTAACGCCCAGGGTGATATTTCGAAAGAAAGTACCTTTGTTGATACCCTCGTGGCGCGTAATGTCGATGCCATTATTTTATCGGCAGTGTCTGAAAATGGCAGTAGCCGTACCGTTCGTCGCGCCAGTGAAGCGGGTATTCCGGTGATTTGCTACAACACCTGTATTAATCAAAAAGGCGTCGATAAATATGTCTCGGCGTATCTGGTCGGCGATCCGCTGGAATTTGGTAAAAAACTGGGTAATGCTGCCGCCGATTATTTTATTGCCAACAAAATTGACCAGCCGAAAATTGCCGTCATCAATTGCGAAGCCTTTGAAGTTTGTGTGCAGCGACGTAAAGGGTTTGAAGAAGTATTAAAAGCCCGCGTTCCCGGCGCGCAAATTGTCGCTAATCAGGAAGGGACTGTTTTAGATAAAGCGATTTCCGTTGGTGAAAAACTAATTATCTCCAGGCCGGATCTCAACGCCATTATGGGTGAATCGGGCGGAGCGACACTCGGCGCGGTAAAAGCGGTACGTAATCAAAATCAGGCCGGAAAAATTGCTGTTTTCGGTTCGGATATGACCACTGAAATTGCTCAGGAGCTGGAAAACAATCAGGTGCTGAAAGCGGTAGTGGATATTTCCGGCAAGAAAATGGGCAATGCTGTTTTCGCGCAAACATTGAAGGTTATCAATAAACAAGCCGACGGTGAAAAAGTGATTCAGGTGCCTATCGATCTCTATACCAAAACGGAAGACGGTAAACAGTGGCTGGCAACGCACGTTGATGGTCTGCCCTAATCGCTGATTCGCAGAGGTCCCTATGTTCACGGCAACAGAGGCAGTCCCGGTAGCAAAAGTGGTGGCAGGAAATAAGCGTTATCCCGGCGTCGTTGCGTTGGATAACGTTAACTTCACGCTCAATAAAGGCGAAGTTCGTGCGCTGTTAGGCAAAAACGGCGCGGGCAAATCGACCCTCATTCGAATGCTTACCGGTAGCGAACGTCCGGATAGCGGTGATATCTGGATTGGCGAGACGCGACTGGAAGGTGACGAAACTACGCTGACTCGCCGTGCCGCTGAACTGGGGGTTCGTGCGGTTTATCAGGAATTAAGTCTGGTGGAAGGGCTGACGGTGGCGGAAAACCTCTGCCTCGGTCAGTGGCCCCGCCGCAACGGCATGATTGATTACCTGCAAATGGCGCAGGATGCCCAACGTTGCTTACAGGCGCTGGGCGTTGACGTTAGCCCTGAACAACTTGTTTCAACGCTAAGCCCGGCGCAAAAGCAACTGGTGGAAATTGCGCGGGTGATGAAGGGCGAGCCGCGCGTGGTCATTCTTGATGAACCCACCAGCTCGCTTGCCAGTGCGGAAGTTGAACTGGTGATCAGCGCGGTGAAAAAGATGTCGGCACTGGGCGTGGCGGTGATTTATGTCAGCCACCGGATGGAAGAAATTCGCCGCATTGCCTCCTGTGCCACCGTTATGCGCGATGGTCAGGTGGCGGGCGATGTGATGCTCGAAAACACCTCTACGCATCATATTGTGTCGCTAATGCTCGGGTGCGATCACGTTGATATTGCGCCGGTTGCCCCTCAGGAAATTATGGATCAGGCCGTGCTGGAAGTCCGTGCGTTACGCCATAAGCCCAAGCTGGAGGATATCAGCTTTACGCTACGTCGCGGCGAAGTGCTCGGCATTGCTGGCCTGCTGGGGGCAGGGCGCAGTGAATTGTTGAAAGCCATAGTTGGGCTGGAGACGTATGAACAGGGCGAAATTGTTATCAACGGCGAGAAAATCACGTGCCCCGATTACGGCGACATGCTGAAACGCGGCATTGGATATACGCCAGAAAACCGCAAAGAAGCGGGGATCATTCCCTGGCTGGGCGTTGACGAAAATACAGTGCTGACCAATCGGCAAAAAATCAGCGCCAACGGTGTGCTGCAATGGTCCACCATCCGCCGCCTGACCGAAGAGGTGATGCAGCGGATGACGGTCAAGGCCGCCAGTAGCGAAACGCCCATCGGCACGCTTTCTGGCGGCAATCAGCAAAAAGTGGTGATCGGTCGTTGGGTCTATGCCGCCAGCCAGATTTTGTTGCTCGACGAGCCAACGCGTGGCGTCGATATCGAAGCCAAACAGCAGATTTACCGTATTGTCCGCGAGCTGGCTGCCGAAGGAAAAAGCGTGGTGTTTATCTCCAGTGAAGTGGAGGAGTTACCGTTGGTGTGCGACCGCATTCTGTTGTTACAGCACGGTACGTTCTCGCAGGAGTTTCACTCTCCGGTCAATGTGGATGAGCTGATGTCCGCCATTCTGTCTGTGCACTGATGAATTTTACCGAGGAACCTGAAGATGTCTGCTTCGTCATTACCATTGCCGCAGGGCAAGAGCGTCTCGCTCAAACAATTTGTCAGTCGCCATATTAATGAGATCGGTTTGCTGGTGGTGATTGCCATTTTGTATCTGGTCTTCTCCCTGAACGCGCCGGGTTTTATCTCATTGAATAACCAGATGAACGTGCTGCGTGATGCCGCCACCATTGGGATCGCCGCCTGGGCGATGACGCTGATTATTATCTCCGGTGAAATTGATGTCAGCGTTGGGCCGATGGTGGCTTTTGTCTCGGTGTGCCTGGCATTTTTGCTGCAATTTGACGTTCCGCTGGCGATTGCTTGTCTGCTGGTGTTGCTGTTAGGTGCGCTGATGGGAACGCTCGCCGGGGTGCTGCGCGGCGTGTTTAACGTGCCAAGTTTTGTTGCCACGCTGGGTTTATGGAGCGCCCTGCGCGGAATGGGGCTGTTTATGACGAACGCCTTGCCAGTGCCAATTAACGAAAACGAAGTGCTGGACTGGCTGGGCGGACAATTTCTCGGTGTGCCGGTATCCGCGCTGATCATGATGGTGTTATTTGCGCTGTTTGTGTTCATTAGCCGCAAAACCGCCTTCGGGCGCTCGGTTTTTGCTGTTGGCGGTAATGCCACTGCAGCGCAGTTGTGCGGTATTAACGTTCGTCGGGTACGCATTCTTATTTTTACCCTTTCGGGATTATTAGCGGCGGTGACCGGCATTTTGTTGGCGGCGCGCCTCGGTTCCGGTAACGCAGGTGCCGCAAACGGTCTGGAGTTTGACGTCATCGCCGCGGTCGTCGTCGGCGGTACGGCGCTTTCCGGTGGTCGCGGCTCGTTGTTCGGTACGCTGCTTGGCGTACTGGTGATTACGCTAATCGGTAACGGTCTGGTGCTGCTCGGGATTAACTCCTTTTTCCAGCAGGTGGTGCGCGGCGTCATCATCGTGGTGGCGGTGCTGGCGAATATCTTGCTGACCCAGCGTAGCAGTAAAGCGAAACGCTAAACCTTAACGCCCCTGGCGCGGGTGCGGCAGGGATGAAAATTAATCGTATTGTTAATGAGGGATTTATGAAAACGATGCTGGCAGCTTATTTACCAGGAAATTCGACCGTCGATCTGCGGGAAGTTGCGGTGCCGACGCCGGGTATTAACCAGGTACTGATCAAAATGAAATCCTCCGGAATTTGCGGAAGCGATGTCCACTATATCTACCACCAGCACCGCGCTACGGCGGCGGCACCCGATAAACCGTTATACCAGGGATTTATCAACGGTCATGAACCGTGCGGGCAAATTGTGGCGATGGGGCAAGGCTGCCGCCATTTTAAAGAGGGCGACCGTGTGCTGGTGTATCACATTTCTGGCTGTGGTTTTTGCCCGAACTGCCGTCGTGGTTTTCCTATCTCTTGTACTGGCGAAGGAAAAGCGGCTTACGGCTGGCAGCGTGACGGCGGCCATGCTGAATACCTGCTGGCGGAAGAAAAAGATCTGATCCTCCTGCCGGATGCACTGAGTTACGAAGATGGTGCGTTTATCAGTTGCGGCGTTGGTACAGCGTATGAAGGGATTTTGCGCGGCGAAGTTTCCGGCAGTGATAACGTGCTGGTGGTCGGTCTGGGGCCGGTCGGCATGATGGCGATGATGCTGGCAAAAGGTCGCGGTGCAAAAAGGATCATCGGCGTTGATATGTTGCCGGAACGTCTGGCGATGGCGAAACAGTTAGGAGTGATGGATCACGGCTATTTAGCGACTACCGAAGGTCTGCCGCAGATAATCGCCGAACTCACTCACGGCGGCGCGGATGTTGCGCTTGATTGTTCCGGTAATGCCGCAGGTCGCTTACTGGCACTGCAATCCACCGCTGACTGGGGACGGGTGGTTTACATCGGGGAAACCGGAAAAGTGGAGTTCGAGGTTAGCGCTGATCTGATGCATCATCAACGGCGGATTATTGGCTCCTGGGTGACCAGTCTGTTCCATATGGAAAAATGCGCCCACGATTTAACGGACTGGAAACTGTGGCCGCGTAATGCCATTACCCATCGCTTCTCACTGGAACAGGCAGGAGATGCCTATGCGCTGATGGCGAGCGGCAAATGCGGGAAAGTTGTGATTAACTTCCCGGATTAAGGAGTTAGCGGATGACCATCTATACCTTATCTCACGGGCCGCTAAAGCTGGACGTTTCTGACCGGGGCGGCGTCATCGAAGGCTTCTGGCGTGACGCGACGCCGCTCTTACGTCCCGGTAAAAAAAGCGGTGTGGCAACCGATGCCTCTTGTTTTCCGCTGGTGCCGTTTGCAAACCGGGTGAGCGGCAATCGTTTTGTCTGGCAGGGGCGTGAGTATCAACTGCAACCGAATGTTGAGTGGGATGCGCATTATCTACACGGCGATGGCTGGTTGGGCGAGTGGCAATGTGTCTCGCGCAGCGATGATAGCTTGTGTCTGGTGTATGAACATCTCAGCGGTGTTTATCACTATCGGGTAAGCCAGGCATTTCATTTAACGGCGGATACGCTGACAGTGACGCTCGCTGTCACCAATCAAGGGGCAGAGACGCTGCCATTTGGTACCGGCTGGCATCCTTATTTTCCGTTGTCGCCGCAAACGCGGATTCAGGCACAGGCGAGCGGTTACTGGCTGGAGCGGGAGCAGTGGCTGGCGGGTGAGTTTTGCGAGCAGCTACCGCAGGAACTGGATTTTAACCAGCTCACGCCGTTGCCGCGCCAGTGGGTAAACAATGGTTTTGCCGGATGGAATGGTAAGGCCCGCATCGAGCAGCCGCAGGAGGGTTATGCCATCATCATGGAAACGACGCGGCCTGCACCGTGTTATTTCATCTTTGTTTCCGACCCGGCGTTTGATAAAGGATATGCGTTTGATTTCTTCTGTCTGGAACCGATGAGCCATGCGCCAGATGATCATCATCGCCCGGAAGGTGGTGATCTCATTGCGCTTGCACCAGGGGAATCAACAACTTCAGAGATGTCGTTGCGGGTTGCGTTACTGTAATTTATAAAATGCCGGATAAGGCGTTCACGCCGCATCCGGCATCTTTCCTAACGCCGATCGAGAGAAATCGCCCCCGGCCCGGTAATTGCCAACAGCAGGAATGCGCCAGCGATACTGACATTCTTCCAGAAATTAATCATATTTGGCCCAACCGCATCGCCGGTCATATCCCAGTAATGGTGACCAATTACCGCTGTACCCAGCGTGTAGAAAATAAACAGCACCGCCAGCGGACGGGTGAAAAAGCCAAGCACGATTAATATCGCGGCGGGCACTTCCATAACTACCGCAATAATCGCTGCCAGCATCGGCATTGGCGCGCCCAGCGAGGCCATATATTGGACCGTACCGTCAAAGCCCATCATTTTGGGAAAACCAAAAATAATGAAAATTAAGACCACGGCGATACGGGCAATTAATAACAAAACGGGGCGTGCAGCACCAAAATCAAAATAACGTAGTGAGTTCATAACCAATCCCTTTGCAAGATAATGTGATTTAAACGTAATACACACTCTGGCACCTCGCCACGCCCCAGGAGTTTAGATATTCGCTAATTATCCTGGTTACAGTGATTTAAGCGCGATGTCCTCATCTGTCAGCAGTTTCGCATCAAACGTTTTGCCGCTCTGGATCCATTTGCGGATTGGGCGAATCTCACGGCCCTGATTCAGCGTGACTGCACCGATAAGCACGCCGTTTTGCAGATTAAACCAAATCGCCTTCTGAGTTTCCGGGTTGCCACGACAAAGCCAGTCATCGCCATGCATATCGCCAATAAACTGTAAGTTATCACTGTACTGATCGCTCCAGAACCACGGCGGCGGCAGTCGCGGAAGCGGTAGCCCCAACATTGCGGAAGCGGCAATTTGCGCCTGGTTATTGGCGTTTTCCCAGCTTTCGCAGCGGTGTAGTGCACCATTATCAAGACGGGTGATTGCCACATCGCCACCGGCAAAGATCGCGGGATCGCAGGTGCGGCAAGCCTCATCAATGACAATGCCATTGGCAGTATCAAGGTTGGCCTCGCGAGCCAGTTGGTCGTTGGCGCTGATACCAATACCGTAAATCACCACATCGGCCCGAAGCGTTTCGCCACTTTGCAGCGTCAGTTCTACGTTTTCACCATCGACCACATGTTCAATGGCATTATTGAGCAGAATGCGCACACCAGCCTGCTGATGGCGCTGTAAAAGATAGTGTTGCACGGGCGGTGGTGCATTACGGCCCATGACGGTTGCCGCCAGTTCAATCACTGTCACCTTACATCCACGCTGCGTGGCGCTGGCAGCCAGTTCCAGACCAATAGTTCCGGCACCGACAATCACGACTGACCGTTCGGGCTGCAGAACTTCTCGCAGTCTGGCGGCATCGCCGGCATGGCGCAGAGTAAAGCAGCGTTCTCCCAGTGCATCAAGCAACGGCAGCGGTCTGGCTGCCGCGCCGGTTGCTATAAAAAGCTGATCCCAGTGCCAGCTTTCGCCGTTAGCTAACACTAACTCTCGTGTGTCGCGGCCCAATGTTTTGATGGTTACACCGGAATGCAGATGAACATTGTTTTCCTGCCACCAGTGAGCGGGTAACACAGACTGCAACTGTGGGGAATCTTCCAGCAACATGGATTTCGAGAGCGGGGGGCGTTCATAAGGAAGATGTTGCTCATCGGAAAACAGATGCAGCTCACCGGTGAACCCTTGCTGGCGTAGCGAGGCCGCAGCCATTGCCGCCGCTTGCCCGCCACCGACAATAATGATCGTTTTTTCTTTCATCGTGCTTCCTTAAAGATCCAGCCCAGCCGCTACGTGGCGAATGCCGCGAATCGCTAAACCCGCATCAGCGTTGATCATCACACCGCTTAATGCGCGATTATTGCGCCGCGATGCCAACATCACATACGGACCCGTAAAATCCGCCGGTTGCGGGAAAAATTGCAGCGGTAATATGGCGGCAATTTTCTCCGGCGTCAGAGACTGCATTATCGAGGTTTCACTTTGCCCGAGCGCCTGTGGGCCGCGCAGGTCGCTGGCCATACCACACGGGCCGACGCCATTCACCCGCACTTTCGGTGCCAGTTCATAAGCCAGTTGGCGAATAAGTCCGGTTGCGGCATGTTTACTGGCGGTGTACAGCGGGCCACCGCCGCCGGGATACCAGGCGGCATTTGACAGTGTGAAAATCATGCTGCCTTCACTGGCGATTAACGCCGGAGCGCAGGCTTTTGCGCCCAGCAGGTAACCGAGTACGTTGACGTTAAACAGCTCGTGGAAGCCGGTTTCGAGCGTCTCTGCGGGAGTATTAACCAGTGAGGCATTGTGATCCCAGATGCCCGCATTGCCGATAAAACAATCCAGTTTGCCAGAACGAGTCAGGATCTGATCGAGCGCGCGTTGATAATCGGCATAACAGGTCACGTTGCCTTCCACCGCCAGAATATGTTCACCAAATCGCTGACGCAGACTGGCGACTTTCGCCGCCGACAGTTCCAGCGTGGCAACCTGCGCGCCTTCTTCGATAAATCGCTCGACCAGCGCCAGGCCTAATCCCGATCCGCCGCCGGTAATAAAGATGGACTCGTTATGCAGATCGCTCATGGCTGCGCCTCCGGTAAGTCGATGAAGATGTCACCACCTTCAACGTGTACTGGATAAGTGGTTAGCGGATCGGTGGCGGGCAGGCATAATGCTTTCCCCGTTTTCAGGCAAAAACTGGCGGCGTGCAGCGGGCACTCCACCGTGGCGTCATCTTCCAGATACCCTTCTGACATCGACGCATTACCATGGCTGCAACGATCGTTAATGGCATAAAACTCGCCGCCTACGTTGAACAGGGCGATGACGGGCGAGGTATCGATCCGGAGAGCCTCACCCTCCGGCACATCCGCAACGGGACACGCATAAATTCGATTCATCAGAACAGTACACTCAGGTTATGGGAAGTGATCACCGCTTGATCCAGGACGATATCCCGTTCCAGCAAGCGCCAGTTGTCATCTTCCAGACGGCGAACTTTGTCGAAACGCGTTCCAACATAGAATGTTTCATCGCGCTCTTTTTGTGCCCGATAAAGTAGATAATTCACCCGCACAGCAAATACGTTTGGGATGTCGGTTTCGCTTACCTGGCAGTTGCTGATTAAGTGACGAGTGCGTGATGGCGGCTCTTCTGCCCAGGCCATGCCCGTTTCCAGACGGGCGATTCGCCGCTCCAGCTGGTCTTTAGTGTCATTAAAAATCCAGGTCGTTGGTGGCTGGACGCCTTTGCGGCGGTCGCGTGTTTGCGCGTTAACTGTGGTGCGCATGGTGTAACGAATTTCTTCGTCGAGCTGTGCCAGCCAGTCACGAAATTTCCAGTCATCCAGCAGACTGGCTTCGTGAAAGAGAAACTGGCTAATGCGGTGATGTAACTCCAGTGAAACTTGCGCACTCATTTCATCACCTCCTGCTGGTAAGCGGCGGTTTTATCGAGCACTTCCTGCCAGCTTTCGCTACTCAGAAGATCGGCCCAGCGTTGGTACATTCCACGAGCGGCCGTTTCTGAAAAGATATAGTTAGTAATGCCAGGAATGCCGTCGTCGCGGTGCTTTTCCTGACCAAGCCCCATTTCCAGACACAGTTTGCTGTTGCGGGCGCGGTGGCCTTTAAGCAATTTCTGGATTTCACACCAGTTCTCCGAGTCATCCTGCTCGAGAAAACCAGCAGGACCAAAAGCACGAGTGGCGCTGTTTTCAAAAGCGGCTTTAACTTCATCGGAGGCAGCTTTGTCAGTAATACAGAACGCCCACACTTCGACTTGATCAGGGCCGCGCGGATGCCAGACGCGGAGCGTGGCAGTGCCGTTGAGCCATGAAAGCGTGGGGAAAATATTGTTATGACCCGCCAGGCGCAGGGCACGAACTTCACCTAAACGTTGTTCTGCTTCGGCATAGGTTTCGCGGTAATAGCTGGAAACTGCGCCATCGACCCAGACATTAGCATCCGGTTTTTCAGTAAAGAAGAAACCGCTGCCGTGACCGTCCTGACCAAACTGCAGCGCATCTTTGGCGGTTTCCCACACCGGGCGGGCAGTTTGTCCATCACCGAGACGCTTATCGCTGCCATCATCTTTCGCCCCTAATACCTGAACGGCAGAAGCATGGCTGAACAGAGCATGATACTGGTCACTGGCGAACTGCTCTGCCGGGAATTTCCAGTTGCAGTTGATCACCCACTTTTGTACGCCGCCGACAATTTCGGTGCCGCCTTCGCGACGATCCAGCATGCCATCCAGATACCAGGCAATGTCACCAAGGTAATCACGCAGGCCCGGTGCGCTGGTATCCCAGTTGCCAAAAATCAGCCCTTTATAACTCTCCACACAAGGAACTTCGTTTAGTCCCCAGTGGGATTTACACAACCCTTGTGGGTAGGCGCGAGGTTCCAGCGGTACATCGATCAACTCGCCGTTAATGCCATAAGACCAGCCGTGATACGGACAGGTAAAGGCGCGAGTGTTGCCGCAATCTGCATAACTCACACGCATGGCCCGGTGGCGGCACTGGTTGAGAAACGCCTTGATGCTGCCGTCTTTCTGGCGCACCACGACAACTGCATCTTCCCCCATGTAGGTGTTAAAGAAATCACCAGGTTTTGGGATCTGGCTTTCGTGGGCGAGAAATAGCCAGCAACGACCGAAAATGCGCTCAAGCTCCAGTTGGTAAATGTCCGGGTCGGTATAAATACGCGGAGTGACCCGACCGTTTTGGGTGTCAATCAGTTGGTAAATGTTCAAATCTGAGGGTGTGGTCATATTTTTTAATCCTGAAAGATAAGATGTATTGACCTTCTATTTTTGTGCCATAAGGATGTTGCTGGTTGGTTGCTGATATGTGAAATAGTTAATTTCTACCAGCTGAGACGTTTTTTCGATAACAAGGGGAAGGTGATGGAACTACGGCATTTACGCTATTTCGTCGCAGTGGCGCAGGCACTGAACTTTACCCGTGCGGCGGAAAAACTGCATACCTCACAGCCTTCGTTAAGCAGCCAGATCCGCGATCTTGAAAACTGTGTCGGTGTTCCGTTACTGGTGAGGGATAAGCGCAAAGTCGCGTTGACGGCGGCGGGAGAATGTTTTCTCCAGGACGCGCTGGCAATCCTCGAACAAGCGGAAAATGCCAAATTACGGGCGCGGAAAATTGTTCAGGAAGACAGACAATTAACCATTGGCTTTGTGCCATCGGCGGAAGTGAATTTACTGCCAAAAGTATTACCGATGTTTCGTCTCAGACAGCCAGACACCTTAATTGAGCTGGTGAGTTTAATCACCACGGAACAGGAAGAAAAAATTCGCCGTGGTGAACTCGACGTCGGCTTAATGCGCCATCCCGTTTATAGCCCGGAGATTGATTATCTGGAGCTTTTTGACGAACCATTAGTGGTGGTGTTACCGGTTGATCACCCTTTAGCACATGAAAAAGAGATCACTGCCGCGCAACTGGATGGCGTGAATTTCGTCAGTACTGATCCAGCGTATTCCGGTTCGCTTGCGCCGATCGTTAAAGCGTGGTTTGCGCAAGAAAACAGCCAGCCAAATATCGTCCAGGTGGCAACGAATATTCTGGTGACCATGAATCTGGTGGGGATGGGGCTGGGCGTCACTTTGATACCCGGTTATATGAATAATTTTAATACCGGCCAGGTGGTATTTCGACCCATTGCCGGAAATGTGCCTGCCATTGCTTTACTGATGGCGTGGAAGAAAGGGGAGATGAAGCCGGCATTACGCGATTTCATCGCCATTGTGCAGGAACGTTTGGCAAGCGTAACGGCATAATTACGCATTATTTTTGCAACATGCGTCGCGGATCGCAGTTTTTTAGTGCTTGTGAACTGGTGTTACAGACATCGGGAAGCAGGCTCGAATATTCTTATTTTTCAACTTGCACCAACATTCGATTAACCCCAGACTAACGCCTCCTGACGGGAGGGACTCATGGTTTTGCAATCCACGCGCTGGTTGGCGCTCGGCTATTTCACATACTTTTTTAGTTACGGCATTTTTCTACCTTTCTGGAGCGTCTGGCTTAAAGGTATTGGTTTAACGCCAGAAACCATCGGCCTGTTATTGGGGGCGGGTCTGGTTGCCCGTTTCCTCGGGAGTTTGCTCATCGCGCCCCGCGTCAGCGATCCTTCCCGCCTGATTTCCGCCTTGCGCGTGCTGGCACTGCTGACACTTCTCTTTGCTGTCGCCTTCTGGGCGGGGGCGCACGTAGCGTGGCTGATGCTGGTGATGATTGGCTTTAACCTCTTTTTCTCACCGCTGGTACCGTTGACCGATGCACTGGCGAATACGTGGCAAAAGCAGTTCCCGCTTGATTACGGCAAAGTGAGACTGTGGGGCTCGGTAGCGTTTGTCATTGGCTCGGCGCTGACGGGCAAACTGGTCAGTATGTTTGATTATCGGGTGATCCTCGCGCTGTTGACGTTGGGCGTGGCATCCATGCTGCTCGGCTTTCTCATCCGTCCGACGATTCAGCCACAAGGGGCAAGCCGCCAGCAGGAGAGCACCGGTTGGTCTGCGTGGTTGGCGTTGGTTCGCCAGAACTGGCGCTTTCTGGCCTGCGTTTGTTTATTGCAGGGGGCACATGCGGCCTATTACGGTTTTAGCGCCATTTACTGGCAGGCAGCTGGCTACTCGGCCTCGGCGGTGGGCTATTTGTGGTCGCTGGGCGTGGTGGCAGAAGTCATTATCTTTGCGCTGAGTAATAAGCTTTTCCGCCGTTGTAGCGCCCGTGATATGTTGCTGATCTCGGCAGTATGTGGGGTATTGCGTTGGGGAATTATGGGGGCAACCACTGAGCTACTGTGGTTGATTATGGTGCAAATTTTGCATTGCGGCACCTTCACCGTGTGCCATCTGGCCGCTATGCGCTACATTGCTGCTCGCCAGGGTAGCGAAGTCATCCGTTTACAGGCGGTTTACTCTGCCGTCGCGATGGGCGGCAGTATCGCCATCATGACCGTTTTCGCCGGTTTCCTGTATCAATATCTCGGCCACGGCGTGTTCTGGGTGATGGCGCTGGTGGCGCTTCCGGCAATGTTTTTGCGCCCGAAAGTTGTTCCCTCATGCTGATTCGAGCATTTTGCGGATCTGCTCCTGTTGATGTGTTGTCAACGTCAGGTCCGTATAGATCAGCGGTGGTGAAAAGAGCGGTAACGGCATGGTATAAGGAGCAATAATCAGTGCCGCGCCGCGCGGAGCGCCTGTCTGCAAAAATGCCTTTACCGACATATGTTTAATGTTGAGCGGCAGTAACGTTAGTTCGCGTAGCTGCTGCTCAATCTGCGCTTCTCGCTCGCTATCATTCCCGGTCAGTAGAATAATCTGTTTCTCATGCAGGTCGTTTTCCTGCATTAGCCAGGCACCGAAAATCACCGCGACCAGACCGCTTTCCTCATCAGAAAGATGGACGCCGTATTCACTTTCAAATCCGGCCAGCGCCGCGCGGGTGGTGCGCACCAGGCGTGGATACAGGCGGGCGAACTCTTCCGGCAGGGTGTTATCAATACCGATGGCAAACAAACTGCGATTTAACGCCTGGGCGAGGTGGGTATAAAGCTGATCGCACAACCCCTGTTCATCATAAAAACGAACATTTCCCAGCTCACGAAAATGGTTTACCAGACGTTTGATAGACTGACGCAGTTGTCTGTCCCGCTGATGCGCATCCCGCAGTGGATCGGGAACCCGCAACATGGAAAAAAGTAATGCCATGAACAGTGGCTCATCAGGCGGTACAGGCTGGAGCGCCCGACGCTGCCAGTGGCGTCCAATTTCCTGCGCTACCTGAAATTCAAGGCAGGATTCCGCCCAGCGACGTTGGAGCGGATTAAACTGAGGCGTAATTCCAGCGTGGTGTTGCAGCAAACAATATTGCAGATACAGACACAGGAAATGAATATCGCGCGTTTCAAAGCGTTTTTGCAGCCGTCGGGAGCAGAGATTCACTAACGCTTGTAGATTGGTATCGTCGTAAAAGTTACGCGCAATTCCGCGCCGCTTCAGTTCACTCTTCAGGGCGGGGGTGAAATGGCTGGTAATAAATGACGGACACAGACGGAAACCACGTCGTAGCCAGTGAAATAAACACAAACGTTGGTTAAGCACTGTACCTTCAACCCGGTAGCTACCGTCATAACCAGTAGTCAGTGTGAGTTGATGATAGCGCAGGATCTCCCGTCCTGTTTCGCTGATATCAAGACTGGCAATATCATCATCCACACCATTAAGCTCGCTGAAAGTTGCCGTGGTGGCGGTCAACCCCGGCTGAAAGAGTGTCAGCAAGATCTGGCAGCGGCGCTGGGGAGCCGAAAGGACAGATGGTGGAGCAAGCGTAGGCATCATCTGTAGATCTCCCATAAGCATAATTGATAAGAATAGCTAAAGTTTGCTCAGGGAAATGGCGAAGGGAATGCTAATCATCAGAAATGTTGGCAAGCGTCACAGAATTTTTCTCATCTTAAACTGTTCTGACCAGTGGATTAGCATGTCTTAAGGTGGTTTTGTGAATGATTATCGTGCTAGCGATCATGGGTTAGTTCTGCGGATTCAACGCGCTAAGGATAAAATCCACCATCTGTTCGCGATAAACATCGCCGTGACGATCAGAAAAAGCATCAATGTGTTCGCCATCCGGGATTAGGATCAACCGTTTTGGCTCTTTTGCCAGGCTATACAACTTTTCGCTGTGCTGCCATGGGATAACGTGATCAGCTTTACCGTGAATGAGTAAAAGCGGGATCGGGCTGACGCTGGCGATGTAATTTTCGCCGCTGTAACTCTCATCAAGTAAGTAGCCACTGCCGGGGATCATCTGGTTGGCGATGGTCGCATAAGAGGCAAATGTGGAGTCGAGGATCACCGCACGTATGCCTTCACGATCACCCTGACCAATAACATCAAGAATATTCGCCCCGCCAATACTCTGCCCGAACAGCACCAGCCGTTGTGGGTTTACATCACTGCGATGGCGCGCCACATTGATGGCACTTTGCGTATCGTCTAATAACCCTGCCTGAGAAGGTTTTCCTTTTGATTTACCAAACCCGCGATAATCAAACATAAAAACGTTGAAATTACGCTCGGGTAACCAACTGACCAGCGGCCAGTGGGCGGACATATTTCCGGCATTGCCGTGAGCATGAATAATGGTAGCAATGGCGTTATCAGCAGGGCCCGTCGAAGAAGGAATAAACCAGCCTTGCAGACGAGTACCGTCCTTAGCCGTAAATTCGACGGATTCCGCCGGCCAGGGGTCGGGACCGTATATTTTATCGTCAGGATAATAGAAGAAGTTGATGGCGACGCGCGGCACTAAATAAACGCAGAAGGCAACAACAAAGAGAATAAACAGAATTTTGAGAACGCGTTTGTTCACTGGCAGCGCCATAACCTTTCCTTGCGACTTCTTTATCATCCATTAATCGGGGAAAGATGGTGGGAGAGTGACGAAAGAAAGTAAAGCGGTGAGGAAGTATTTCGGAATAGCGCCTGAAAGGCGAGGGCGGGTGAGTGACATCACCCGCCAGAGTCATTAACGCTTCAGGGCGTCGCTTAACTCGTCACGCATATTCGCCAGCATGGCTTTCACAACGCGCGGGTTACCAGCAACGATGTTACCGGTCAGCATATAGTTATGACCACCGGTGAAGTCGCTGACGATGCCGCCCGCTTCACGAACCAGCAGCTCGCCTGCCGCGAAATCCCACGGGCGCAGACCGATTTCAAAGAAACCGTCAACACGACCCGCAGCGACGTAAGCCAGATCCAGCGCCGCAGAACCGGTACGACGGAAGTCTGCACATTCGTTGAACAGTTTGCCGACGATGTTGATGTAGGTAGTGGCGTACTGTTTTGCTTTGAACGGGAAGCCGGTCGCCAGAATAGTACCGTCGAGATCGCGAGCGGTGCTGCCGCGCAGACGGTAGCCGTTCAGCTGTGCGCCCTGACCGCGAGTGGCGGTGAACAGTTCGTTACGCATAGGATCGTATACCACAGCAACTTCGGTGCGGCCTTTGATACGAACGGCGATAGATACCGCGAAGTGCGGCAGACGTTTGATAAAGTTGGTAGTGCCATCCAGTGGATCGATAACCCATTGAACATCCTGATCGGTACCTTCAAGTTCACCGCTTTCTTCGGTGATGATGGTGTGCTGTGGGTAAGATTTACGAATCGTGTCGATAATCACCGCTTCGGCAGCTTTATCTACGTTGGTCACGAAATCGTTACTGCCTTTCTGGCTCGCTTCTACAGCGTCCGGGGTTTCATAGTTTTTGGCAATTAAATTACCCGCCTTGCGCGCTGCGCGCACGGCGATGTTCAGCATCGGATGCATCGGTCTCTCTCACTGGATGTTAAAGAACGGGAAAACGGCGCAGAGTATAGCAGCGAGATCGGCATCTGTCTTCGTTTTATGATAAGATGCGCGAATAATCTTTAGACGAAGAAAGACAATGCTGCAAAATATTCGAATTGTGCTGGTGGAGACGTCACACACCGGCAATATGGGTTCTGTTGCCCGTGCCATGAAAACAATGGGATTAACCAATCTGTGGCTGGTTAATCCACTGGTGAAACCTGACTCCCAGGCGATTGCCCTGGCAGCAGGGGCCAGCGATGTGATTGGTAATGCTCACATCGTCGATACGCTCGACGAAGCGTTGGCTGGTTGTAGCCTGGTGGTGGGCACCAGCGCACGTTCCCGCACGCTGCCGTGGCCGATGCTCGACCCGCGCGAATGCGGTCTGAAAAGCGTCGCTGAAGCGGCAAATACCCCGGTGGCGCTGGTTTTTGGTCGTGAGCGTGTTGGCTTGACCAATGAAGAGTTGCAGAAATGCCATTATCATGTCGCGATTGCCGCGAACCCGGAATACAGTTCGCTGAACCTGGCGATGGCGGTTCAGGTTATTGCCTATGAAGTGCGCATGGCCTGGCTGGCAACTCAGGAAAATGGCGAGCAGGTCGAGCATGAAGAGACGCCGTATCCGCTGGTCGATGATCTGGAGCGTTTTTATGGTCATCTGGAGCAAACGCTGCTGGCAACCGGTTTTATCCGTGAAAACCATCCGGGGCAGGTGATGAATAAATTGCGCCGTCTGTTTACCCGTGCACGCCCGGAAAGCCAGGAATTGAATATCCTGCGCGGGATTCTGGCTTCTATTGAGCAGCAGAATAAAGGTAACAAGGCCGAATAACAGTGGTTGCCTGATGTGATGCTTAACGCGTCTTATCAGGCTTGTAAGTGCACGGAATCCCAGGTCGGATAAGGTGTTCACACCGCATCCGACAACAGGTACAAACGCCACGATAAAAAAATGGCACTGAAGGTTAAATACCCGACTAAATCAGTCAAGTAAATAGTTGACCAATTTACTCGGGAATGTCAGACTTGACCCTGCTATGCAATACCCCCACTTTTACAATAAAAAACCCCGGGCAGGGGCGAGTTTGAGGTGAAGTAAGACATGAGACTGACATCTAAAGGGCGCTATGCCGTGACCGCAATGCTTGACGTTGCGCTCAACTCTGAAGCGGGCCCGGTACCGTTGGCTGATATTTCCGAACGTCAGGGAATTTCCCTTTCTTATCTGGAACAACTGTTTTCCCGTCTGCGTAAAAATGGTCTGGTTTCCAGCGTACGTGGACCAGGCGGTGGTTATCTGTTAGGCAAAGATGCCAGCAGCATCGCCGTTGGCGAAGTGATTAGCGCCGTTGACGAATCTGTAGATGCCACCCGTTGTCAGGGTAAAGGCGGCTGCCAGGGCGGCGATAAATGCCTGACCCACGCGCTGTGGCGTGATTTGAGCGACCGTCTTACCGGTTTTCTCAATAACATTACTTTAGGCGAACTGGTTAATAACCAGGAAGTGCTGGATGTGTCTGGTCGTCAGCATACTCACGACGCGCCACGCACCCGCACACAAGACGCGATCGACGTTAAGTTACGCGCTTAATAAAAAGAATTCAGAATCAGGCCGGAGTGCTAAACACTCCGTAAACACGGTCGTACATCCAGCCGGTAGCCTGGTTCCTTGCATTGAGTGATGTACGGAGTTTATAGAGCAATGAAATTACCGATTTATCTCGACTACTCCGCAACCACGCCGGTGGACCCGCGTGTTGCCGAGAAAATGATGCAGTTTATGACGATGGACGGAACCTTTGGTAACCCGGCCTCCCGTTCTCACCGTTTCGGCTGGCAGGCTGAAGAAGCGGTTGATATCGCCCGTAATCAGATTGCAGATCTGGTCGGCGCTGACCCGCGTGAAATCGTCTTTACCTCTGGTGCAACCGAATCTGACAACCTGGCGATCAAAGGTGCAGCCAACTTTTATCAGAAAAAAGGCAAGCACATCATCACCAGCAAAACCGAACACAAAGCGGTACTGGATACCTGCCGTCAGCTGGAGCGCGAAGGTTTCGAAGTCACCTACCTGGCACCGCAGCGTAACGGCATTATCGACCTGAAAGAACTTGAAGCAGCGATGCGTGACGACACCATCCTCGTTTCTATCATGCACGTGAATAACGAAATCGGCGTGGTGCAGGATATCGCGGCTATCGGCGAAATGTGCCGTGCTCGCGGCATTATCTATCACGTTGATGCAACCCAGAGCGTGGGCAAACTGCCTATCGACCTGAGCCAGTTGAAAGTTGACCTGATGTCATTCTCCGGTCACAAAATCTATGGCCCGAAAGGTATCGGTGCGCTGTATGTGCGTCGTAAACCGCGCGTACGCATCGAAGCGCAAATGCACGGTGGCGGTCACGAGCGCGGTATGCGTTCCGGCACTCTGCCTGTTCACCAGATCGTTGGTATGGGCGAAGCCTATCGCATCGCAAAAGAAGAGATGGCGACCGAGATGGAACGTCTGCGCGGCCTGCGTAACCGTCTGTGGAACGGCATCAAAGATATCGAAGAAGTTTACCTGAACGGTGACCTGGAACACGGTGCGCCGAACATTCTCAACGTCAGCTTCAACTACGTTGAAGGTGAGTCGCTGATTATGGCGCTGAAAGACCTCGCGGTTTCTTCAGGTTCCGCCTGTACGTCAGCAAGCCTCGAACCGTCCTACGTGCTGCGCGCGCTGGGGCTGAACGACGAGCTGGCACATAGCTCTATCCGTTTCTCTTTAGGTCGTTTTACTACTGAAGAAGAGATCGACTACACCATCGAGTTAGTTCGTAAATCCATCGGTCGTCTGCGTGACCTTTCTCCGCTGTGGGAAATGTACAAGCAGGGCGTGGATCTGAACAGCATCGAATGGGCACATCATTAATCGGTATCGGAATCAGGAGAATTTATAATGGCTTACAGCGAAAAAGTTATCGACCATTACGAGAATCCGCGTAACGTGGGTTCTTTTGACAACAACGACGAGAACGTCGGCAGCGGCATGGTGGGTGCACCGGCCTGTGGCGACGTGATGAAGTTGCAGATTAAAGTCAACGATGAAGGTATCATTGAAGACGCGCGTTTTAAAACTTACGGCTGCGGTTCTGCTATCGCTTCCAGCTCCCTGGTCACCGAATGGGTGAAAGGGAAGTCTCTCGACGAAGCGCAGGCGATCAAAAACACCGATATTGCTGAAGAACTTGAACTGCCGCCAGTGAAAATTCACTGTTCTATTCTGGCAGAAGACGCGATCAAAGCCGCCATTGCGGACTATAAAAGCAAACGTGAAGCAAAATAAGAGTTGAGGTTTGGTTATGTCGATTACACTGAGCGACAGTGCAGCAGCGCGAGTAAATACCTTTCTGGCTAACCGTGGCAAAGGGTTTGGCCTGCGTCTGGGCGTGAGAACCTCCGGATGTTCAGGTATGGCTTATGTACTGGAATTTGTTGACGAACCGACGCCGGAAGACATCGTGTTTGAAGACAAAGGCGTGAAAGTCGTGGTCGATGGCAAAAGCCTGCAATTTCTGGACGGTACGCAGCTGGACTTCGTAAAAGAAGGCCTGAACGAAGGGTTTAAATTCACCAACCCGAACGTTAAAGATGAGTGTGGTTGCGGCGAAAGCTTCCACGTTTGATGCGCATACCGATAACCCCACCGTGGTCGCCTGCGCGTGGGGTTTGTTTTACCTGATTCGCCGTTATCGCGGCGGATCGCAGCCCTGAGAATGTTATGGATTACTTCACCCTCTTTGGCTTGCCTGCCCGTTATCAACTCGATACCCAGGCACTGAGCCTGCGTTTTCAGGATCTACAACGTCAGTATCATCCTGATAAATTCGCCAGCGGAAGCCAGGCGGAACAACTCGCCGCCGTACAGCAATCTGCAACCATTAACCAGGCCTGGCAAACGCTGCGTCATCCGTTAATGCGCGCGGAATATTTACTTTCTTTGCACGGTTTTGATCTCGCCTGCGAGCAGCATACTGTGCGCGACACCGCGTTCCTGATGGAACAGCTGGAACTGCGCGAAGAACTGGACGAGATCGAACAGGCGAAAGATGAAGCGCGGCTGGAAAGCTTTATCAAACGTGTGAAAAAGATGTTTGATACCCGCCATCAGTTGATGGTTGAACAGTTAGACAACGAGACGTGGGACGCGGCGGCGGATACCGTGCGTAAGCTGCGTTTTCTCGATAAACTGCGAAGCAGTGCCGAACAACTCGAAGAAAAACTGCTCGATTTTTAATTTCTGGAAGCTAAACATGGCCTTATTACAAATTAGTGAACCTGGTTTGAGTGCTGCGCCGCATCAGCGTCGTCTGGCGGCCGGTATCGACCTGGGCACAACCAACTCGCTGGTGGCGACAGTGCGCAGCGGTCAGGCCGAAACGTTAGCCGACCATGAAGGCCGTCACCTGCTGCCATCTGTTGTTCACTATCAACAGCAAGGGCATTCGGTGGGTTATGACGCGCGTACTAATGCAGCGCTCGATACCGCCAACACCATTAGTTCTGTTAAACGTCTGATGGGGCGCTCGCTGGCTGATATCCAGCAACGCTATCCGCATCTGCCTTATCAATTCCAGGCCAGCGAAAACGGCCTGCCGATGATTGAAACGGCGGCGGGGCTGCTGAACCCAGTGCGCGTTTCTGCGGACATCCTCAAAGCACTGGCGGCGCGGGCAACTGAAGCCCTGGCAGGCGAGCTGGATGGTGTCGTTATCACCGTTCCGGCGTACTTTGACGATGCCCAGCGTCAGGGCACCAAAGACGCGGCGCGTCTGGCGGGGTTGCATGTTCTGCGCTTACTTAACGAACCGACCGCTGCGGCTATTGCCTACGGGCTGGATTCCGGTCAGGAAGGCGTGATCGCTGTTTATGACCTCGGCGGCGGTACGTTTGATATTTCCATTCTGCGCTTAAGTCGCGGCGTGTTTGAAGTGCTGGCAACCGGCGGTGATTCCGCGCTCGGCGGCGATGATTTCGACCATCTGCTGGCGGATTACATTCGCGAGCAGGCGGGCATTCCTGATCGTAGCGATAACCGCGTTCAGCGTGAACTGCTGGATGCCGCCATTGCAGCCAAAATCGCGCTGAGTGATGCGGACTCCGTGACCGTTAACGTTGCGGGCTGGCAGGGCGAAATCAGCCGTGAACAATTCAATGAACTGATCGCGCCACTGGTAAAACGAACCTTACTGGCTTGTCGTCGCGCGCTGAAAGATGCGGGCGTAGAAGCTGATGAAGTGCTGGAAGTGGTGATGGTGGGCGGTTCTACTCGCGTGCCGCTGGTGCGTGAACGGGTAGGCGAATTTTTCGGTCGTCCACCGTTGACTTCCATCGACCCGGATAAAGTCGTCGCTATTGGCGCGGCGATTCAGGCGGATATTTTGGTGGGTAACAAGCCGGACAGCGAAATGCTGCTGCTTGATGTGATCCCGCTGTCGCTGGGCCTCGAGACCATGGGCGGCCTGGTGGAGAAAGTGATCCCGCGTAATACCACGATTCCGGTAGCCCGCGCCCAGGATTTCACCACCTTTAAAGATGGTCAGACGGCGATGTCTATCCATGTAATGCAGGGTGAGCGCGAACTGGTGCAGGACTGCCGCTCGCTGGCGCGTTTTGCGCTGCGAGGTATTCCGGCGCTACCGGCTGGCGGCGCGCATATTCGCGTGACGTTCCAGGTCGATGCCGACGGTCTTTTGAGCGTGACGGCGATGGAGAAATCCACCGGCGTTGAGGCGTCTATCCAGGTCAAACCGTCTTACGGTCTGACCGATAGCGAAATCGCTTCGATGATCAAAGACTCAATGAGCTATGCCGAGCAGGACGTAAAAGCCCGTATGCTGGCAGAACAAAAAGTAGAAGCGGCGCGTGTGCTGGAAAGTCTGCACGGCGCGCTGGCTGCTGATGCCGCGCTGTTAAGCGCCGCAGAACGTCAGGATATCGACGATGCTGCCGCTCACCTGAGTGAAGTGGCGCAGGGCGATGATGTTGACGCCATCGAACAAGCGATTAAAAACGTAGACAAACAAACCCAGGATTTCGCCGCTCGCCGCATGGACCAGTCGGTTCGTCGTGCGCTGAAAGGCCATTCCGTGGACGAGGTTTAATATGCCAAAGATTGTTATTTTGCCTCATCAGGATCTCTGTCCTGATGGCGCTGTTCTGGAAGCTAATAGCGGTGAAACCATTCTCGACGCAGCTCTGCGTAACGGTATCGAGATTGAACACGCCTGTGAAAAATCCTGTGCTTGCACCACCTGCCACTGCATCGTTCGCGAAGGTTTTGACTCGCTGCCGGAAAGCTCAGAGCAGGAAGACGACATGCTGGACAAAGCCTGGGGGCTGGAGCCGGAAAGCCGTTTAAGCTGCCAGGCGCGCGTTACCGACGAAGATTTAGTGGTCGAAATCCCGCGTTACACTATCAACCATGCGCGTGAGCATTAACAGAGGTTAGTATGGGACTTAAGTGGACCGATAGCCGCGAAATTGGCGAAGCACTGTACGATGCGTATCCCGATATTGATCCGAAAATGGTTCGATTCACCGATATGCATCAGTGGATTTGCGCTCTGGAAGATTTCGACGACGACCCGCAGGCATCGAATGAGAAAATCCTCGAAGCGATTTTGTTGGTCTGGCTGGACGAAGCCGAGTGAATGAACGGGCTGCCTGAGGGTAGCCCGTTTTGCTGTTAAACGAATAAGGATAACTAAAATGACAGAAGCGATGAAAATTACCCTCTCTACCCAACCTGCCGATGCGCGCTGGGGAGAAAAAGCAACTTACAGCATTAATAATGATGGCATTACCCTGCACTTGAACGGAGCGGACGATCTGGGGCTGATCCAGCGTGCGGCGCGCAAGATTGACGGTCTGGGCATCAAACATGTTCAGCTAAGCGGTGAAGGCTGGGATGCGGATCGTTGCTGGGCATTCTGGCAAGGTTACAAAGCCCCGAAAGGCACGCGTAAAGTGGAGTGGCCGGATCTGGACGATGTCCAGCGCCAGGAACTGGATAACCGCCTGATGATCATCGACTGGGTGCGTGACACCATTAACGCACCGGCGGAAGAGCTGGGGCCATCGCAACTGGCACAGCGTGCTGTTGATCTGATCAGCAATGTCGCGGGCGATCGTGTGACTTACCGGATCACCAAAGGCGAAGATCTGCGTGATCAAGGTTATATGGGGCTGCACACGGTCGGACGCGGTTCAGAACGTTCTCCGGTATTGCTGGCGCTGGATTACAACCCGACTGGCGATAAAGAAGCGCCAGTGTACGCGTGCCTGGTAGGTAAAGGTATCACTTTTGACTCCGGCGGCTACAGCATCAAACAGACCGCATTTATGGACTCGATGAAGTCGGACATGGGCGGCGCGGCAACGGTTACCGGGGCGCTGGCGTTTGCCATTACGCGCGGACTGAACAAGCGCGTGAAGCTGTTCCTCTGCTGTGCGGATAACCTGATCAGCGGCAACGCGTTCAAACTGGGCGATATTATTACCTATCGCAACGGTAAAAAAGTTGAAGTGATGAACACTGATGCGGAAGGGCGTCTGGTGCTGGCCGATGGCCTGATTGATGCCAGTGCGCAGAAACCGGAACTGATCATTGATGCGGCGACCCTCACCGGGGCGGCGAAAACTGCGCTGGGTAATGATTATCACGCGCTGTTCAGTTTTGACGATGCGCTTGCCGGTCGCTTGCTGGCGAGTGCCGCGCAGGAGAATGAACCGTTCTGGCGTCTGCCGCTGGCGGAGTTCCACCGCAGCCAGCTGCCGTCTAACTTTGCCGAACTGAACAATACCGGAAGCGCGGCGTACCCGGCAGGCGCGAGCACGGCGGCGGGCTTCCTGTCGCACTTTGTTGAGAACTATCAGCAAGGCTGGCTGCATATCGACTGCTCGGCGACTTACCGTAAAGCGCCGGTTGAACAGTGGTCTGCGGGTGCTACGGGACTTGGTGTGCGCACGATTGCTAATCTGTTAACGGCGTAAACTAATATGCCGGATGCGGCGTAAACGCCTTATCCGGACTACAAATTGCGAAAATCCAATAGATTGCGACTCCCTTGTAGGCCTGATAAGCGTGGCGCATCAGGCACTTGTGCCCCGAACGTTGAATGAATTGTGGTTCTTATGTCCGAAACAAAAAATGAACTTGAAGACCTGCTGGAAAAAGCAGCAACCGAACCGGCGCACCGCCCGGCCTTTTTCCGTACTCTACTGGAATCCACCGTCTGGGTGCCGGGTACGGCGGCGCAGGGCGAGGCTGTGGTTGAAGATAGCGCGCTTGATTTACAGCACTGGGAAAAAGAAGACGGCACCAGCGTCATTCCTTTTTTTACCTCGTTAGAAGCACTTCAACAGGCGGTTGAAGACGAACAGGCATTTGTCGTAATGCCCGTTCGCACATTGTTTGAGATGACCCTTGGCGAAACGCTCTTCCTTAATGCCAAACTGCCAACCGGTAAAGAATTTATGCCGCGTGAAATCAGTTTGTTGATTGGTGAAGAAGGAAATCCGCTGAGCAGCCAGGAAGTACTGGAGGGCGGTGAATCGCTGATATTATCGGAAGTCGCAGAGCCACCAGCACAAATGATTGATTCTCTCACCACCTTATTTAAAACTATTAAGCCGGTGAAGCGTGCTTTTATTTGTTCAATTAAAGAGAACGAAGAGGCACAGCCTAATTTACTTATTGGCATTGAAGCCGATGGTGATATCGAAGAAATTATTCAGGCGGCGGGAAGTGTAGCGACCGATACAATACCTGGCGATGAACCCATCGATATTTGTCAGGTGAAAAAAGGGGAAAAAGGAATTAGCCACTTTATTACCGAACATATTGTGCCATTCTATGAACGTCGCTGGGGTGGTTTTTTGCGTGACTTTAAACAGAACCGGATAATCTAAAATATGCCGCCCCAAAGGGCGGCATTCGGGCTTACCTGCTGTTCTGAAGGTTGTTAACCACCAATAAATTGTTACCGGAGAGACTCCGGTTATTATTTACCTCGGTTAACAGCGCACCAGAAACAATAAGTACGATACAAAAGCACCGTATCTTCATTGTGCGGTCCATGCGAAGACCGCATCACGACAGCACCACTGGCGATATTGCCGCGATAGCAAGCGCTGTGAAACACCTGCATTTACGGCCATGGAACATCCTTTCCTTAAGCCAGCGCCCGTTTGCGAGACGGCGGAAAGGGCCGGTGTCGATAATACGCTAAATAAACAATGATTACTCTCTTTCGCTTGACAAAAAGAGAGTTACTGGCGAGTATTGCTTTGCTGTGAAGCACCTGCGTTGCTCATGCAACACAAGCCAATCTGCTGGAAAGGCCGCGAACCAGACCAGCAATAAAAAACCGCCAAATTCGGCGGTTTTTTATTGCCTGTTAAAAGCTTATTTCTCTGGCTCAACCGGTAAATCTGCTCGTGCGCCCCATTCACTCCATGCGCCGTCGTACAGTTTCACGTTTGGCACATCAAGTGTCGCGAGTGCCAACAAAACCACGGCTGCCGTTACACCAGAGCCGCAGCTGACGATAATCGGTTTGTCATAGCTGACGCCGCGACCAAAAAATATCGCATCCAGTTCATCGGTCGTTTTTAGTTCGCCTTCGCGCACCAGTTCCGTCCACGGAACGTTCAATGCACCGGGAATATGTCCGCGACGTAAACCTGGGCGAGGTTCATCAACTTCTGCGTTAAAACGTGCAGCCGGGCGGGCATCAATAATTTGCGCCGTATTTTCATGGCTTGCCAATAACACATCGGTGACTTTCACCACGGCTTCAGGATTAAACGTGGCGTTAAACTCTCCTTCCGGCAGCTCTACTGCACCTTCTTCTAACAGCAGATCATCGCGCTGCCAGCCTGCAAGTCCACCCCCCAGAATCGACACTTTCTCTACACCAAAGGTGCGCAGCATCCACCATGCTCGTGGGGCTGAGAAAAGATTACCTTCGTCATAGATAATCAGGTGCTTATCCTGGTTAACGCCTAATTCACGCATCGCCACGGCGAACGTTTCCGGGCGCGGCAGCATGTGCGGAAGCGGGGAAGTGTGATCAGAAAGCGCTTCGATATCAAAAAACACTGCGCCGGGAATATGTCCATTCAGATACTCCTGAGCAACGTTACGATCTTCCTGTCCAGGCGACGCCATGCGGGCATCGATAATCTGAATTTCCGGGTCATCAATATGTTCGGCGAGCCAGTCGGCTCCTACAAACCATGTCGTGGACATAGGCATCTCCATTTTTGCCGGGGTTAGGCTAAATTGTCGGATGTTTAGTGAAAAGCGACAAGCAAAAGAGGCTGATTTGGCTGTCTGAGCCACAATTCTCACTAAAATTCGGATTGTATGGGCGTGATACTGAATTACATAACGTAAATTCTCACGCATAATAATTATTCGACGTTGCTAACGGGCCATTGTGGCAGGGATGAAAAATGAAAAAGTTACGCTTAGCCGCCTGCATGCTAATGCTGGCGCTGGCAGGGTGCGACAACAACGATAACGCGCCAACAGCGGTGAAAAAAGATGCACCTTCTGAAGTTACTAAAGCGGCATCTTCAGAAAACGCGAGTTCAGCAAAACTCTCTGCACCGGAGCGACAGAAACTGGCCCAACAGAGTGCCGGTAAGGCGCTGACATTGCTGGATCTCTCTGAAGTCCAACTTGATGGCGCAGCCACGCTGGTGCTGACCTTCTCTATCCCTCTCGACCCGGATCAGGATTTCTCGCGCGTTATTCACGTCGTTGATAAAAAAAGCGGCAAAGTGGATGGGGCCTGGGAGCTGTCAGATAATCTTAAAGAGCTGCGTTTACGCCACCTCGAGCCGAAACGTGATTTGATCGTTACTATTGGCAAGGAGGTCAAGGCACTCAACAACGCAACCTTCAGTAAAGATTACGAAAAAACTATAACTACCCGCGATATCCAGCCCAGCGTCGGTTTTGCCAGCCGTGGTTCGCTGCTGCCTGGAAAAGTCATTGAAGGGCTGCCGGTAATGGCGCTCAATGTTAACAATGTCGATGTTAACTTCTTCCGTGTTAAGCCAGAATCTCTGCCAGCATTTATTAGCCAATGGGAATACCGCAATTCGCTGGCGAACTGGCAGTCAGATAAACTGCTGCAGATGGCGGATCTGGTCTACACCGGACGGTTTGATCTCAATCCTGCGCGTAACACCCGTGAAAAATTATTGCTGCCGCTGGGCGATATCAAACCGCTTCAGCAGGCGGGCGTGTATCTGGCTGTGATGAATCAGGCTGGACGTTACGATTACAGTAATCCCGCGACGCTGTTTACGTTAAGTGATATTGGCGTTTCAGCTCACCGTTATCACAATCGTCTGGATATCTTTACCCAAAGTCTGGAAAACGGCGCGGCCCAGCAAGGAATTGAAGTCTCTTTATTAAATGAGAAAGGGCAGACTCTGACTCAGGCAACCAGTGACGCTCAGGGGCATGTGCAGCTGGAAAATGATAAAAACGCGGCATTACTGCTGGCGCGTAAAAACGGTCAGACAACGCTGCTCGATTTAAAACTCCCGGCGCTGGACTTAGCGGAATTTAACATTGCTGGCGCGCCGGGCTATAGCAAACAGTTTTTCATGTTTGGCCCGCGCGATCTTTATCGCCCGGGTGAAACGGTCATCCTCAATGGTTTGCTGCGTGATGCAGACGGTAAAGCATTGCCCGATCAACCCATCAAGTTAGACGTGATTAAACCCGACGGGCAGGTACTCAGGAGCGTCGTTAGTCAGCCGGAGAATGGCCTCTACCACTTTACCTGGCCACTCGATAGCAATGCGGCAACCGGTATGTGGCATATTCGCGCTAACACGGGCGATAACCAGTATCGGATGTGGGATTTCCACGTCGAAGATTTTATGCCAGAGCGTATGGCGCTGAATCTGACCGGTGAGAAAACCCCGCTAACGCCGAAAGATGAAGTGAAATTCTCCGTGGTGGGGTACTACCTGTATGGTGCACCTGCTAATGGTAATACTTTGCAAGGGCAACTTTTCCTGCGCCCACTGCGTGAAGCTGTGTCAGCCTTACCTGGTTTTGAATTCGGCGATATAGCTGCCGAAAATCTTTCCCGCACGCTGGATGAAGTTCAGTTGACGCTGGATGATAAAGGGCGTGGCGAAGTTTCCACTGAAAGCCAGTGGAAGGAAACGCATTCCCCATTACAGGTTATTTTCCAGGGGAGTTTGTTGGAATCGGGCGGTCGCCCGGTGACGCGCCGCGCTGAGCAGGCTATCTGGCCTGCCGATGCATTGCCGGGGATCCGTCCGCAGTTCGCCTCGAAATCGGTTTACGATTATCGCACTGACAGCACGGTGAAACAGCCCATTGTTGATGAAGGCAGTAACGCCGCTTTTGACATCGTTTATAGCGATGCGCAAGGCGTAAAAAAAGCCGTGTCGGGCTTGCAGGTGCGCCTGATTCGCGAACGCCGCGATTACTACTGGAACTGGTCAGAAGATGAAGGCTGGCAGTCACAGTTTGATCAAAAAGATCTGATTGAAAATGAACAAACTCTGGATCTGAAAGCGGACGAAACCGGCAAGGTCAGTTTCCCGGTAGAGTGGGGCGCTTATCGTCTGGAAGTCAAAGCGCCGAATGAAGCGGTCAGTAGTGTGCGTTTCTGGGCTGGCTATAGCTGGCAGGACAACAGCGACGGGAGCGGTGCCGTGCGACCCGACCGTGTCACGCTGAAACTGGATAAAGCCAGTTATCGCCCTGGCGATACCATTAAGTTGCATATTGCCGCGCCAACGGCGGGTAAAGGTTATGCGATGGTCGAGTCCAGTGAAGGGCCGCTGTGGTGGCAAGAGATTGATGTTCCGGCTCAAGGGCTGGATCTGACGATTCCGGTAAATAAAACCTGGAATCGTCATGATCTTTATTTGAGTACGCTGGTGGTGCGTCCTGGCGATAAATCTCGCTCCGCGACGCCAAAACGCGCGGTTGGGGTGTTGCATCTGCCGCTTGGTGATGAAAACCGTCGCCTCGATCTGGCGCTGGAAACCCCCACCAAAATGCGCCCCAATCAGCCATTAACCGTGAAAATTAAAGCCAGCACTAAAAATGGTGAGATGCCAAAACAGGTGAATGTGCTGGTGTCTGCCGTTGATAGCGGTGTGCTGAATATTACTGATTACGTCACGCCAGATCCGTGGCAGGCGTTCTTTGGTCAGAAACGCTATGGCGCAGACATTTACGATATTTACGGTCAGGTTATTGAAGGTCAGGGGCGTCTGGCAGCTCTGCGTTTCGGTGGCGATGGTGATGAGCTGAAACGTGGTGGTAAACCGCCGGTCAATCACGTCAATATTGTCGCGCAGCAGGCGCTGCCGGTAACGCTCAACGAACAGGGCGAAGGCTCGGTTACACTGCCAATTGGCGATTTTAATGGTGAGTTACGAGTCATGGCGCAGGCCTGGACAGCAGATGATTTCGGTAGCAACGAAAGCAAAGTGGTTGTTGCCGCACCGGTGATAGCAGAACTGAACATGCCGCGCTTTATGGCCAGCGGTGACACCTCACGTCTGACGCTGGATATCACTAATCTTACCGATAAACCGCAAAAACTGAACGTTGCCCTGACCGCCAGTGGTTTGCTTGAACTGGTCAGCGATTCACCCGCAGCCGTTGAATTAGCGCCAGGTGTGCGTACTACGCTGTTTATCCCGGTGCGAGCATTGCCGGGTTATGGTGATGGTGAAATTCAGGCCACCATTAGCGGGTTAGCGTTACCCGGGGAAACCGTTGCCGATCAGCATAAACAGTGGAAAATCGGCGTCCGTCCGGCGTTCCCGGCACAAACGGTCAATTACGGTACGGCGTTGCAGCCTGGTGAGACATGGGCGATTCCGGCGGATGGATTGCAAAACTTCTCGCCTGTTACGCTGGAAGGGCAATTGTTGTTGAGCGGCAAACCACCGCTGAACATCGCAAGTTATATCAAAGAGTTAAAAGCGTATCCGTACGGCTGTCTTGAGCAAACCGCCAGCGGCCTGTTCCCGTCACTTTATACCAACGCAGCCCAACTGCAGGCGTTGGGCATCAAAGGCGACAGTGATGAGAAACGCCGTGCATCGGTCGATATCGGCATTTCCCGTTTGCTGCAAATGCAACGTGATAACGGCGGCTTTGCGCTGTGGGATAAAAACGGTGACGAAGAGTACTGGCTGACGGCTTACGTGATGGATTTCCTGGTCCGCGCAGGTGAGCAGGGTTACAGCGTGCCGACAGACGCCATTAACCGGGGAAATGAGCGTCTGCTGCGCTATTTACAAGATCCGGGCATGATGTCGATCCCGTACGCGGATAATCTCAAAGCCAGTAAATTCGCCGTACAGTCTTACGCTGCGCTGGTGCTGGCCCGTCAGCAAAAAGCTCCACTGGGTGCGCTGCGTGAAATCTGGGAGCATCGTGCAGATGCCGCTTCTGGTTTACCGCTGCTGCAACTTGGCGTTGCGCTGAAAACCATGGGTGATGCGACGCGTGGTGAAGAAGCAATTGCGCTGGCGCTGAAAACGCCGCGTAATGATGAGCGGAAATGGCTGGGTGATTACGGTAGCCCACTGCGCGACAACGCGTTAATGCTCTCCTTGCTGGAAGAAAATAAACTGCTACCCGATGAGCAGAACACTTTGCTGAATACGCTTTCGCAGCAGGCGTTTGGTGAACGCTGGCTATCGACGCAGGAAAGTAACGCGTTGTTCCTGGCTGCCCGTACGGTTCAGGATTTACCGGGTAAATGGCAGGCGCAAACCTCTTTCTCAGCTGAGCCGCTGACAGGCGAGAAAGCGCAAACCAGCAATCTGAATAGCGATCAACTTGCCACCTTGCAGGTGACCAACAGTGGCGATCAGCCGTTATGGCTGCGTGTGGATGCCAGCGGTTATCCGCAATCCGCACCTTTACCGGCGAACAATGTGCTGCAAATCGAGCGTCATATTCTTGGTACTGATGGTAAGAGCAAATCGCTGGACTCGTTACGTAGCGGCGATCTGGTGCTGGTGTGGTTGCAGGTTAAAGCCAGTAACAGCGTGCCGGATGCGTTGGTCGTGGATCTGCTGCCAGCGGGTCTGGAACTGGAAAACCAGAATCTGGCGAACGGTAGCGCCAGCCTGGAGCAAAGTGGTGGCGAAGTGCAGAACTTACTGAACCAGATGCAGCAGGCGAGTATTAAGCACATTGAGTTCCGTGACGATCGCTTTGTGGCGGCGGTTGCCGTTGATGAATACCAACCGGTAACGCTGGTGTATCTGGCGCGGGCGGTGACGCCGGGAACGTATCAGGTACCGCAACCGATGGTGGAATCAATGTATGTTCCCCAATGGCGGGCGACCGGCGCGGCTGAAGATTTGCTAATTGTCAGACCGTAAATGCCTCGCTTGTTAACCAAACGCGGCTGCTGGATAACGCTGGCAGCTGCGCCATTTCTCCTTTTTCTTGCAGCGTGGGGAGCAGATAAACTCTGGCCTCTACCGCTGCATGAAGTCAATCCCGCACGAGTGGTTGTGGCGCAGGATGGGACGCCGCTCTGGCGCTTTGCCGATGCGGAAGGCATCTGGCGTTATCCGGTAACAATCGAAGATGTTTCTCCACGTTACCTTGAAGCGCTGATCAATTATGAAGATCGCTGGTTCTGGAAGCATCCGGGGGTGAATCCATTCTCGGTGGCGCGCGCAGCATGGCAAGATCTCACTTCGGGAAGGGTTATTTCCGGTGGCAGCACGCTCACTATGCAGGTTGCTCGTCTGCTTGATCCTCACCCCAAAACATTTGGCGGCAAAATTCGCCAGCTCTGGCGCGCGTTGCAACTGGAGTGGCATCTGTCTAAGCGTGAAATTCTGACCTTGTATCTTAACCGCGCTCCGTTTGGCGGTACGTTGCAGGGGATCGGTGCGGCAAGTTGGGCTTATCTCGGAAAATCGCCTGCGAATTTAAGCTATTCCGAGGCGGCAATGCTGGCGGTGTTGCCGCAAGCGCCCAGCCGACTGCGCCCGGATCGCTGGCCGGAACGTGCCGAAGCCGCGCGTAATAAAGTGCTCGAAAGGATGGCCGTGCAAGGTGTGTGGTCCCGTGAGCAGGTAAAAGAGTCAAGGGAAGAACCCATCTGGCTGGCACCCCGACAAATGCCGCAACTGGCACCGCTGTTTTCGCGCATGATGCTCGGTAAAAGCAAAAGCGACAAAATCGTTACGACGCTGGATGCCGGTCTTCAACGACGTCTGGAAGAACTGGCGCAAAACTGGAAAGGACGATTACCACCGCGCAGCTCACTGGCGATGATCGTGGTTGATCATACCGATATGCGTGTTCGCGGCTGGGTGGGTTCGGTTGATCTCAACGATGATTCACGCTTTGGTCATGTTGATATGGTCAATGCGATCCGATCGCCAGGATCGGTGCTCAAACCGTTTGTTTATGGTCTGGCGCTGGATGAAGGCTTGATCCACCCGGCATCGCTGTTGCAAGACGTCCCCCGACGCACCGGTGATTACCGACCTGGCAACTTTGACAGCGGTTTTCATGGCCCGATCAGCATGAGTGAGGCGCTGGTGCGATCGCTGAACTTACCTGCTGTGCAGGTGCTGGAAGCCTATGGACCGAAACGGTTTGCGGCAAAGTTACGCAATGTTGGATTGCCGTTATATTTGCCCAACGGTGCTGCACCGAATCTTTCGCTCATTCTCGGCGGCGCTGGCGCAAAACTGGAAGATATGGCGGCAGCGTATACCGCGTTTGCTCGCCACGGCAAGGCAGGCAAATTGCGCTTACAGCCTGACGATCCGCTGCTTGAACGGCCTTTAATGTCGTCGGGGGCTGCGTGGATCATTCGCCGGATTATGGCTGATGAAGCGCAACCCTTGCCGGATGGTGCCTTGCCGCGCGTCGCCCCACTGGCATGGAAAACGGGCACCAGCTATGGCTATCGTGATGCCTGGGCGATTGGGGTTAACGCTCGCTATGTCATTGGGATCTGGACTGGCAGACCGGACGGCACGCCCGTTGTTGGTCAGTTTGGCTTTGCCAGCGCCGTACCATTGTTGAATCAGGTCAATAATATCTTACTGTCGCGCAGTGCGAATCTGCCGGAAGACCCACGTCCTGACTCTGTAAGTCGTGGCGTTATCTGCTGGCCGGGCGGACAGTCTTTGCCGGAAGGTGACAGTAACTGTCGCCGCCGCCTGGCAACCTGGCTGCTGGACGGGAGTCAGCCGCCAACTCTATTACTGCCGGAGCAGGAAGGCATTAATGGCATTCGTTTCCCCATCTGGCTGGATGAAAACGGCAAACGTGTTGCCGCTGATTGCCCTCAGGCGCGACAAGAAATGATAAATGTCTGGCCGCTACCGCTGGAACCCTGGCTGCCCGCATCAGAACGTCGCGCTGTGCGCTTGCCACCGGCCTCGACAATTTGCCCGCCATACGGTCACGATGCACAACTCCCGCTGCAGCTAACAGGTGTGCGCGATGGCGCGATTATTAAACGTTTACCGGGCGCAGCGGAAGCGACTTTGCCGTTACAATCAAGTGGAGGGGCAGGTGAACGCTGGTGGTTTCTGAACGGCGAACCGTTAACTGAACGTGGGCGCAACGTGACCCTGCATTTGACGGATAAAGGCGATTATCAATTGCTGGTGATGGATGAGGTGGGGCAAATAGCGACAGTGAAATTTGTCATGCAATAGTCTGTTTTGTCCCTGATTGTTGCTTAAACTGGGTTTATTTTAAAAAAATGTTACCTTCATCAATAGTCAACGGCTCTGTTGCTCATTATAATCCGCGCCATCTCGTACGCTGGTACAGACAACAACAGAACAATTTACAGAGGTAAAAATGGCTATTGAACGTACTTTTTCCATCATCAAACCGAACGCGGTAGCAAAAAACGTGATTGGTAGTATCTTTGCGCGCTTTGAAGCTGCAGGGTTCAAAATTGTCGGCACCAAAATGCTGCACCTGACCGTTGAACAGGCTCGTGGCTTTTATGCTGAACACGATGGAAAACCGTTCTTTGATGGTCTGGTTGAATTCATGACTTCTGGCCCGATCGTTGTTTCCGTGCTGGAAGGTGAAAATGCTGTTCAGCGTCACCGCGATCTGCTGGGCGCGACCAATCCGGCAAACGCACTGGCCGGTACTCTGCGTGCTGATTACGCTGACAGCCTGACCGAAAATGGTACCCACGGTTCTGATTCCGTCGAATCTGCCGCTCGCGAAATCGCTTATTTCTTCGGCGAAGGCGAAGTGTGCCCGCGCACCCGTTAATAATTTCGTAAATGCCGCGTGCAAACGTGGCATCCGTGCGCCAGAATTTGTACAATGCAGCGCCCCCGGACGAGCAGCCGCTCACCGGGGCGTTTCTTTTTTCAACCCTCCAGGGGCCATAACGTGTAATAACGAGGCCGGAATAGCATATGTCTGAACAATTAGTCACACCTGAAAACGTCACCACTAAAGATGGAAAAATCAACCTGCTGGATCTCAACCGTCAGCAGATGCGGGAGTTTTTTAAAGATTTAGGTGAAAAACCCTTCCGCGCCGATCAGGTGATGAAGTGGATGTATCACTATTGCTGCGACAACTTTGATGAGATGACCGACATCAATAAAGTGTTGCGCGGCAAACTGAAAGAGGTGGCGGAAATCCGTGCACCGGAAGTGGTTGAAGAACAGCGTTCATCTGACGGCACCATTAAATGGGCGATCGCCGTTGGCGATCAACGCGTCGAAACGGTGTATATCCCGGAAGACGACCGCGCAACGCTCTGCGTCTCTTCGCAGGTGGGGTGTGCGCTGGAGTGTAAATTCTGTTCCACCGCCCAGCAGGGCTTTAACCGCAACCTGCGGGTATCGGAAATTATCGGCCAGGTGTGGCGTGCGGCGAAAATCGTCGGCGCAGCAAAAGTCACCGGTCAGCGCCCAATCACTAACGTCGTGATGATGGGTATGGGCGAGCCGCTGCTCAACCTGAACAATGTCGTTCCGGCGATGGAGATCATGTTGGATGACTTTGGTTTTGGTCTGTCTAAACGTCGCGTCACGCTTTCCACTTCCGGTGTAGTTCCGGCGCTGGATAAACTGGGCGATATGATCGACGTTGCACTGGCAATTTCCCTGCACGCGCCGAACGACGAAATTCGTGACGAAATTGTGCCGATCAACAAAAAGTACAATATCGAAACGTTCCTTGCGGCGGTGCGCCGTTATCTGGAGAAATCCAACGCCAATCAGGGCCGAGTCACTATTGAATACGTGATGCTTGACCACGTTAACGACGGCACTGAACACGCGCACCAACTGGCGGAGCTACTGAAAGATACGCCGTGTAAGATCAACCTGATCCCGTGGAACCCGTTCCCTGGCGCGCCGTATGGACGCAGTTCGAACAGCCGTATCGACCGTTTCTCAAAAGTGCTGATGAGCTACGGTTTCACCACTATTGTGCGTAAAACTCGTGGTGATGATATCGATGCTGCCTGTGGTCAGTTGGCGGGCGATGTTATCGACCGTACGAAACGTACCCTGCGTAAACGGATGCAGGGTGAAGCCATCGATATTAAAGCGGTCTGATAGCCATTACGCCACGGTTACTTTATGTACCGTGGCGTAATCTTTTATGAATGAAGTATTAAGTTGCAATTCTCTGGTCAATATTAACGGTGCGTTTTTGCTGACTTTAAGGCAGTATGTAACGATGCAACAGTAAGTTAGCCTTAGTGAATGTGGGCTTTGTCACGAGCACACAGACGGTCTTATACTGTATGATAACGGTTAACTTAACGGATGTTTCGCGGTGTGGGTGAGCATGATGGTTCACCGGCATCTCAATTCTCATTTAAACGTACCTGCAGCGAATGAATACTGAAGCCACGCACGACCAAAATGAAGCACTTACTACCGGCGCTCGCCTGCGTAATGCTCGCGAACAACTAGGACTTAGTCAGCAGGCCGTTGCTGAGCGACTTTGCCTGAAGGTTTCCACGGTACGCGACATTGAAGAAGATAAGGCACCTGCCGATCTTGCTTCAACATTCCTGCGCGGATATATCCGCTCTTATGCGCGTCTGGTACATATTCCAGAAGAAGAACTGCTACCGGGGCTGGAAAAACAGGCTCCACTACGAGCTGCAAAAGTTGCGCCGATGCAGAGTTTTTCCCTCGGTAAACGCCGCAAAAAACGTGACGGCTGGCTGATGACCTTCACCTGGCTGGTGTTGTTTGTGGTTATTGGCCTGAGCGGTGCCTGGTGGTGGCAAGACCACAAAGCTCAGCAGGAAGAGATCACCACTATGGCCGATCAATCTTCTGCGGAACTGAATAATAATCAAAGCCAGAGTGTACCGTTAGATACGTCGACAACCACAGATCAGGCTATGGCGACCACGCCGACATCACCTGTGGATACCACCGCAACTAACACGCAAACACCTGCCGCGACGACGGCTCCATCGCCAACCGTCGATTCACAACAGAATGCGGTTGTTCCACCTTCGCAGGCAAATGTTGATACCGCTGCGACTCCGGCACCAGCGGCAACAACAATGCCAGATGGTGCTGCGCCGTTGCCAACCGATCAGGCAGGCGTGACTACGCCGGCGGCTGATCCGAATGCGCTGGTGATGAACTTTACTGCCGATTGCTGGCTGGAGGTTACTGATGCTACCGGTAAAAAACTGTTTAGCGGTATGCAGCGTAAAGACGGTAATTTGAACTTAACCGGCCAGGCACCGTACAAACTGAAAATTGGTGCGCCAGCCGCAGTACAGATCCAGTATCAAGGGAAACCTGTCGATCTGAGTCGTTTTATCAGAACTAACCAGGTTGCGCGTCTGACCCTCAATGCCGAACAATCACCGGCGCAGTAACAGACGGGTAACGCGGGAGATTTTTCATGCATAACCAGGCTCCAATTCAACGTAGAAAATCAACACGTATTTACGTTGGGAATGTGCCGATTGGCGATGGTGCTCCCATCGCCGTACAGTCCATGACCAATACGCGTACGACAGACGTCGAAGCAACGGTCAATCAAATCAAGGCGCTGGAACGTGTTGGCGCTGATATCGTCCGTGTCTCCGTACCGACGATGGACGCGGCAGAAGCGTTCAAACTCATCAAACAGCAGGTTAACGTGCCGCTGGTGGCTGACATCCACTTCGACTATCGCATTGCGCTGAAAGTAGCGGAATACGGCGTCGATTGTCTGCGTATTAACCCTGGCAATATCGGTAATGAAGAGCGTATTCGCATGGTGGTTGACTGTGCGCGCGATAAAAACATTCCGATCCGTATTGGCGTTAACGCCGGATCGCTGGAAAAAGATCTGCAAGAAAAGTATGGCGAACCGACGCCGCAGGCGTTGCTGGAATCTGCCATGCGTCATGTTGATCATCTCGATCGCCTGAACTTCGAACAGTTCAAAGTCAGCGTGAAAGCGTCAGACGTCTTCCTCGCTGTTGAGTCTTATCGTTTGCTGGCAAAACAGATCGATCAGCCGCTGCATCTGGGGATCACCGAAGCGGGTGGTGCGCGCAGCGGGGCGGTTAAATCCGCCATTGGTTTAGGTCTGCTGCTGTCTGAAGGCATCGGCGACACGCTGCGCGTATCGCTGGCGGCCGATCCGGTCGAAGAGATCAAAGTCGGTTTCGATATTTTGAAATCGCTGCGTATCCGTTCGCGCGGGATCAACTTCATCGCCTGCCCGACCTGTTCGCGTCAGGAATTTGATGTTATCGGTACGGTTAACGCGCTGGAGCAACGCCTGGAAGATATCATCACTCCGATGGACGTTTCGATTATCGGCTGCGTGGTGAATGGCCCAGGTGAGGCGCTGGTTTCTACACTCGGCGTCACCGGCGGCAACAAGAAAAGCGGCCTCTATGAAGATGGCGTGCGCAAAGACCGTCTGGACAACAACGATATGATCGATCAGCTGGAAGCGCGCATTCGTGCGAAAGCCAGTCAGCTGGACGAAGCGCGTCGAATTGACGTTCAGCAGGTTGAAAAATAATAACGTGATGGGAAGCGCCTCGCTTCCCGTGTATGATTGAACCCGCATGGCTCCCGAAACATTGAGGGAAGCGTTGAGGGTTCATTTTTATATTCAGAAAGAGAATAAACGTGGCAAAAAACATTCAAGCCATTCGCGGCATGAACGATTACCTGCCTGGCGAAACGGCCATCTGGCAGCGCATTGAAGGCACACTGAAAAACGTGCTCGGCAGCTACGGTTACAGTGAAATCCGCTTGCCGATTGTAGAGCAGACCCCGCTATTCAAACGTGCGATTGGTGAAGTCACCGACGTGGTTGAAAAAGAGATGTACACCTTTGAGGATCGCAATGGCGACAGCCTGACTCTGCGCCCTGAAGGGACGGCGGGCTGTGTACGCGCCGGCATCGAGCATGGTCTTCTGTACAATCAGGAACAGCGTCTGTGGTATATCGGGCCGATGTTCCGTCACGAGCGTCCGCAGAAAGGGCGTTATCGTCAGTTCCATCAGTTGGGCTGCGAAGTTTTCGGTCTGCAAGGTCCGGATATCGACGCTGAATTGATTATGCTCACCGCCCGCTGGTGGCGCGCGCTGGGTATCTCCGAGCACGTAACTCTTGAGCTGAACTCTATCGGTTCGCTGGAAGCACGCGCCAATTACCGCGATGCGCTGGTGGCATTCCTTGAGCAGCATAAAGAAAAGCTGGACGAAGACTGCAAACGCCGCATGTACACTAACCCGCTGCGCGTGCTGGATTCAAAAAATCCGGAAGTGCAGGCGCTTCTCAACGACGCTCCGGCATTAGGCGATTATCTGGACGAGGAATCTCGTGAGCATTTTGCCGGTCTGTGCAAACTGCTTGAGAGCGCGGGGATCGCTTACACCGTCAACCAGCGTCTGGTGCGTGGTCTGGATTACTATAACCGTACCGTTTTCGAGTGGGTGACTAACAGCCTCGGTTCCCAGGGCACCGTGTGTGCAGGCGGTCGTTATGACGGTCTGGTGGAACAACTGGGCGGTCGTGCAACACCGGCTGTCGGTTTTGCGATGGGCCTCGAACGTCTTGTATTGTTAGTACAGGCCGTTAATCCGGAATTTAAAGCCGATCCTGTTGTCGATATATACCTGGTGGCTTCAGGTGCTGATACACAATCTGCGGCTATGGCATTAGCTGAGCGTCTGCGTGATGAATTACCGGGCGTGAAATTGATGACCAACCACGGCGGCGGCAACTTTAAGAAACAGTTTGCCCGTGCTGATAAATGGGGTGCCCGCGTTGCTGTGGTGCTGGGTGAGTCTGAAGTGGCTAACGGCACAGCAGTAGTGAAGGATTTGCGCTCTGGTGAGCAAACGGCAGTTGCGCAGGATAGCGTAGCCGCGCATTTGCGCACGTTACTGGGTTAAGGAAGGAGAAGGACAGCGTGGAAATTTACGAGAACGAAAACGACCAGGTTGAAGCGGTTAAACGCTTTTTTGCTGAAAATGGCAAAGCACTGGCTGTTGGGGTGATTTTGGGCGTTGGCGCACTGATTGGCTGGCGCTACTGGAACAGCCATCAGGTTGATTCTGCACGCTCCGCTTCTCTTGCCTATCAAAATGCGGTTACCGCAGTGAGCGAAGGCAAACCGGATAGCATCCCGGCGGCGGAAAAATTTGCTGCTGAAAATAAAAATACTTATGGTGCGCTGGCTTCTTTGGAACTTGCGCAGCAATTTGTTGACAAAAATGAACTAGAGAAAGCTGCCGCCCAGTTACAACAGGGGCTGGCAGACACGAGCGATGAAAATCTCAAAGCCGTGATAAATCTGCGTCTTGCTCGCGTTCAGGTACAGCTCAAGCAGGCTGATGCCGCGCTGAAAACCCTTGATACCATCAAAGGTGAAGGGTGGGCTGCCATTGTTGCCGACCTGCGTGGTGAAGCATTGCTGAGCAAAGGTGATAAGCAAGGTGCGCGTAGTGCATGGGAAGCAGGCGTGAAAAGCGATGTTACCCCGGCACTGAGCGAAATGATGCAGATGAAAATTAATAATTTGTCCATCTGAGAGGGACCCGATGCAATTGCGTAAATTACTGCTGCCAGGACTGCTTTCCGTTACCCTTTTAAGCGGCTGTTCGCTGTTTAACAGCGAAGAAGATGTGGTAAAGATGTCCCCATTGCCAACCGTTGAAAACCAGTTTACGCCGTCTACTGCGTGGAGCACTTCCGTTGGTAGCGGCATTGGCAACTTCTATTCCAATCTTCATCCGGCACTGGCGGACAACGTTGTCTATGCTGCGGACCGCGCTGGTTTAGTAAAAGCGCTGAATGCGGATGACGGCAAAGAAATCTGGTCTGTCAACCTGGCCGAGAAAGATGGCTGGTTCTCTAAAGATCCTGCATTACTTTCTGGCGGCGTGACCGTGTCTGGTGGGCATGTCTACATTGGCACCGAAAAGGCGCAGGTTTACGCGCTGAATACCAGCGATGGTACTGTGGCATGGCAAACTAAAGTCGCGGGTGAAGCACTTTCGCGCCCGGTGGTCAGCGACGGTCTGGTGTTAATCCACACCAGTAACGGTCAGTTACAAGCGCTGAACGAAGCTGACGGCGCTGTCAAATGGACAGTTAACCTCGATATGCCTTCGCTCTCTTTGCGTGGCGAGTCTGCGCCGGCAACGGCTTTTGGTGCGGCCGTCGTGGGTGGCGATAATGGTCGCGTCAGCGCAGTGCTGATGGAACAGGGCCAGATGATTTGGCAGCAGCGTATTTCCCAGGCGACCGGTTCTACCGAAATTGACCGTCTGAGCGATGTTGACACGACACCCGTCGTTGTTAACGGCGTTGTTTTCGCGCTGGCCTATAATGGTAACCTGACGGCGCTTGATCTGCGCAGTGGTCAGATTATGTGGAAACGCGAACTGGGTTCGGTGAATGATTTCATCGTCGACGGCAATCGCATCTATCTGGTCGATCAAAATGACCGGGTGATGGCGTTGACCATTGATGGCGGCGTTACGCTGTGGACACAAAGCGATCTGCTGCATCGCCTGCTGACTTCTCCGGTGCTGTATAATGGCAACCTGGTGGTAGGTGACAGTGAAGGTTATCTGCACTGGATTAACGTCGAAGATGGTCGTTTCGTTGCCCAGCAAAAAGTTGATAGTTCCGGTTTCCAGACTGAACCGGTTGCCGCTGACGGCAAACTGCTGATCCAGGCAAAAGACGGAACCGTGTACTCTATTACACGTTAATCGTCTCTGTCGTTCACTTTGAAAACGGCTCCTGGACAGGGGCCGTTTTCCTGTTTTTAACAACGACACGAATATAGCGTGCGTTGTCTGATGATTTATAAAAATGAGGCTTTAAACATGGTACCTGTGGTCGCGCTTGTCGGGCGCCCTAACGTAGGAAAATCCACGTTATTTAACCGTCTAACTCGCACCCGAGATGCGCTGGTTGCGGATTTCCCGGGTCTGACTCGTGACCGTAAGTACGGTCGTGCGGAAATTGAAGGCCGTGAGTTTATCTGCATTGATACCGGCGGGATTGATGGCACAGAAGACGGTGTAGAAACCCGCATGGCGGAACAGTCGCTGCTGGCGATTGAAGAAGCGGACGTCGTACTGTTTATGGTGGATGCGCGCGCGGGCCTGATGCCGGCGGATGAAGCGATTGCTAAACATCTGCGCTCCCGTGAAAAACCGACCTTCCTGGTGGCAAACAAAACTGACGGTCTGGATCCCGATCAGGCAGTGGTTGATTTCTACTCGCTTGGTTTAGGTGAAATCTACCCGATCGCCGCGTCTCACGGTCGTGGCGTATTAAGTCTGCTGGAGCACGTGCTGCTGCCGTGGATGGAAGATCTCGCACCGCAAGAAGAAGTCGACGAAGACGCCGAATACTGGGCGCAATTTGAAGCGGAAGAGAACGGCGAAGAAGAAGAGGAAGACGACTTCGACCCGCAAAGTCTGCCGATCAAACTGGCGATTGTGGGTCGTCCGAACGTCGGTAAGTCTACACTCACTAACCGTATTCTTGGTGAAGAGCGCGTTGTTGTTTACGACATGCCTGGCACGACGCGTGACAGTATCTACATTCCAATGGAACGCGACGGACGTGAGTATGTGCTCATTGACACCGCTGGCGTACGTAAACGCGGCAAAATCACCGATGCGGTAGAGAAGTTCTCGGTAATCAAAACGTTGCAGGCCATTGAAGATGCCAACGTGGTGATGTTGGTGATTGATGCGCGTGAAGGTATTTCCGATCAGGATCTCTCCTTGCTGGGCTTTATTCTCAATAGTGGGCGCTCACTTGTGATTGTAGTGAACAAGTGGGACGGCCTGAGCCAGGAAGTGAAAGAGCAGGTGAAAGAGACGCTGGACTTCCGTCTGGGCTTTATCGATTTTGCTCGTGTGCACTTTATCTCTGCCTTGCACGGCAGTGGTGTTGGTAACTTGTTTGAATCAGTACGTGAAGCGTATGACAGCTCCACCCGTCGTGTGGGGACCTCTATGCTGACGCGCATCATGACGATGGCTGTTGAAGATCACCAACCGCCGCTGGTACGCGGTCGTCGAGTGAAGCTGAAATATGCCCACGCCGGGGGTTATAACCCGCCGATTGTGGTGATTCACGGTAATCAGGTGAAAGACCTGCCTGATTCCTACAAGCGTTACCTGATGAACTACTTCCGCAAATCGCTGGACGTAATGGGATCGCCGATTCGTATTCAGTTCAAAGAAGGGGAAAACCCGTATGCGAACAAGCGTAATACCCTGACGCCGACTCAGATGCGCAAGCGTAAGCGTCTGATGAAGCACATCAAGAAAAGTAAGTAATCACTTATCTGGTTTCCCTTTCCACACGGAGAGGGAAACCGAATAACACGCGAGGAGTATTTATGGCACTCAACTGTCCAACCTGCAAAACCCCTCTCGAACGCAATGGCGGGACTGCTCACTGTGCAACTTGTGCCAAAGATTTCACCATTCAGGCTCTTTGTCCTGACTGCCACCAGCCATTGCAGGTATTAAAAGCATGCGGTGCGGTGGATTATTTCTGCCAATATGGGCACGGTTTAATTTCTAAAACACGCGTTGAATTTGTTATTGTGTAATATCATTTAAATATATGATTTTATCATTCATATTTATAATATGGATGATTATGCCATTTTTGTATTAGTTGAATTACTAATATGAGTGGAAAAAATCACTTATTTAAAAAATAATGATATATTTATCCTTTCTGGCATGCCTTTCTGAATAATCAGGGATACAATATTAAAGCTTATTTTTGACTTTATCATTGTCACAGGAAAAGTGCATGCTGCGATGGACACGCTGTATTATGCTAACATTTATCTCTGGGGCTGCTTTTGCGGCTCCAGAGATAAATGTTGAGCATAAAGAATCATTACCTGATTTAGGTAGTCAGGCCGCACAACAAGAAGAACAAACCAACAAGGGGAAATCGCTAAAAGAGCGTGGTGCCGATTACGTCATTAACTCCGCTACGCAAGGGTTTGAAAACCTGACACCCGAGGCGCTGGAGTCCCAGGCCAGAAGCTATCTGCAAAGTCAAATTACCTCTACGACACAATCTTATATTGAGGATACACTCTCCCCCTACGGTAAGGTTCGAACGAATCTTTCTCTTGGCCAGGGCGGCGATCTGGATGGCAGTTCCATCGACTATTTTGTTCCCTGGTATGATAATCAAACTACTGTTTATTTCAGCCAATTTTCTGCACAACGAAAAGAAGATCGTACGATCGGGAATATTGGGCTTGGTGTAAGACATAATTTTGATAAATGGTTGTTGGGTGGAAATATATTTTATGATTATGATTTTACCCGTGGGCATCGCCGTTTAGGTTTAGGTGTCGAAGCGTGGACTGATTATTTAAAATTCTCTGGCAACTATTATCACCCGCTTTCTGACTGGAAAGACTCCGAAGATTTCGATTTTTATGAGGAGCGTCCTGCGCGCGGCTGGGATATTCGCGCCGAAGCCTGGCTTCCCGCTTATCCGCAGCTTGGTGGTAAAATTGTTTTCGAACAGTATTACGGTAATGAAGTCGCGCTTTTTGGCACTGATAATCTGGAGAAAGATCCCTTCGCTGTCACGCTGGGTGTGAAATACCAGCCCGTTCCGCTCATTGCTGTCGGTACAGATTTCAAAGCTGGCACTGGCGATAATACCGATCTTTCTGTTAACGCAACGCTTAATTATCAGTTTGGCGTCCCGCTCAAAGACCAGCTTGATCCTGACAAAGTGAGCGCTGCTCACTCGCTTATGGGCAGCCGTCATGACTTTGTTGAACGTAACAACTTTATTGTTCTGGAATACAAAGAAAAAGATCCCCTCGACGTCACTTTGTGGCTGAAAGCCGACGCCACGAATGAACATCCCGAGTGCGTGATTAAAGATACGCCTGAAGAAGCTATCGGGCTGGAAAAATGTAAATGGACCATTAACGCGCTCATTAACCATCACTACAAAATCGTCGCTGCCTCCTGGCAGGCGAAAAACAATGCTGCACGTACGCTGGTGATGCCGGTTATCAAAGAAAACACGCTTACCGAAGGTAACAACAACCACTGGAATCTGGTGCTGCCTGCCTGGCAGTACAGTTCTGATAAAGCCGAACAAGAAAAACTCAATACCTGGCGGGTTCGTCTGGCGCTGGAAGATGAAAAAGGTAATCGACAGAATTCCGGCGTGGTGGAAATCACCGTTCAGCAGGATCGCAAAATTGAGCTCATCGTTAACAACATCGCCGATGTACCAGATGAGAACAATCACAGTCATGAAGCCAGCGCACAGGCCGATGGTGTAGATGGTGTGGTGATGGATCTCGATATTACTGATAGCTTTGGCGACAACACTGACCGCAACGGTAATGTCTTGCCGCAGGATAATCTCAACCCGCAGTTGTTTGACGCCAACGATAAAAAAGTGACGCTGACGAATAAACCCTGCACTACCGAGACTCCCTGTGTCTTTATCGCCAAACAAGATAAAGAAAAGGGGACCGTTACGCTCTCCAGTACATTGCCTGGCACCTTCCGTTGGAAGGCGAAAGCCGCTCCCTATGATGACAGTAACTATGTTGACGTAACGTTCCTGGGTTCTGACATCGGCGGGCTGAATGCCTTTATCTATCGTGTTGGTGCGGCTAAGCCCGTGAATCTTATCGGCAATAAAGAGCCGTTGCCTCTCAATAGCAGCTATCGCTTTGTGTTGTGGCGTGACGCTAACAAAGACGGCGTGTTCCAGCTATCAGAGAAATTCACTGAAGAGGAGATGAAACAGTATGACTATCAGTGGGAATTCACGGGACATAGCGTGAATGGCAATACCGGTGCGCAAGCCAATACCACTAACGCCGATATAGAGATCCCGGCAACGAACAAGGACGCGGCAACGAAGTTTAGTGCCCAGGTAACCGATGGCGTGCAGGGATACGGTTTGCAGGTCAATTACAGCAAGAAATAGGATCAGCGCCATGGCTGATCGGGCCACCGCTGAATGTTAACCAAGGAGAGTGTTTATGAAACCTCATATGAAACGTGGCCTGACAAGAGTCGCGCTGGCACTGATGCTGGCTGGATACTGTGCCGTGCCAGCCGCTATGGCGGAAGATGCCGCCTGGGTAGCCAGTGGGACGACCGCTGAATTCGAAGGGACCATACCCTGGCTTTATCGCGAGGGTGGGAATGCCACGATTAACTCGGATGATGCGGATCACATCAAAGTAACGTCTGATGGTAAAGGTACTCGTCCTTCAGGTAGCGAGACGGATAAACGCCTTTACTCAGGAGATACCATCACGTTGGGGTGGGATATCGGCGATACCGAAGGGGATATCGACGATGGTCCAGACGGTATTGATGCGAAAACGACAGCCACTATCAAATGGTACAGTTACAGCGATAATGCGGGTGGCGGTAAAACGGAGCTGACCGCAGCGGCAGGCAAGACGAGTTATAAACTCACTGATGACGAACGTGGGCGTTATATCGGTGTTGAAATCCAGCCCATCACCCAGACCGGTAATCCTTTCCAGGGAACATCGCTGACTCTGCTGGATATTTCAACGGCCAGCGGTGGCGGCAGCGATACGGATAATGTTGATCCTGGCCCGGTTGTGAACCAGAACCTGAAAGTTGCCATCTTCGAGAAAGGCACCAGTACCAACCTTATCGGTGGTAATACAGCCATTGCGCTTAACAAAACGTATGTGGCCAAACTGTACTCGGATGAAAACCAGAATGGTAAGTACGATGCGGGTACGGATGTGGACGTTACCGCTAACTACGACTTTGCGTGGGTCTTTAACGGTAACAGTAAACAACTTGCGGCGGCGGGCGGTATTGCCAACGCCAGCTTCGATAACAATGACATTGTTATTCCGCAAACTAACGAACAAGCAAGAACCAGCCTTAACGGTAGTGACCGTAATGGTAAGACCGGCCTTGCAATCCCGGCAAACGGCGACGGCGTTCAGGGCTATACGCTGTCTATCATTTACAAACACCACTAATGCGCACAACAGCATTCCCGTATGGGAATGCTGTTTTCCGCCTGTTTTGCTTAGCGACGCGTTAAGCAAAACGGGTTGACGTTTTGTTTATCATGCTGGAGTTTTCTACATGTCGGTATGTCTGAAACCAGGAAAAATCATTGTGCTTCTGGGCATGTTGGCAGCCTTTATGCTGTCTGACTTTGCACGGGCAGGAGTGGAATGGCAGACATATCCTGGTTCTACAGGCGAGTTTAACGGTACAGTTCCTATTGCCGATAGCGCTAGCGTACCCGTTTATCAGGGAAGCGTTCAGCTTGATCCTGCTGCATCTCATGATGTGGCGTTTTCTGCTAAACCGAATGAATTTAGCGTTGACGATGACGCTGCTAACCTGATAGTCGCTAATCCTCAGGACAGTGAAGGCGACCAGTTTTCCACACCACCTGCGCTGCGCTGGGAAAACCAGACGCCGCCGACCGTCAGTCTGGTGTGGGCGGATGCCGCCACGCCGGATACGCCGCTCAACCCGCAGCCCATCGCCAACCGCAGCTTTTGCGCGCAAGGTCTGGCCGGGCGTTCGCTGGTGGCCTGGCCGCAGATAGATACACAACAAACCATTCCACTGCTTTACCTGCTGACCTCGACCGGTTATCCCTATGAGGGGACGGTGGCGCTGGCTGAACAGAAAGTGACGCTGAACATCGCGCCCGCACAGGGCGATTTAATTTCGGTGAGCGCCAGTGGTTATAACGAAACGATCGCGGCGGCAAAAACCACCGTTGGTGGCACTATCACGCTGACCGTCACCACCAAAGATTGTCAGGGCAACGTCGCGGGTAATATTCCGTTTATTATCAAACGTAAAGATGCCCAAAACCGTCAGGGCGCGGTGAATAATACCGCGCCGGTGGTGCTGGGGAGTACCGAGTTAACGACGACGGCAACCGAGTATCGTGGCACATCGGATGCCAACGGTACGGCAACCATCACGGTGACCCAACCTAACGGCCCCGGCGTCAAAACGCCGCTGGTGGCGAGTATTTCCGGCATTGCGCAAACCAGCGAAACGGCGGTGATTTTTACCGTACTTACCAGCCCGGACGTGGCGCAGGCCACGATGTGGGGCCATATGGCGGAAACGGTTGAGGCACACGGCTACACGTTCAGCAGGCCAAAACTGGCGGCGGAAGTCAGCAATGAAAATGCCACGGTCGTCGATCACAACGAAACCTGGTCCACTTTCACCTGGAGCGGGGCAGACAGCCATTGCACCGTGCTGCCGGGCATGCGCCATTTCGGCGCACTGGCGACGGTGATTCCCTCCACGGTACAGACTGTCCTTGGCTGGCCGATGCAGGATGATTATTACTGGACATCGCTGGCGGGCACTACCGGGCAGCACCATGCAGCGGATGTCTCTAACCGTGCTGAAGCGCAAAAGCCGGATAGCACCACGTTTCTTGTAAGCTGCGTGGACAAACCCGCGCCTGACGTCGAACCGAAAATCGTCCTTACGCCAGAAAACTATGATGATACGGCACAGGCGATGAAAGCGAAGGTGGGTGAGGATGCCACGATGCGTCTGACGATCACCGACAATAAAAACAACGATCAACCGCTGGCGTATTATTACTTCTCGCTGCATCTGGATGACGGCGTTAACCGTAAGAATCAAACCGACTCCGCCTGGGAAGCCCATCCGGTGCAGATTACTGGCGGCAGTAATTTTCGCCAGGTCGACGCACATACCTATGAAGGCATGACCGACGCCAACGGCCAGGCTTCGCTCACCCTGAGCCAGCCCGGCGGCGCGGGGGTGAAAACCCATATCACGGCGAAAATGCGCAGCGATTTTAACGCCACGGATGCCAAAGATGTGATTTTTACCGTAATCACCAGCCCGGACAGCGACAAAGCGCGGATGTGGGGCCATATGCGCGGCATTATTGAGTCCGGCAGTCTGTATAAACGCCCGTTGCTGGCGGATGAAACCGAGCATGAACTGGGAACAGTGCGGGAAAACAACGAAGACTGGGCGTTGTACGATCAAAACACCAGTATGCAGGCGGAATGCGGGGTGGGTCATATACCGCGTCAGAGCTCACTGGAAAGCCTGTTTTCAGCCCATCCCGGTAACGCGATTGGCACTGAGTATGGCTGGCCTACCGCACAACAGAGCTACCTAAGCGCGGTGGAGCAAGAAACGCATTCATCGGTGAATCTGGGGAACGGGAGCGTCGACAGCTATTCCGGCTTTAAGCAGAATTACCTCTCCTGTTCGGGTAATGAGATGGTAGCGAATGTTGAAGTCAGCACCGATCATGATGTGTCTGTTGGCACCCAAGCGCAAGCCAAAGTGGGTGACACCATCGTAATGACCGTGCGTACGATTAACGCGCTAAATAATTCCCCGGTACCCTTTAGCGCATTCACCATTACCAAAGGTATGGGATATAACCGAGCGGGACAGGTGAGCGGGTTTGATGACCCGAGTAGCGGCTCAATCACGATGGATAACTCGCAATATGGTACATCACAGCCATCGATGGTTTATGCGGGAACAACCGATGTCCGGGGCGTGGCGACGGTCGAGATTAAGCAACCACAGGGCGTCGGGCTAAAAACGGTGCTGAGCGTAACACCGGTAAATTCCTACCTGCCGAATACCGTTAACTACAGCGTTATTTTTACTACCCCAACCAGCCCGGACGTTTCCGGCGCGCAGATGTGGGGCCATATGGATGAAACGATTACCGTTGATTCATCAACCTTTACCCGGCCTAGGCTGGCGGCGGAAATCGCCAGCCCGGACGGAACCCTGACTGAAAATAACGAAATCTGGGCGCGCGTGAGCCAGGCCAATACGTCCAGTACCAGCAAAGGCGGCTGCGGCACCAATATGCTGCCGCGTCGCTCCCAGCTAAGCGCGTTGTATAGCGCCAACAGTGGTAATGCAGTGCAAACGACGCACGGCTGGCCAACGCAGCGTCAGCCCTACTGGAGCAGCTCTCCGGCGGATGTGACGCCGCACTTTTTCACGATAGCGCTGAACGATGGCGCACAAGCTATCGGCGGCGATACGCCGGTTTACGTCAGTTGCCTGACGACGGCGAACAAACCTGCCAGCAGCATTACGCTGGAGGTGGTTGATAAAGCGCAATGGAATGCCGGGAATAACGCGGCAACGCTGAAAAAAGGCGAAACGCTACAGGTTAAGGTGACGGTAAAAGATGCACAGGGCAACGCGTTAGCGGATATGCCATTTACCCTCAGTCGCGGTGATGGCTATACCCGTAGCGGCGAAAAACATATTGCCGGTAGCGGCGATGCGCTGGTGGCGCCGGTGGTGGTCAATGGCGGGCTGGCCGATGAAACAACGTTGAATGACACCGCAACGGTGTATACCGCCATGACCGGCAGTGACGGCAGCAAAATTCTTAATATTACCCGTCCGGATACCCACGGCACCAAAACGGCGCTGACGGCAACGCTTTACTCCGATGCGACGAAAAAAGACAGCCTGGACACGATCTTTACGGTGGTTACCAGCCCGGATAGCAGCCAGGCGAAAATGTGGGGGCATATGCCGGAAACGGTGACGGCTGAGGACGGTACGGTCTTTAAACGCCCGCGGTTACTGAAGGAACTGAGCAGTCAGACTGGGCGAACATCAACGCTTGAAGACAACGAAAACTGGGCGTTGTTTAACATTAATTATGCGAGCTCTTCCACGACGTATAGTGGCTGTGGAACCAACTATATTCCGACTCAGGCCGGTCTGACGTCACTGTTTGCTAATAATGCGGGCAACACCATGAAAACCGTGCAGGGCTGGCCGGTGGCAACGCGCTATTTGTCCAACACGTCCGACAATGGCAGCATGGAGCAGCGTAACTACAAGGCGGTCGATCTCAGCAATGGCACGAGTGCGGCAGTGTCATCAACGGCGCTGCAACTGCTGACCTGTCAGACTACACCGGTAACCACGGTGAGCCAAATCCTGCTGGAAGCGGCAGATCCGGCGACGCTGGATACCACCTATAACGTGGTAAAAGCGAAAAAAGGCGAAGAATCCGTGGTGCGCGTCACCACCAAAGATGCACAAGGCAACCTGGTGGGCAATACGGCATTTATCCTGACGCGTGCCAACAGCGTGAGTCGGGCTAATGCATCAGCGACGATGAGCGTGGGCTCGTTGACGGTGACGGATGCCTGGGGCAATACGCGAAATAATTTCCAGTCGACAAGTGAAACCATTTACGGCGTGACCGGTGCCGACGGGTCAACGACATTGACCCTGAAACAGGATAACAGTACCGGGTTAAGAACCGATCTCACGGCAAAACTGGATACGTCCAGCAGCGTCAAGGCAACGCTACCGGTGGTCTTTACCGTCGTGACCAGCCCGGATTCGCCAAAAGCGAATTTTTGGGGACATATGGCCGAAACGGTGGCGGCCTCCGATGGTTCAGTCTATAAACGCCCACTGTTGCTGGCAGAGCTGGCCAACACTGGCGGGCGACAAATCAGTTCAGAGAACGGGGAAAGCTGGGTACGATTCACCTGGAATCAGTCGACAGATCCTTCTGTAAGCGGCTGCGGCGTTGCGTATATGCCAACGTTGGCAGGCCTGCAAGCGTTGTATGACGCTAATAGTGGTAATGCAATGAGTACGGTACAGGGATGGCCGGTAAAAGCGACCTATCTCACCAATACCCCAAGTGACACGCAAACGGGGAGCCGTTACTACAATGTGGTGCAACTGGATTCTGGCGCAGCCTCGCAAATCACGACGAACACGGGTGTACTGCAAACCTGCCGTACAACGCCGTTGACGGCTGCCAGCCAGATTACGCTGGAGGCCGTGGATCCTGCGCAATTTGTCAGCATTGACAGCACGCTTAGCGCTGTCAAAGTGCAGAAAGGCGATAGCGTGCCGATCCGCATTTCGACTAAAGATGCGCAGGGCAATTTCGTCGGCAATACGCCGTTTGCCCTGAAACACGCGAACTCGATCAATCGTCAAAATGTGTCGTCATCGCAGAAAGTGTCGGTCACGACGGAGGTGGGTACGACGGTGGATACCAGTGCAACAACCACCCTGTATGGCGTAACCGGGCCAGACGGAACCACCACGATGACGCTCCGACAGGATGCGTCCACCGGGTTAAGAACCGACTTTTATGCCCTGTTGAACGATACCGGCGTGTCGTCGGACACCTTGCCGGTGATCTTTACCGTCATCACCAGCCCGGATACGCCGCTGGCGGCCAACTGGGGCCATATGGCGGAAACCTTTACCAGTAGCGAAGGCGTCACCTTCAAGCGGCCTTCCCTCAAAGCTGAACTCTCTGGCGGTACGGCCATAACGGTCAATAATGAAGTCTGGTCGCGCCTGACAGCGGCGGAGAAAGTGGATGCCAGCAAGGCCGGGTGTGATGAGACGTATCAACCGCTGGTGAATGACATGCAGGGGTTGTATGCGGATTACCCTAACGGCCAGTTAGGATCGGTGCTCGGCTTGCCGACGTCTGCCGGGTATTGGTGGGCCTACGACATGATGATGGTTTCTGGCAACTGGACTAATCAGGCATTTTCACCTGTTAATGGTCAGTTGATGCAGGCATCGTCCAGCTATACGGCGATCGTGATGTGTCTGGTAGAACCACATACGGAAGCAGCCACAATAGAGCTTACTTCAACGGCGCAGGACGCAGCAAAATCGGCCAGTAATGGTGGACGACCGAGCGCCGTAGCGAAGAAAGGCGAGACGATTCCGTTGACGGTGACCGTGCGTGATAGCGCCGGGAACCCGATGCCATATGCTGAGTTTACCCTCACGCGTGAAACGACGCTGGATCGCTCGAAAGCAACCGTTAACACGAGTGCGGACGACCTTACCGTAACGGCATTGGTACCCGCGAATACAAATAGTGTGTTGGCAGCAAGTGGAGCAAAACTGATCGGCACGACGGGCAGCGATGGCAAAGCGACCTTTGAGGTGAGTCAGAATGCGACGACCGGGCTGGCGACGCCGTTAACCGTGACGCTGGCGCGTGATACGACGAAAGCCGCCACGCTGGATGTTATCTATACGGTGATCACCAGCCCGGATTCGCCGAGTGCGAAATTCTGGGGGCATATGCCGGACACCTTTACCAGCTCGACGGGCGTCACCTTCAAACGACCGCTGCTGAAAGCAGAAACCAGCTCAGGCTCATCGATTAGCTCTAACGGCGAAGTTTGGTCATATATGAGCAACGCGCAAAATTTAACATCGACAGATTGCCCGCTCGAAAATCAACCGCGCAGTAATGAGCTGTTGGATTTGTATAGTGATCACCCGAACGGCACGCTAATGACCGACCTGGGGTTACCCGTATATGCAGGTAACTGGTGGGCCTATGATATGGTCATGCTGAGTGGAACGTCGTGGACTTATCAACTCATCAGCCTGAAAGACGGAACCATTACGCAGAAGGGGACAACCAGTGCGTTGATGCTTTGCCTGGCACAGCCGCATCCGGCCGGCGTCAGCGTAACATTGACGTCATCCGCACAGGATGACGCCAGAACCACCAGCAATGGCGGCCGTCCCAGCGCGTCAGCGAAAAAAGGTAACTCAATACCGATTGTGGTAACGGTAAAAGATCGTGATGGCAACCCGTTGGCGGGCGAAGCGGTGACGCTCAAACGTGATTCAGCGTTGAGCCGTTCAGGAACAATCGTGGGGACGCCAGCGAATGAAATAAAGTTGACGGAACTGACGCCCGTGTCGGCGACATTCCCGCTGGTTTCAAATGGTACACAATGGCTTGGTTTCACCGGTAGCGATGGTACGGCGACATTCAATGTTGAACAGCCTGATACTGTCGGCCTGGCAATCCCCTTTAACGCCATCCTGGCCCGTGACACGGCAAAGGTATCTACTCTGGATCTGATTTTTACCGTCCTCACCAGCCCGGATGCCGCATTAGCAACTTACTGGGGCCATATGCCGGATACCGTCACGGCGGAAAACGGTGCTGTCTTTGAGCGCCCTAAACTGTGGAAAGAGCTGCCGTCGACATCCGGGGTAAGTCAGATAACGAATAGCAATGAAGCCTGGCCAGTGTTTAACGCAACGCAGAGGGCTGACAGCAATCTCAGCCCTTGTGAAGCGGCGCGTCGACCATTGAGCGATGATTTAGAAGCGCTCTATACACGTTATCCAGGAAACACGATTACCGCGCAAATTGGCTGGCCTACGCAGTATGCATGGTGGGCGGTGGATAACTGGGAAGGGGGCAGTAATCCGCAGGCCGTCAGCCTGGTAAATGGTTCGAGAGGCCAATATAATCCCGCTCATCAGGCCTGCCTGGTTAACCCGCGTGCGAGCGTTTCCAGCGTCACGCTGACATCAACGGCGCTGGATGACGCCACACAGGCGGCGACGGTGAAAAAAGGCGACGCCGCGCCCATTGTCGTTACCGTAAAAGACAGCGCCGGGAAGCCGGTGCCGAATATCGCTTTTATCCTAAAACGCGGTGAGGCCGTGCCGCGTAACAGCGGGGCGACGCTGTATGGCGATGTGGATGCGATGGACGATTTGACTGTGCAACCTTCATCCGGTGCGGCAGTCACGTTGGCTGACAGTGGAAATACCATCGACGGAGTCACGGGAGCGGACGGTACGGCAAGCTTTACCGTTCGTCAGGATAATACGCCAGGATATAAAACGCCGTTGACGGTGACGCTGACGGATAACGCCACCATAACGGCGACGCTGGACACGATTTTCACCGTGCCGACCAGCCCGAATGTCGCCACGGCGTATTTCTGGGGTCATATGGCGGATACCGCCACGGTAAGTGGCAAGACGCTGCATCGCCCGCTATTAAAATCGGAGTTGCCGTCAGGCGCTACCGCAGCAGCAACGCCTGATGTAAATAATGAAACCTGGGCACTGGCGCATGTTATGGATTCCTCTAAATGGGATGTCGCGCAGCAGTGTGGCAGTATGAATAACGTGCCGAGCAGTGCCGAATTACAAACATTACACTCCGGCTTTAGCACATTGGGATGGCCGTCCTCGATAAGCTTCCCGTATTTATCTACTGATAAGGCTGGGTCGTTCTATTGTGGTGTTGATGAAGGCTCTGGCAGTCTCAACTGTGGCATTCAGCCTGCGAAAACGCCGGGGTTTGCAACCTGCTTCCAGTAACCTTATCCACCTTGTCAATATGAGGTTCCGAAAGCCTGATACGCAACGCGCTATCAGGCTTTTTTACGTGGCTTGCGGCTTTTCGTCACCGCACTCACTTCACTGATCACTACGCCATCGCCCAGGCGAGTGGTCAGTGTCTCACCCACTTTCACCTGCTTAACCTGTTTTAACACCGCGCCATCAGCGGCGCTGGTAACGCTATAACCGCGAGCGAGTGTGGACAGCGGACTCACCGCTTCGAGATGCGTTACTGCATTACCGAAACGTTCACGCGTGGCGCTAAGCTGTGCGCGCAGGGTTTCTGCTAAACGATATTCCAGTTGCTGAATGCGCGTTTGCGCGCGATGAATCTTCGGCTGTGGATTTTGCTGATTCAGCCGCTGTGTTAATCGCTGCTGGTGTTGCCCGGCACGCTTAAGCTGATTTTCCAGCGCAAAGCTCATCCGTTTTTGCAGGCGTTCAAGCATGGTTTGTTGGCGTGCCAGCCGGAGCTGTGGATGCTGCTGCTGCAAGCGATGATGGATCTGCGTAAAACGACGCGTGCGGTTGGCGAGATAATAATCCATCGCCATCTCCAGCCGTTGACGGGCCGATTGCACCTGGCGCAGTAATTCTTGCTGATTGCGGCTCACTACTTCAGCGGCGGCAGACGGCGTTGGCGCACGCAGATCAGCAACAAAGTCGGCAATCGTCACATCCGTCTCATGCCCGACGGCACTCACTACCGGAATGCGGCTGGCAAAAATCGCCCGCGCTACGCGTTCGTCGTTAAAACTCCATAAATCTTCCAGCGAACCGCCGCCGCGCCCGACGATTAATACGTCACACTCGTTGCGCTGATTCGCCAGTTCAATGGCGCGAACAATTTGCCCCGGCGCGTCATCGCCCTGAACGGCGGTGGGGTAGATGATCACCGGCAAAGACGGATCGCGACGTTTTAACACATGCAAAATATCATGTAGCGCAGCACCGGTTTTTGAGGTGATCACACCAACGCAATGCGCAGGGGAGGGGAGTGAATTTTTGTATTGCAGATCGAACAAACCTTCAGCCTGCAACTTCGCTTTAAGCTGTTCGTACTTCTGTTGCAGCAACCCTTCACCGGCAGGCTGCATACTCTCGACTATAATCTGATAATCGCCGCGCGGTTCATAGAGTGTAATATTGGCGCGCACTAAAACTTGTTGTCCGTGCTGCGGGCGAAAGGTCACCCGACGGTTGCTGTTGCGGAACATCGCACAGCGCACCTGGGCGGTGTCGTCTTTGAGCGTAAAATACCAGTGACCGGAAGCTGGTTGTGTGAAATTAGAGATTTCGCCGCTGATCCACACCTGTCCCATCTCATGCTCAAGCAGCAGACGAACCGTTTGATTCAGGCGACTAACGGTAAAAATTGCAGGGGATTGAGAAGGTAACATGTGAGCGAGATCAAATTCTAAATCAGCAGGTTATTCAGTCGATAGTAACCCGCCCTCCGGGGATAGCAAGCATTTTTTGCAAAAAGGGGTAGATGCAATCGGTTACGCTCTGTATAATGCCGCGGCAATATTTATTAACCACTCTGGTCGAGATATTGCCCATGCTACGTATCGCTAAAGAAGCTCTGACGTTTGACGACGTTCTCCTCGTTCCTGCTCATTCTACCGTTCTGCCGAATACTGCTGACCTCAGCACCCAGCTGACGAAAACTATTCGTCTGAATATCCCTATGCTTTCCGCAGCAATGGATACCGTAACGGAAGCGCGCCTGGCTATTGCTCTGGCTCAGGAAGGCGGTATCGGCTTTATCCACAAAAACATGTCCATTGAACGCCAGGCAGAAGAAGTTCGCCGTGTGAAAAAACACGAATCTGGCGTGGTAACTGATCCGCAGACCGTGCTGCCGACAACCACCCTGCGTGAAGTGAAAGAACTGACCGAGCGTAACGGCTTTGCGGGCTACCCGGTGGTTACCGAAGAAAACGAACTGGTCGGCATCATCACCGGTCGTGACGTGCGTTTTGTGACCGATCTGAATCAACCGGTTAGCGTTTACATGACGCCGAAAGAGCGTCTGGTAACCGTGCGTGAAGGCGAAGCCCGTGAAGTGGTGCTGGCAAAAATGCACGAAAAACGCGTTGAAAAGGCGCTGGTGGTTGATGACGAATTCCACCTGATCGGCATGATCACTGTGAAGGACTTCCAGAAAGCGGAACGTAAACCGAACGCGTGTAAAGACGAACAAGGCCGTCTGCGTGTAGGTGCAGCGGTTGGCGCGGGTGCGGGTAACGAAGAGCGTGTTGATGCGCTGGTTGCCGCAGGCGTTGACGTTCTGCTGATCGACTCCTCTCACGGTCACTCTGAAGGTGTTCTGCAGCGTATCCGTGAAACTCGCGCTAAATATCCTGACCTGCAAATCATCGGCGGCAACGTGGCAACAGCAGCAGGTGCCCGCGCGCTGGCAGAAGCCGGTTGCAGTGCCGTTAAAGTGGGTATCGGCCCTGGTTCTATTTGTACTACCCGCATTGTTACTGGCGTCGGTGTTCCGCAGATCACCGCCGTTGCTGACGCAGTAGAAGCCCTGGAAGGCACCGGAATTCCGGTTATCGCTGACGGTGGTATTCGTTTCTCCGGCGACATCGCCAAAGCTATCGCCGCTGGCGCAAGCGCGGTAATGGTGGGTTCCATGCTGGCAGGTACTGAAGAATCTCCGGGTGAAATTGAACTCTACCAGGGCCGTTCTTACAAATCTTACCGTGGTATGGGTTCCCTGGGCGCGATGTCCAAAGGTTCTTCTGACCGTTACTTCCAGAGCGACAACGCTGCCGACAAACTGGTGCCGGAAGGTATCGAAGGTCGCGTGGCCTATAAAGGTCGCCTGAAAGAGATCATTCACCAGCAGATGGGCGGCCTGCGCTCCTGTATGGGCCTGACCGGCTGTGGTACTATCGACGAACTGCGTACTAAAGCGGAGTTTGTACGTATCAGCGGTGCGGGCATTCAGGAAAGCCACGTTCACGACGTGACCATTACTAAAGAGTCCCCGAACTACCGTCTGGGCTCCTGATTCTCTTCGCCCGACTTCATGTCGGGCGATTTATATTATCTGTTTCACTTGCCTCGGAATAAGCGTCAATGACGGAAAACATTCATAAGCATCGCATCCTCATTCTGGACTTCGGTTCCCAGTATACTCAACTGGTTGCGCGCCGCGTGCGTGAGCTGGGCGTTTACTGCGAACTGTGGGCGTGGGATGTGACAGAAGCACAAATTCGTGACTTCAATCCAAGCGGCATTATTCTTTCCGGCGGCCCGGAAAGCACCACCGAAGAAAACAGCCCGCGTGCGCCGCAGTATGTCTTTGAAGCAGGCGTACCGGTATTCGGCGTTTGCTATGGCATGCAGACCATGGCGATGCAGTTGGGCGGTCACGTTGAAGCCTCTAACGAACGTGAATTTGGCTACGCGCAGGTTGAAGTCGTAAACGACAGCGCACTAGTTCGCGGTATCGAAGATGCGCTGACCGCAGACGGTAAACCTCTGCTCGATGTCTGGATGAGCCACGGCGATAAAGTTACCGCTATCCCGTCCGACTTCGTCACCGTAGCCAGCACCGAAAGCTGCCCGTTTGCCATTATGGCTAACGAAGAAAAACGCTTCTATGGCGTACAGTTCCACCCGGAAGTGACTCACACCCGCCAGGGTATGCGCATGCTGGAGCGTTTTGTGCGTGATATCTGCCAGTGTGAAGCCCTGTGGACGCCAGCGAAAATTATCGACGATGCTGTAGCCCGTATCCGCGAGCAGGTAGGCGACGATAAAGTCATCCTCGGCCTCTCTGGTGGCGTGGATTCCTCCGTGACCGCAATGCTGCTGCACCGCGCTATCGGTAAAAATCTGACTTGCGTATTCGTCGATAACGGCCTGCTGCGTCTCAACGAAGCAGAGCAGGTTCTGGATATGTTTGGCGATCACTTTGGTCTGAACATTGTTCACGTTCCGGCAGAAGATCGCTTCCTGTCAGCGTTGGCCGGCGAAAACGATCCGGAAGCAAAACGTAAAATCATCGGGCGCGTTTTCGTTGAAGTATTCGATGAAGAAGCACTGAAACTGGAAGACGTGAAGTGGCTGGCGCAGGGCACTATCTACCCTGACGTTATTGAATCTGCCGCATCTGCAACCGGTAAAGCACACGTCATCAAATCTCACCACAACGTGGGCGGCCTGCCGAAAGAGATGAAGATGGGCCTGGTTGAACCGCTGAAAGAGCTGTTCAAAGACGAAGTGCGTAAGATTGGTCTGGAGCTGGGCCTGCCGTACGACATGCTGTACCGTCACCCGTTCCCGGGACCAGGCCTTGGCGTTCGTGTTCTGGGTGAAGTGAAGAAAGAGTATTGTGACCTGCTGCGCCGTGCTGACGCCATCTTCATTGAAGAACTGCGTAAAGCGGACCTGTACGACAAAGTCAGCCAGGCGTTCACCGTCTTCCTGCCGGTACGTTCCGTTGGCGTAATGGGCGATGGTCGTAAGTATGACTGGGTTGTCTCTCTGCGTGCTGTCGAAACCATCGACTTTATGACCGCACACTGGGCGCATCTGCCGTACGATTTCCTCGGTCGCGTTTCCAACCGCATTATCAATGAAGTGAACGGTATTTCCCGCGTGGTGTATGACATCAGCGGCAAGCCGCCAGCTACCATTGAGTGGGAATGATTTTGATCCCTGCACTATGAATGAACAAAACCCTCTGTTACTACAGAGGGTTTTTTATACTCACGAATCATAGGCTTGAAGTTACTGACATCGCTTAGTTAAACCAGCTGTCCGATTTGTTCTCTTCTGCTTTGCCCACGCTTTTCATCAGATCGCGACCGCCTTCAGTCATATTTCTGTTTGCGTCAGCTTCAGATTGCACCACATCGGTTTGCGCAGCTTTGTGCTTCAGTTCCTGATCGATAAATTCGTTTTCTCGCTTAACGCGGGCTTCTTCTTTCGCCAGCGCCAGTTTTTGTTTCTGAATCTCTAAGCTGCGTAGCTCATCTTCATAACTTTGATCGCGTTTTTTGTCCGCAGTGGCTTCGGCGTCCAGTTTATCCTGACGAGCTTTCTTATTCGCTGCTGCCGTTGCCGCTCTTTTATTAGCCGCGGCCTGGGCGTTTGCGCGACGTTGCTTCTCTTGCTGGATTTCCCTGTTGCGCTCCGCGACCCATTCGTCATGCTGCCTTTGCTCTTCATTTTTACCTTGCTGTTCCGCTTCTGCGACAGCAGAGAGTTGATCCTGCAATGATGAGGCGATAGCCGGATAGCTTAAGGAGGCTAAGATGGCGCAAAGAAAAACTTTCTTCATGACTCCTCCTGATTATTAGCTCTTTTCAGGACATTTGGTATTTGGCTGAATACGCGTTTCGTTATACGTCGTGGTAATAACAACGGCTAAACCTGTCGTAAACTGGCACTCTTTACCCACCTGGGTGGAGGTATACACTTTGGTGCCTTCCTTATACGTTAGAGAAACACCTTCCACTAAGGTTTTATCATTCACCATAGAACCCGCTGCCGCGCCAACAGCTCCGCCGCCAACTGCACCTGCCGTCGTTCCGGAATTGCTGCCAGACCCCACGTTGTGGCCGATTACACCGCCAGCGACTGCACCAATAAGTGCGCCGAAGGCTTGTGCGTTTCGTTTATTTTGGGAGTTGTCTACGGCAACTTTTGCGGGAAGAATGGAAATAATATTAACGGTTTTAGTTTCTTGTTTGGTATTCAGTTGATCGGTTTGATAAACATCGGCGGCATGATCATCAGCATTTGACTGGCATCCTGCCAGAGTGAATGACGCTAACATTGCCACAGGCAGAAGACATTTTTTAAATTTCATCACTATTCCTTGTTATACACATTACGAAAAATAAGACATTTAAGATCATCAAAAGAGGAAAGTAAATGTATTGCGTATAAAGGAATAGATTAAATTTATTAAAATTCATGTGGGAAATAATTTATAAAAATACATCATTAAAATATATGTATTAATTTTATATTTATTTCGCAGCCAAACAGGATAAACATCAGTCAGGACAAAGACGTAAAATTTAAGATGAAAGAATATCTGCCGCTTTGATAATCCCAAAGAGCAAAAGCATCCGACAGCGAGGTGCCGTTATGTTCTGTGAAAGTGGAGAAGGTAACCGCTAACGTTGTACCGGTGATTCGACGGAGAGTGTGGATTGCTGAGCTTCTTTTTTGCTCTGATGGTGCTGCCATGCACCGACGGACGAGTAGATAAAACGGCCAAAGAAGAAGATAAAGCTGATGAGCAGTACGATACGGGTCATGCGACTGTTAAATCGGTGTCGTTTTCGCATACTGGTTGCCTGACTCACAAAAGGTTCCTTGAAGTATGTCCCACGCTGTGGACAGTACTTACATTAAGGCACAACAGGACAAAATGGTCAATTCTTCGTTATGTAAAAAAGCGTCAGTGGATACATATTTTAATGTTATGGAAGTTAATTTAATTATTTACAATGATGATGTAATAATGATGAATTAACATGATAAACGTAATAATTCATTAATCAGGGTTATTTTGTTTGATATATATCAATTGGAACTTTCATATGACACTTAGAATCAATGCTCTCTATAGTGATGAATAATCATCATTCGAAGTCAGGTGGGATGCCTGTCTGAATACACCTCCTTCAGGATGTGGGGGATTCTGCTGAGCATCTATGAAACTGAATGCAACTTATATAAAAATACGTGATAAATGGTGGGGGCTTCCGCTGTTCCTGCCTTCTTTAATCTTGCCCATTTTCGCCCACATTAATACTTTCGCGCATATTTCTTCCGGTGAGGTTTTTCTCTTTTATCTGCCTCTGGCTCTGATGATCAGCATGATGATGTTTTTCAGCTGGGCGGCATTGCCAGGGATCGCCTTAGGGATTTTTGTCCGCAAATATGCAGAGCTGGGTTTTTACGAAACGCTCTCATTAACGGCTAATTTTATTATCATTATCATTCTCTGTTGGGGCGGTTACAGGGTCTTTACTCCCCGGCGTAACAACGTTTCACATGGTGATACCCGTTTAATTTCCCAGCGTATATTCTGGCAGATTGTGTTTCCTGCAACGCTGTTTCTGATACTTTTCCAGTTTGCTGCGTTTGTAGGATTACTGGCGAGCAGAGAAAATCTGGTCGGCGTCATGCCTTTTAACCTCGGGACCTTAATCAATTATCAGGCCTTACTGGTGGGCAATCTGATTGGTGTCCCGCTGTGCTACTTCATCATTCGTGTAGTGCGAAATCCGTTTTATTTACGCAGTTATTATTCGCAATTAAAACAGCAGGTTGATGTCAAAGTCACCAAAAAAGAGTTCGCACTCTGGCTACTGGCATTAGGTGCTTTACTGCTGCTGTTATGCATGCCGTTAAATGAAAAAAGCACAATTTTTAGCACCAACTATACCTTGTCATTATTGCTGCCCCTGATGATGTGGGGAGCGATGCGCTATGGTTATAAGCTGATTTCGCTGCTCTGGGCGGTCGTGTTGATGATCAGCATCCACAGCTATCAAAATTACATTCCCATTTATCCTGGCTATACCACGCAACTGACCATAACCTCCTCCAGTTATCTGGTATTCTCTTTTATTGTCAATTATATGGCTGTACTGGCAACCCGTCAGCGAGCGGTAGTCAGACGCATTCAGCGGCTTGCGTATGTGGACCCGGTGGTTCATCTGCCAAATGTTCGCGCCCTGAATCGCGCGTTGCGTGATGCCCCCTGGTCTGCGCTTTGTTATTTACGCATCCCTGGCATGGAAATGCTGGTTAAGAACTATGGCATCATGCTACGGATTCAATACAAGCAAAAACTTTCTCACTGGCTGTCACCCTTGCTGGAACCGGGTGAAGATGTTTATCAGCTTTCGGGTAACGATCTCGCGCTGCGACTGAATACAGAATCGCACCAGGAGCGCATTACCGAACTGGATAGCCATCTCAAGCAATTTCGTTTCTTTTGGGATGGAATGCCGATGCAACCGCAGATTGGCGTCAGTTACTGCTATGTGCGCTCGCCAGTGAATCATATCTACCTGCTGCTGGGAGAGCTAAATACGGTCGCCGAGCTTTCCATCGTGACCAACGCCCCGGAAAATATGCAGCGTCGCGGGGCAATGTATTTGCAACGCGAATTGAAAGATAAAGTCGCGATGATGAATCGGCTACAGCAGGCGCTGGAACACAACCATTTTTTCCTGATGGCCCAGCCGATTACCGGTATGCGTGGTGATGTCTACCATGAAATTCTTCTGCGCATGAAAGGTGAGAATGATGAACTGATCAGCCCCGACAGCTTCTTGCCGGTCGCGCACGAATTTGGTTTATCGTCGAGTATCGACATGTGGGTCATTGAGCATACGCTGCAATTTATGGCTGAAAACAGAGCGAAGATGCCCGCTCACCGTTTTGCGATTAATCTGTCGCCAACCTCGGTATGTCAGGCGCGTTTTCCCGTTGAAGTCAGTCAGCTGCTGGCTAAATATCAAATTGAAGCGTGGCAACTTATTTTTGAAGTCACCGAAAGTAATGCTCTGACCAATGTTAAGCAGGCGCAAATCACCTTGCAGCATCTTCAGGAATTAGGCTGCCAGATTGCGATTGATGATTTCGGCACCGGCTATGCCAGCTATGCGCGGCTTAAAAATGTGAATGCCGATTTGCTTAAAATTGACGGCAGTTTTATCCGCAATATTGTGTCAAATAGTCTGGATTATCAGATAGTGGCGTCGATTTGCCACCTGGCGCGAATGAAGAAAATGCGGGTAGTGGCAGAGTACGTTGAAAACGAAGAGATCCGCGAGGCGGTGTTCTCTTTGGGGATCGATTATATGCAGGGTTATCTTATTGGTAAGCCGCAACCGTTAATTGATACGCTGAATGAAATCGAACCCATTCGCGAAAGTGCCTGAATAATGCGGGCCGACATTTCTCGTCGGCCCGCAAAGCATTAAGCGGCGATTTCTGGGGTACTTTCTTCTTCAATTTTCAACCGCCAGCCAGCCACGCCTTCCCAGTATTCTTGCTCCTTTTCCAGATCAAGCAGTACCAGCGCATTCTGACTAAACCAGTCATGCGGGAAACGCAGTGTCCAGTGACTGTCATCGGTAATCAGCGTCAATGTTGGCGGTGTGGTGGTTGCCTGACGTTGATTATTGAGTAATACGCCAAGGCGCAATAGCTGAATCAGTGGCAGAAACTGTTTCTTCTTAAACAAGGTAAAGCGCGGCAGATCGTCGAGCTTAATCGCTTTACGGTGATAGCGCACCAGCGTCGCCATCATCAACTGCTGTTCCTGATTAAAACCCGGCAAGTCGCTGTTTTGCAGAATATAAGCGGAGTGGCGATGCAAACCGCTGTGGTTGATATTCAACCCGACCTCATGCAGCATGGCGGCCCATCGCAGTAGCGCCTCCAGTTGCGGATGCGCCAGCTTCGGTTGCTGTTCCCGCCACTGTTCGTACATTTGCATAGTGGTATCCAGCACCCGTCGGGCCTGTTCGCTGTCGATGTGATACTGGTTGGCGAGGCTGCTGGCGGTGCGACTACGCACATCCTGATGACGGAAACGTCCTTCCATTTCATACAGTACGCCTTCGCGTAACGCCCCGTCAGAAAGGCGCAGTTCACGGATGGCTAAAGCATCAAACACACCGCATAAAATCGCCAGTCCAGGAACGAAGACTGTTTTCCGCTCTTCGGAAAGACCCGGTAAACTCAGCGATGCGAAATTACGGTGACGTAAAACTTCTTTTACCAGTTTTTCCAGACGTTCCGGGGTAATTATCCCGTCTTTCTCGCCCATTTCCATTAACACTTCATGGGCGGCTTTTATGGTACCGGAAGCGCCCATTGCCACGTTCCAGCCCTGAATACGGAATTGCCAGGTTAACGTTTCCAGTTTTTGTGCTGCCGCCATACGAGCGCGCTGGAAATTCTCTTTATTGATGACCCCGCCAGGGAAATAAAGCTGGGCAAAGCTGACACAACCCATCCGGCGGCTTTCAACGAGAATAGGTTCGAAATTTTCACCAATCACCAGTTCCGTAGATCCGCCGCCAATATCAATAACCAGTTTGCGACCTTTCTCCGGTTGGGTATGTTCCACGCCCATAAAAATCAGACGGGCTTCTTCATTACCGGAAATAATTTCAATCGGGTAGGGAATGACCTTTTCCGCGCGTTTCAGAAAGTCAGTGGCGTTCAGCGCCTGACGCAGTGTATGGGTGCCAACTATACAGACGCTGGCAGGAGAAAACCCTTGTAGCCGTTCGGCAAACAGCGACAGACAGTTTAAACCGCGCGTCATTGCTTCTTCACTCAACATATTATCTGGCCCCAGGCCGTCCGCCAGATGCACCCGCTGTTTCAGGCGGCCAATAATCTGCATGGCACCATCTACCACACGGGCTATGACCATGTGAAAACTGTTTGAACCAAGATCGACCGCAGCAAACTCCTGCGGACGAGGGGATTTATCGTGTATTGGCATAGGGTTATTCAGGTTGTTCGAGTGATTTGATGTAGTCGTAAATCGCCAACTGCGCCCGTACTTTGCGGCGATTGCCGCGGGGAACGTAGCGATTACTGAGTTCTTTATCGATATAACGTGCTTTGACTGTATCGCTGAATAATATGTCGATGATGTCCAGCACCCGCTGCTTCAGGCGCGGATCGAGCAGCGGCGTCGCCACTTCAATACGATAATCAATATTGCGCGTCATCCAGTCGGCGGAAGAAAGGTAGACCTTTTTATCGCCGCCATTTTCAAAAATATAAACCCGGTCATGTTCAAGGTAACGGTCAACAATACTGATGGCACGAATGTTGTCGCTAATGCCTTCCAGATTGGGGATCAGAGAACACATTCCGCGCACCAGCAGATTAACCGGTACGCCGGAGCTGGAGGCCGCATACAGACGATCAACCAGGCCTTTATCGACAAGGTTATTTAGCTTCAGGGTGATACCACTGGGCAGCCCTTGCTGCGCGTTGGCGATCTCGCGGTCCACCATTTCATACAACAGACGGCGAGAGTTTTGCGGCGACACCATTAAATAATCAAATGTCACCGGACGGTATGGGTTTTCAATAAAGTTGAACACCCGCCGTACTTCGTTAGTGATGCGCGCATCGGCGGTCAGCAACGAATAGTCAGTATAAAGACGCGCGGTTTTTTCGTTAAAGTTCCCGGTCCCGATGTGTGCGTAACGCACCACTTCACCGTTTTCTTTACGTGAAATCAGGAACAGTTTGGCGTGAATTTTCAGCCCCGGCGCAGAGAAGATAACGTGCACGCCTGCTTCAGTCAGGCGCTTCGCCCAGTGAATGTTGGCTTCTTCGTCGAAACGCGCCTGTAACTCAACCACCACGGTGACTTTCTTACCGTTGTGTGCGGCGTGGATCATCGAGTCGATGATGCGTGAATCTTTCGCCACGCGGTAAATGTTAATTTTAATCGCCAGTACGCTCGGGTCGAACGAAGCCTGACGCAGCAGTTCCAGTACATGCTCAAAGGTATGATAAGGATAATAGAGCAACACATCGCGTTCGCGAATAGCATCAAAACCATTGCGGAACTGGGCTTTATCAAACCAAATGTGGCGTAAACGCGGCAGTGGTTTGTTCACCAGATTGGCTTTGCCGACATTGGGGAAATTAATAAAGTCTTTAAAATTATGATAACGACCACCAGGGACGATGGAGTCGTAGCGGGAAATAGTCAGTTTTTCGCGTAACACTTCAACCAGCGCATTGGGCATATCGCGCTGATAAACAAAACGCACCGGCTCAGCAGTTAAACGCTGCTTGAGACTGGAAGACATCAACTCCATCAGGCTGGCTTCCATCTCATGCACTAAATCGTATTCGGCATCGCGGGTCATCTTCATTGAATAGGCATTCAGCGCGTCATAATCAAAGAAGCCTTTGAAAATATCATCAAGGCAGTAACGCAGAATGTTATCCAGAAGAATCATCGGCTTGCGTCGACGCGGCGCTTCTGGCGGTAAATTCACAAAGCGCGGCACTTTATCTGATGGGATCTCCAGCAGCGCGTAACGGATGGTATCGCCACGGATAATTTCCACCGCCAGATAGGTGTAATCATCTTTCAGGAACTGCACTAAATCAGTGTCAGGATTGATTAAAATCGGCGTAATGTGCTGACGCAGATACTGCTTAAAATAATGACGCAGCCAGTTTTGTTGATTGACGGAGAGCTGGCGTTCATTAATCAGGAAGATCTGGTTGCGCGCCATCTCCAGCAACAACTCGTTGTAGAGGCCGTCGAATTCCTGATCGGCTTTCAGCACCCGGGACTGAATTTTGCCCAGTAAATGGCGGGAATGAGAGTTGGAGCCTTGTTCTTCGCTAATAATGATGCGTCGCTTCAGTTCAGCGAAGCGGACTTTATAGAACTCATCAAGGTTATTGGAATAGATCCCCAGGAAACGCATCCTTTCAATCAGCGGGTTAGATTTGTCCGCCGCTTCCTGAAGCACGCGTTCATTGAACGATAACCAACTGAGCTCTTTTTCGATGTATAGCTTTTCCTGACCCATTACCACTTTTACTCCGTTTTATTCACGGGACACTGCCTGGATATTATGGCGAGCAATATTGGCAGATGTCCAACTATGCCAGAAAAGGGGGAAAAAAACTGCTGGAGCTTGCGATTTACAGGTGAATTGAAAAACGCCAGCGGCAGAGCTGGCGCTTTAACTACGGGGGCATTACTCGTCGGCAGCGTAGCCCTGCGGCGGCAGACGTTGACCATCCAGCCACGCGGCGTTTTCGTGCATTTTCAGACGACCATCGGCAAACCAGCTAATCACCAGTGGATAAATAGCGTGTTCCTGGGTTTGCACGCGGGCGGTGATGTCATCTTCCGTATCACCAGCAAATACCGGGACTTTCGCCTGTAAAATAACCGGGCCACCGTCCAGTTCATCGGTGACGAAATGCACCGATGTACCGTGCTCCTCATCGCCATTTTCCAGCGCCTGACGATGGGTGTGTAATCCGGGATATTTCGGCAGCAGAGAAGGGTGAATGTTCAGCAAACGCCCGGCATAATGGGAGACAAACGCCGGGCTGAGAATGCGCATAAAACCAGCCAGCACGACCACATCGGGTGCGTACATGTCGATTTCATGAATCAACTCCCGGTCATAGGCTTCACGACTGTCAAACGCGCTGGTGATGAGCGTATGTGTTGCAATACCCGCCTGGCGGGCGCGTTCAAGGCCGAACGCGTCGGCCTTATTGCTGAAAACTGCCCGTACGGTGCCTTTAATTTTGTTGGTTTTGCAGGCGTCAATAATTGCCTGCAAATTACTTCCGTTGCCGGAAATAAGCACCACAATATTCATTATTCGATAACCACGCGTTGTTCGGAATCAGAGGCTTTGATGATACCGATTTTCCACGCGTTTTCACCGTTGGCATTGAGCAGGGCGAGGGCTTTGTCCACTTCCGGAGCAGGAAGGGCAATAATCATACCGACGCCGCAGTTGAAGGTGCGATACATTTCATGGCGCTCAACGTTACCTGCCGTTTGCAGCCAGTTGAACACTTCCGGCCACTGCCAGGAAGATTCATCAATCACTGCCTGGGTATTATCTGGCAATACGCGCGGAATGTTTTCCCAGAAGCCGCCGCCGGTCAGGTGCGCAATGGCATGCACATCGACCTTTTCAATCAACTCCAGCACTGACTTCACGTAAATGCGGGTCGGTGCCAGCAGATGATCGGCTAATGGCTTACCATCAAGTTCGGTGGTTTGCGGATCACAACCGCTGACTTCAAGAATTTTGCGCACCAGCGAATAGCCGTTCGAGTGCGGACCGCTGGAGCCGAGTGCAATCAGCACATCGCCGTCGCTGACTTTAGATCCGTCAATGATTTCTGATTTTTCTACCACGCCAACGCAGAAACCAGCGACATCGTAATCTTCACCGTGATACATCCCCGGCATTTCTGCCGTTTCGCCACCCACCAGTGAACAGCCCGATTGCAGACAACCTTCCGCGATGCCGCTGATCACCGCTGAAGCGGTATCAACATCCAGTTTTCCGGTTGCGTAATAGTCGAGGAAAAACAGCGGTTCCGCACCTTGCACCACCAGGTCATTAACGCACATGGCGACCAGATCAATACCAATGGTGTCGTGACGTTTTAAGTCCATCGCCAGACGCAGCTTGGTACCTACGCCGTCAGTGCCGGAAACCAGCACAGGTTCACGATATTTTTGCGGCAATGCACACAGCGCACCGAAGCCGCCCAGACCGCCCATCACTTCCGGACGACGCGTTTTCTTCACTACGCCTTTGATTCTTCCAACCAGAGCATTACCCGCGTCAATATCAACACCGGCATCTTTGTAGCTAAGAGAGGTTTTATCGGTCACTGCTTGGGTCCCCACGCGTTACTTGCGGTAGAAAAATAAAATTCGGCGCAATTCTAACAGGGAAAGCAAACGTTTGCGAGACTGCTTTACACAACCTTTTTGTACGTCTTTTCCCCAGGCGCGCGGCAAAAGAATACTTGTACCAGGGTAAAGGTTAGTTTTCGGATGGAATAATCTTCTTCCATAACCATTTGAATATAAAATAACTTTATCTCAAACCGTTATCATTTTGACTAAAGTCAACGAAAATAATATTGCCGCCTTGAAGAAAGGAGGTACAATCCGTCGATTTTTTTTGTGGCTGCCCCTCAAAGGAGAAAGAGTATGAAGATCGTGGAAGTCAAACACCCACTCGTCAAACACAAGCTGGGACTGATGCGTGAGCAAGATATCAGCACCAAGCGCTTTCGCGAACTCGCTTCCGAAGTGGGTAGCCTGCTGACTTACGAAGCGACCGCCGACCTCGAAACGGAAAAAGTCACTATCGAAGGCTGGAACGGCCCGGTAGAAATCGACCAGATCAAAGGTAAGAAAATTACCGTTGTGCCAATTCTGCGTGCCGGTCTGGGGATGATGGACGGTGTGCTGGAAAACGTTCCGAGCGCGCGCATCAGCGTCGTCGGTATGTACCGTAATGAAGAAACGCTGGAGCCGGTACCGTACTTCCAGAAACTGGTTTCTAACATCGATGAGCGTATGGCGCTGATCGTTGACCCAATGCTGGCAACCGGTGGTTCCGTTATCGCGACCATCGACCTGCTGAAAAAAGCGGGCTGCAGCAGCATCAAAGTTCTGGTGCTGGTAGCTGCGCCAGAAGGTATCGCTGCGCTGGAAAAAGCGCACCCGGACGTCGAACTGTATACTGCATCGATTGACCAGGGACTGAACGAGCACGGATACATTATTCCGGGCCTCGGCGATGCCGGTGACAAAATCTTTGGTACGAAATAAAGAATAAAAATAATTAAAGCCGACTTTAAGAGTCGGCTTTTTTTTGAGTAAAGCGCCTATAACACATAATACAGAGGATAATACTATGACGCGCCGTGCTATCGGGGTGAGTGAAAGACCGCCACTTTTACAGACAATCCCGCTTAGTTTGCAACATTTGTTCGCCATGTTTGGTGCAACCGTCCTGGTGCCCGTCTTATTTCATATTAACCCGGCGACTGTACTGTTATTTAACGGTATAGGAACGCTGCTGTATCTCTTCATCTGTAAAGGGAAAATCCCGGCTTATCTTGGTTCCAGCTTTGCCTTTATTTCACCGGTATTGTTACTGTTGCCGTTAGGGTATGAAGTCGCGCTGGGCGGCTTTATTATGTGCGGCGTGCTGTTCTGCCTGGTTTCTTTTATCGTGAAGAAAGCGGGGACCGGCTGGCTGGACGTGCTGTTTCCACCTGCGGCAATGGGCGCAATCGTTGCCGTCATCGGTCTGGAGTTGGCGGGCGTAGCTGCCGGTATGGCAGGTTTACTCCCGGCTGAAGGGCAAACGCCAGACTCCAAAACCATCATCATCTCCATTACCACCCTGGCGGTCACGGTTTTAGGTTCCGTGCTGTTTCGTGGTTTCCTGGCAATTATCCCGATTTTAATTGGCGTGCTGGTGGGCTACGCGCTCTCTTTCGCAATGGGAATTGTCGATACCACGCCGATTATTAATGCTCACTGGTTTGCGCTGCCAACCCTCTATACGCCGCGCTTCGAGTGGTTTGCCATTCTGACTATTCTACCAGCGGCGTTAGTGGTTATTGCCGAACACGTAGGGCACCTGGTGGTAACGGCTAATATCGTCAAAAAAGATCTGCTGCGCGATCCAGGTCTGCACCGTTCGATGTTTGCTAACGGCTTGTCGACCGTGATCTCCGGCTTCTTTGGCTCCACGCCAAACACCACTTACGGAGAAAACATTGGCGTGATGGCGATCACCCGTGTTTACAGTACCTGGGTTATCGGCGGTGCGGCGATTTTCGCTATCCTGCTTTCCTGCGTCGGTAAACTGGCTGCTGCTATCCAGATGATTCCATTGCCGGTGATGGGCGGCGTTTCGCTGCTGCTTTACGGTGTCATCGGTGCTTCCGGTATTCGTGTGTTGATCGAATCGAAAGTGGATTACAACAAAGCACAGAACCTGATCCTGACTTCCGTTATTTTGATCATCGGCGTCAGTGGCGCGAAGGTAAACATTGGCGCGGCGGAGCTGAAAGGTATGGCGCTGGCGACCATCGTCGGTATCGGCTTAAGTTTGATCTTCAAACTGATTAGTATGCTGCGCCCTGAAGAAGTGGTGCTGGACGCAGAAGACGCGGATATAACAGACAAATAATGTACCGACCGGGCAGTGTTGCTGCCCGGTTCAAACATCATGGGATTCTGTGGTAAACTTCTCGCGATTTTGTGAAATCCTGGTTGAGGTATCTCTGAACACACCGGCACAGCTCTCTTTGCCACTTTATCTTCCTGACGACGAAACCTTTGCAAGTTTCTGGCCGGGGGATAACTCCTCTTTACTGGCCGCGCTGCAAAACGTGCTGCGTCAGGAACATAGCGGTTACATCTATCTCTGGGCACGCGAAGGCGCGGGGCGCAGCCATCTGCTGCACGCGGCTTGCGCGGAATTGTCACAGCGTGGCGATGCGGTGGGTTATGTCCCGCTGGATAAACGCACCTGGTTTGTTCCGGAAGTGCTCGACGGTATGGAGCATTTGTCGCTGGTCTGTATCGACAACATTGAGTGTATTGCAGGTGATGAGTTGTGGGAGATGGCGATTTTCGATCTCTACAATCGAATTCTGGAATCGGGTAAAACACGGTTGTTGATCACCGGCGATCGTCCACCGCGGCAGTTGAATCTGGGATTACCGGATCTCGCGTCGCGTCTCGACTGGGGGCAGATCTACAAATTGCAGCCACTTTCTGATGAAGATAAGTTGCAGGCGCTACAGTTACGCGCTCGTTTGCGTGGTTTTGAACTGCCGGAAGATGTGGGGCGTTTCTTGCTGAAGCGGCTCGACAGAGAAATGCGCACGTTATTTATGACGCTGGATCAGTTGGATCGTGCGTCGATTACCGCGCAACGTAAGCTGACCATTCCGTTTGTGAAAGAAATTCTGAAGTTGTAGACAAGACGTTTATTGTCGGAAATGCACCCATAGTATTCGTCGGCCGGATAAGACGCGGCAAGCGTCGCATCCGGCAATGTGCTTCAACTAGCGATGGAGCACTTCTTAACCCACGATTTCCAGTACCTGCTCCGGTGGACGACCAATCCGCGCTTTGCCATTCGCGACCACAATCGGGCGCTCCATTAGCTTTGGATTATCCACCATTGCCTGAATCAGCGCCCCTTCGCTAAGCGAACTGTCAGCCAGGTTCAGTTCTTTATAAAGATCCTCTTTCTGGCGCATCAATTCACGAGCGCTATTCATTCCCAGCATTTTCAGCAAATCACGCAGCGTTGCCGCATCGGCGGGTGTCTGAAGGTAGAGCACCACTTCTGGCTCCACGCCGTTTTCTTTCAGCAGGTTCAGCGTTTCCCGGCTCTTTGAACAGCGTGGGTTATGGTAGATTTTTACCTGTTTGGTCATTGTTCTTCCTTTAATGCGAATTACATCTTGGTATAAGGCTTAAAGCGTTCCTGCAGCTGGCGCAACTGGTCGATGCGCGCATCGTAACGCGCTTGTTGCAGGCTGCCTAATTTCACCTGCGAACTGGCGCTACTCAACAAGGAAATGGCCTGATCGAGTCGCCCGGCGAGCGCATAACCTTCTGCTCGCGCAGCCAGTTCCTGATCGCGGTTATTTAGCGCGGCTTCCGCCTGTGCCAGTAAATCCCAGCCGTTGCTGTCATCTTTATTATTAAAAGTGTAGCGATTCAGAATATTGGCCGCTTCTTGTGGTTGACCGCCTTGCAGATAAGCGTTCGCCAGGTTGAGCTGCAACACCGGATTGGTGCGCAAATCACGGGCATTTTTCAGGCGATTGATTGCCTCATTGGCTTTGTTTTGCCCAAGATCGATATCGGTAGCCAGATCGAGATACCATGCGTTACCAGGTTCTGCCGCCAGTAACGGTTGCAGCGTTTTACGCGCCTCATCGTATTTATTGGCTTCCATCGCCTGTAGAGCACGACCATATTGCGCCGCTCGTTGCTGACGAACGTTTCCTTTCGCCCATTCATCCAGCAAATCACTGGTGAGCTGGTTACGTCCGGAATTATACATCCCCAGTGTGCGCACTTTTGCCAGATAGAAATCTTCTGACGATTGCACCACCATCGGGCGCATCTGATTGGCACGGTTACGGGCATCAGCCAGACGGCTTTCCGGTAGTGGGTGAGTGAGCAGAATTTCTGGTGGGCGCGAGGAGTAACGCGCCTGATCGAGTAATTTTTCGAGGAAGGTCGGCATCGCCTGCGGATCGAATCCCGAGCGTTGCAGCACCTGAATACCAATGCGGTCCGCTTCCTGTTCATTTTGCTGGGTGAAACTGATCATCCCCTGGCGCGTTCCCGCCAGTGTACCGGTCAGCGCCGCCATCCCCGCCTGCGGACTGGCCATCGCCAGTAAAATAGAACCTAACGCGCCGACCCAGGTCAGCGGCGCGCTGCGCTGCTGATCTTCCATCGCTCGCGCCAGGTGACGTTGGGTGACGTGGGAGATTTCGTGCGCCATAACTGAAGCCAGTTGACTTTCGTTATCGGAATAACGGAACAGGGCAGAGTGCAGCACCACGTTGCCGCCAAAGAAAGCAAAGGCGTTAATTTCGTCGTTGTTGATCAGAAAGAAATGAAACGGTGTCTTAACCGAATTGGCATGCGAAACCAGACGCATCCCCAGCGAATTAATATATTGCGTTAACAGCGGGTCATTAATTAACGGCGCGCTGCCGCGTAGCTGGCGGACATAATAGTCGCCCATCTGCATTTCCTGGCCAATGGAAAGCGTGCTTCCTGCGGAGGTTCCCATATCCGGCAAGGTGTCTGCGCTGTCGGCAAACGCCGGGGCTACCTGACCAATGGTCATAGCAGCAATGAGGGTTGCAACCAGGTTTTTTTTCAACTGCCTGAACATAACCTCTATCCTGTATTTCTGAAGATAGTCATTTGACCGATACTGTGAAATATCGTTCCCACCGCGCCGCCTTTGAGTGTAACGGCGAAGATTAGCCCACTCAAATGACTTTTCAGTTTCCTGAATCCGTCATAAAAAGCGAAGTCTTTTTTGTGACATTTCGATACAATTGCGGATCGCAATCCCGCTCTTGAGGTTCAGGGAAGGTCTTTATGCTCGAAATGTTGATGCAATGGTATCGCCGCCGTTTTAGCGACCCGGAAGCGATTGCCTTGCTGGTTATTTTAGTTGCCGGATTTGGCATTATCTTTTTCTTTAGTGGCCTGCTTGCTCCGTTGCTGGTGGCTATTGTGCTGGCCTATTTGCTGGAATGGCCAACCGTGCGCCTGCAATCTATTGGCTGCTCCCGCCGCTGGGCGACGTCGATTGTATTGGTGGTTTTCGTCGGTATATTGCTACTGATGGCGTTCGTGGTGCTGCCTATCGCCTGGCAACAGGGCATCTACTTAATCCGCGATATGCCGGGGATGCTCAATAAGCTTTCTGACTTTGCCGCCACGTTGCCGCGCCGCTATCCGGCGTTAATGGACGCGGGCATTATTGATGCAATGGCCGAAAATATGCGCAGTCGGATGCTGACCATGGGCGATTCGGTGGTGAAAATTTCCCTCGCCTCGCTGGTCGGTTTGCTGACCATAGCCGTCTATCTGGTGCTGGTGCCATTGATGGTCTTCTTCCTGCTGAAAGACAAAGAGCAGATGCTGAACGCCGTTCGTCGGGTGCTGCCGCGTAACCGTGGGCTGGCAGGACAGGTGTGGAAGGAGATGAATCAACAAATCACCAACTATATCCGCGGCAAAGTGCTGGAGATGATCGTGGTGGGGATCGCCACCTGGCTGGGGTTCTTACTCTTCGGGCTGAACTATTCGCTGCTGCTGGCGGTGCTGGTCGGCTTCTCGGTACTTATTCCGTACATTGGTGCATTTGTGGTGACCATTCCGGTGGTTGGCGTGGCGCTATTCCAGTTTGGTGCTGGCACGGAATTCTGGAGCTGCTTCGCGGTGTATCTGATTATTCAGGCGCTGGACGGCAACCTGTTAGTACCTGTGTTGTTCTCCGAAGCGGTTAACCTGCATCCGCTGGTCATTATTTTATCAGTAGTGATCTTCGGTGGTTTGTGGGGATTCTGGGGCGTATTCTTCGCCATTCCATTGGCGACGCTGATCAAAGCCGTGATTCACGCCTGGCCCGATGGGCAAATCGCGCAAGAATAATCTTCAGCCCGACGAACTGTTTCGCCGGGCTGATTTTTAGGGTTCCTGACGTAAATAAATAGCCCGATAACAAATACTCACCAGCACTGCACCGCCGATAATATTACCCAGCATCACCGGGAGCAGATTGGCGGTAATAAAATGGCTGACCGTCAGTGCCGGAAAATGGTCTGCGCTACTGTGCGCCAGTTGCCAGAAGGAGGTAGGGGCGAAATGGCGAATGGCAATGGCGAACGGAATCACAAACAAATTGGCGATACAGTGCTCAAAACCACTGGCGACAAACAGGGTGATGGGCAAAATCATGGCGACGATTTTGTCGCATAACGAACGTCCGCAATAACTCATCCACAGCGCCAGGCAAACCATCACATTGCACATAATGCCGAGGCTGACTGATTCAGTAAATGTATGATGCATTTTGCCCTCGGCGCAGTGTAAAACCGCGACTCCCCACATCGCGTTTTCACTCATCACCAGCCCGGAAAACCAAATTAACAAACTGAAACAGGCAATACCTGCCAGATTACCGCAGGCCACCAGAAGTGCATTAATCAGCCATGTTCGCCAGCTAATAACGCCCCGACTTTTTGCCATCACCGTCATTACCGACGAGGTGAACAGGCTGGTGCCGCAAACCGCCAGCAAAATAAAGCCGAGCGTAAAGCAAAGGCCTCCCACCAGATGGGTTAATGCCTGTGAAGACGGGGCATCGGCGATAACGGTAAGGTAAAAAGTAAATCCGATCGCCATAAACACGCCTGCGGACATCGCCATTAAAAAGACCGACACTTTGCTGCGGGCAATTTTATGGGCGGCAATCCGTTCAGCGATTGCCGCTTTTCTGGCGCTCAACTGCAAGTCGAAAGAGAGTTTGTTTCTCATGAATACTCCTGCAAAAGCAGATTACAACACCTCGCGAACCGAGATCCCCAGACGCTGCATTCGTGACAGCAGCGTGGTGCGCTTCATCCCTAATCGTGTCGCCGCGCCACGGGGCCCGGCAACAATGCCATTGGTTTCTCGCAATACCTGAACAATGCGCTGACGTTCTTCTTCGTCATTCTCTGGCGTCGTCGGGTGCAGCAACTGCGCCATTGAACTGCGAAGCGCTGAATCTTCATTTAGCGTCGGCAGTAAACGGCTTTGTCGGACATTAAGATGTAAATTCAGACTGTTACCGCGAGTCAGTAGTACCGCTCGCTCAATCACGTTTTCCAGCTCGCGCACGTTGCCCGGCCAGTCCCACGACATCAACTGGCGTAGCGCCTCGGTCGGGATGGCGTCAATTGCGCGATTCATATGGCGCGCCATTTTTTGCGTGAAATGCTTTGCTAAAAGAGGGATATCTTCCGGACGGTCGCGCAGTGGCGGCAGTTCCAGTGGGAAGACATTCAGGCGATAAAAGAGATCGCTGCGAAACTGGCGATCTTCAACCATTTGCCACAAATCACGGTTGGTGGCGGCAATGACTCTGACATTTACCGGGATCGTTCTACTCCCGCCGAGACGCTCAATCTCCCGTTCCTGCAATACGCGCAGCAGTTTAGGCTGAAGTTCTAACGGCAGATCGCCAATTTCATCGAGAAACAACGTGCCGCCATCGGCAATTTCAAAACGACCACGATGGGTATTAATCGCACCAGTAAATGCCCCTTTGTCATGACCGAATAACTCACTTTCCAGAAGACTGGCGGGGATGGCAGCGCAGTTGATTTTGACCAGTGGCTTGTCGCGTCGTGGGCTAAGTTGATGGATCGCTCTGGCGATCACCTCTTTGCCGGTTCCGGTTTCACCACAAATCAACACCGTACTGTCGCTCTTCGCCACAATATCTACCTGCTGGAGCAGGTCTTCCATTGCCTGGCTTTGATAGATAATGTCACCGACGCCCAGATTCGAAAGGAGCTGCTCGCTAAGCTGGTGGTTTTCTTGCTGCAAGCTTTCCTGCAAATCGGTCATGCTGCGCCAGGCATCGGCATTGCCAACGGCAATAGCGATGCGATCGGCAATATGTTGTAGTAGCTGGCAGTTTTCCTCACTAAAGAGAGTGGAAGAGGTATGCGCCAGCAACAATGCACCCGGTGTATGGTTGCCAAAGGTGAGCGGTATAAGGAGCGCAGATTCGCAGCCGTTAGATGCAAGTAAGTGTAATAACGGGTCGCGTTGCCAGAGAAACAGATCGTCTGCACGGTGCGTCAAGGTCGGTTGTCGGGTTTGTAGCGTTTGTGTCAGCAATACACTGTCGCCAGCCATATTGCGTGGCAGACACGCACAATGTGAGGCAGAAAGATCGCTGCACCACAGGCTGAACTTCTCGTTCTTTCGATGATCGCCCAGTACCATACTGACTGAAGCCAGACCGAAAAAATGATGGATCTCACGAGCGACGTCAGCGATCAGATTGTCGAGATCAAGATGTGACAACACTGCATTAGTGATATCCACCAGTACCCGATGATGATCGCGATCTTTCTCCAGCAAACGCAGCGCCACCTGCTGTTCTTCATCATTGAGCCATGATTGCAGAACCGGAGTGATTATGTGTGCCAGCCAGTTAAACAGTGTGCAATCCTGGGGAGTAAAACGACTGCCGTGGGTGCGAATAAAGCGTAGCTCCGCCATTCCACTACTGCCGAGAAGGACGGCGTGGCGCGAATAATCGACCATCTCACCCTGATACTTTGTTGTTGCCGTCACATCGCTGCCATCATCATGGTAGCGGTAATAGAAGTTGCTTTTGAGAACATGCAGTTCAATAAGTTGTACCGGGCTGAACGGCGGCGGCAGCGGGATGAAGGCGCGTAATAAAGACGCCTTGCCGTGTTTCTGCGCTAACCGCTCCGCGAGCATTCCGTTTACCGCTTCAATTGTTATTCCTTGCGGCGGGGCAAACATCGCCTCGTCTGACATAGCCATCAACAGTCCTTATTAATGAGAAATCCTTCTCACGCAATTTTTCTGGCCATCAGATAGATGGCCGGTTCCTGCACAATTTCATCCAACAGATGAATGAATTGAATGCTACGCGCCTGCCACGCCGACGTCGCGTCATCTGCCAGTGGCGCGAATGCCCGGGTCAACAGGGCGGTGTGGCTGGCGTCAATAACAATCTCACCAAAAGTCATCACCCCCAGCATCTTACGTCGGGCTTGCTCCTCTTCGACCAGTGCAAGCCAATCTTCGTATTCCGTCAGTGGGCAGCGGAAGGCGACATTCAGACAATCAATCACGCCAACGTGATGGCCGATAGCTAGCGAGTAATACATTACCTGAGAGCTGTGTTCCGGCATCTCGTCGCTACTGGCGACAAACTTTTTTCGCAGCGTCCAGAAAACAATTTCCCCGCACTCTTCAGTCATGTAACCCCCGGAGTACGCGAAAGAGTTGCTGAACGATACTATTGAGACGTGGATCGTCGGCATCGCGCAACCAGGTGTTAACCCGATTTCCTGTAGGATCGTCGCTTAAATGGCGCAGGAGTCGATCGCAAATTTCTCGCCCTTGACGATAGCCCGCCAGCCGCCTCGCTTCTCGCTCAATGGCGATACGCTGTGATGGCGGGATCTGCGGCCACAGCGGTTGCATGGTCACCCCGGTGGGATCGCGATAATCCACCGCGTGAATCTTCTGTTGCAGCAAACCGAGCGCCACGGCGAAACCGTGAATGGTGGCGGCCGGTGTTGGCGGGCAGCCGGGGATCCAAACATCAATGGGGACAATGGTGTCGCTGCCGCCCCAGACGCTGTAAAGATCGTGGAAAATACCGCCGCCGACACCGCACGCGCCGTAGGAAACACAAATTTTATGATCGGGGGCAGACTCATATGCCCGAAGTGCAGGCATACGCATCGCACGGGTGACTGCGCCAGTAAATAACAAAATATCGGCGTGACGCGGTGATGAAACAACCTTAATGCCAAAACGTTCTGCGTCGAATACGGGTGTGATGGCGGCAAAAATTTCGATTTCGCAGGCGTTACAGCCGCCGCAATCGACGCGATAAACGTAAGCCGAGCGACGGATATCCTGTAGCAAATGCTGCTTCATCTTTTGCGTTTGCTCGTCCAGCGTAATGGGCTGGCTGACATGTTGCGTAAGCACTGGACTCATAGCTGCTCCTTAGCCACCAGCGGTTCATTTGTGTCGTCGTTGATCAGCGTCGCGCGTTGTTTGCATTCCGGGCAGACGCTCGCTTGCGCCCGTAACATTTCGCGGTTTTGTGGTGCATTTTGTTGCTGTGCCAACAGTTCTGCAGCCAGTGCGACGGTTTTTTGCGGGGCAAACGGGCGTTCGCAACGGCTGCAACGTTGTAGATGGAACGTCGCGCGGGTATAGAGATCGGCTTTATTGGTGACGGTCAGTTCAAAGTTATTGGTAAGCTGAATGGCTCTGGTCGGGCACACTTCTTCACAACGTCCGCAGTAAATACAACGCCCCAGATAGAGCTGCCAGGTGCGCGTATTTTGCTGGTCGTCGGTCTGGATAGTCAGCGCATTTGCCGGACAAGCACAGGCGCAGGCACCGCAGGCAATACATTGGCTGGGCATCAGGTCCGGTTTCCCGCGAAAGCCTGGGCTGACCTCCAGTGGCGCGAAGGGATACTTCACCGTCGCGGTTCCGGCGCGCATAATAGTTTTCAGTAACTTCAGCATTTTCTGTCCTTACTTCAGCGGCGAACGGTTACGATCAATGCCGTAGCGTTCGATCTCTTTATACGGCACGGTTTTTGACTGGCGCTTGCGCACATCAACCAGCGTCACACGGTCGGTACAGGAGTAACAGGGATCAAGGCTACCGATAATCAGCGGTGCGTCAGAAACGGTATTGCCGCGCAGCATGTAACGCAGCACTGGCCAGTTGGCGTAGGTGGCGGCACGACAGCGCCAGCGGAACAATTTTTGGTTATCACCGAGCATGCTCCAGTGCACGTCTTCACCGCGTGGCGCTTCAACAAAGCCCAGCGCGAATGCGTGAGGTTTATAGCTAAAGCCTTCGGTCAGCAGTGGGGTATCCGGCATGTTGTCGAGGGCAAATTCCAGCATTGCCAGCGAATCAAACGTCTCTTTGACACGGACCATCACGCGGGAGAAGACATCGCCGCCGGTAAAGGTAAACAGCGTTTTGGGAATATTACCGTAGTCGGCGTAGGGGTGATCAAAGCGCAAATCACGGGCAAAACCACTGCCGCGGATCAGCGGCCCGACAGGGCTATAATCACGGGCGATTTGTCGGTCGAGAATGCCAATGCCCTGAGTGCGTTGTTCCATATTCGGCGTGGCAAGCAGCATCTCTACCAGCTCCGACACGTCGGCGCGCATCTCGCGCACCAGTTTCAGCGTTTGCAGACGTTGCTCTTTGAGAATATCGCGGCGAACACCACCAATCAGATTCAGACCGTAGGTTTTACGCGACCCGGTCAGCAATTCCGCCATCGTCATCGACTTTTCCCGCACGCGGAAAAATTGCATAAAGCCGGTATCAAAACCAACAAAATGGCAGGAGAGGCCAAGGTTGAGCAAATGACTATGCAGCCGTTCGACTTCCAGCAGAATCGAGCGAATAGTATGCGCTCGTTGCGGCACCTCAATCCCCAGTGCATTTTCAACCGAGTTGGTATAGGCCACACTGTGGGCAAAACCGCAAATCCCACACACGCGGTCGGATAAGAAGGTCACTTCGTTGTAGCCCATCCGCGTTTCTGCCAGTTTCTCCATGCCGCGATGGACATAAAACAGGCGGTAATCAGCATCGACAATTTGCTCGCCATCCACAAACAAGCGGAAGTGACCTGGTTCATCGGAGGTGATATGCAGCGGGCCGACAGGGATCACCCGCGCATCGCTGTTGCCCTCGTTGATAAACGGATACGTTTCGGTATCAGTCGTCGGTTCTGGGCGCAGTCGATAATCCATCGCGTCTTTGCGCAGCGGATGCATATCTTCCGGCCAGTCATCGGGCAACACCAGCCGACGCTGATCCGGCAGGCCAACCGGAATCAGCCCGTACATATCGCGAATTTCTCGCTCGCCCCAGACCGCGGCAGGGACGCGCGGTGTGACTGACGGAAACTCCCGACTGTCGGCATCGACCAGTGCCTTCACCACGATCCAGCATTTTTCGGCCCCTTCCATAGAAAGGGCATAATAAACCGCGTAATGACCGTTAAGTGTCCGCTCGTCGTTGCCAAACAGGACTGGAAGCCAGCCATCATGTTGATAATAAAGATAATGCACAACGTCAGGCAGCAGATTGATTTTCACCGTAATGGTGACCTGTTCAGGCGTTTGTCGCTCTTCATCCAGCACCGCGCCGGGGAACTGCGTTTTCAGGGCGGCGAGAATCGCTTCGCCACGATTTGACGATGAATTAACGTTCACTGTGTTTCTCCGAAACAGATGCGGTGCCTGAAGGCAAAAAATCATGCCAGGTGCTACGTTGTGCAGGCAGGTCGTGCGTCCCTGAGAGGACTATAGTGGAAGCGCCCGCCAGGATCCTGATGACAGGTTGTGGAATATGCGTTCCCATCGCCAGCATCATGACCAGCAGAATCACCATTGGCGAGGTGGTCAACCAGCCAAGTTCACCCCGGTTAACGGCCTGCGGCGGTTTCGCCATTAACACCCGCGCAGCCATCCGTACCAGGCCCGCCAGCACCAGCGTTAACAGCAATAACAGCAGGACGATAAGCAGCAGATGATTACGCGCCAGCCCTGCGGTAACGGTCATAAATTCGCTAAGAAAAATGTTGAAGGGCGGCATCCCGGCCAGCGCCAGCGCACCGCCGCCAAACAGCACGGCGGTAAATGGCATGATTTTGAGCATTCCGCAGACGACGTTGAGATCGCGCGTGCCGTACTTGAGCAGTACATTGCCGGAACCGCAGAACAGCAGCGTTTTTGCCAGACTGTGGTTTAAGGTGTGCAGCAGCGCGGCAAAAATTCCCAGCGGCCCGCCAATGCCTAACGCCACCGCGACCAGTCCCATGTTCTCCACGCTGGAGTACGCCAGCAGACGCTTAATGTCCCGCTGTACCAGAATGAAAAATGCCGCCACGGCAACCGACAACATGCCGAAGATGAGCAACAACCGGTTGGGGAAATCGCTGCCGATGGCCTGGCAAATAATGATGTAATAGCGAATCAGCACCAACAGCGCGCAGTTCAGCAATACGGCGGAGAGCAGGGCGCTGACCGGACTCGGCGCTTCACTGTGAGCATCTGGCAGCCAGGCGTGCATGGGGAATAGCCCGGTTTTAGTGCCAAAGCCAATTAGCACAAACACAAAGGCCAACAGCATTAATGTTGGGTCAAGCAAGGACGATTGCTTAAGAACCTCGCTCCAGAATATCGCCATTTCTGCCTGCGGCATAACGCTGGCGGCGTTGGCGTATACCAGCACGGTACCGAACAGACCAAAAGCGACACCAACAGTACAAATAATGATGTACTTCCATGCAGCTTCCAGCGATGAACGCTGACCGTAAATGCCTACCAGAAACGCCGAGCTTAAGGTGGTGGCTTCGATCGCCGCCCACATCACAATCAGGTTATTGCTGGTAACAACCAGCAGCATGGTGAACAAAAACAGATGGAAGAAACCGTAGTAATCGCACAGCGTAACGGGTGAAAGCTCGCCGTGCTCCACTTCATGACGCATGTAGCCAATCGAGTAAACACCGGTGAGAAAGCCAATCACACCAAGAATGGCGAGGAACAAACCGCCCAGACCATCAATATGAAGCCACAGTCCCGCAGCGAATATTTCTCCCGCATCAGCGGCTGTTTGGACCACCCAGAGTGCCAGAATCAGCAGCAGTGTGATCCCTAAGCTATGTAATACTGTCACCGCGCGAGTCGGAGAGTGCCCCCGTTTCCGGCAGGCAAAACAGAGCAGCGAAAAAAGCAGCGGCGTGAGCAGGAGTAAAGCGAACATCACAGAATAACTCATCTCATTATCCCTTCAGCGCGGTCAAGTTGTTCACGTTCAGCGTGCCGTGGGTACGCCATATTTTTCTTGCCAGTAACACCATCACAATGACGGCGAAGATGGCGTCGGTAGCGATACCAATTTCCACCAGTTCCGGTGCACGCCAGGCAAGAAGCGCCAGCACCAGATGGGAGCCGTTTTCCATCAGGCAGTAACCAAAAATTTGCCGCAGGATATTGCGCTGGCTGACAATGCACAGCAGGCCAAGCAGAAAATGACCTAACGCCACCGCCAGCGCCGGTTTCAGCCCGGTAGCCATCGGTAGCTTCACGGGCTGAACGACAAATGCGCAAAGCAGGACAATTAACGCCGCGAGCAGTGTCATCATTGCCGGACCGAATAACGCTTTTTCCGGGAGGTTCTGGGGAATATTTCGTGCAGCGTAAGTCATGATTAACGGTACCAGCAGCACTTTGGTGATAAAGGCGCTGGCGGACCAGATCAGCAGTTGCTCTGCGGCGAACAGGCACGAGAGAGTGGCGAAAATAGACACCAGCACCAGCGACTGGCAGGCGTAAAATCCGCATGACAGGCGATAGCTTTTGACACTAATCACAAACAGCGATGTCAGCATCATCAGTCCCGCCAGATTATTTACGATCATAGAACCGGTCATTCATCATCTCCTTACTGCAACCAGGTCGCGGCGATTACGCTGGAAATCAGCGACATCACAATCAGTACAATCAACACCAGGCGCATTGATCCTGGCAGCGGTGCGGCATCGGCGACGGCCTCGCTCGGTTTGCCAGGCACGACGCGACCAAACCAGCGAATAAACCAGGCGAAACTGGCGACCGATTCAATCATCAGCAGAATCATGGCGGGCAGCAGGATCCAGTACTCCACTGACAACGAAAAACCGGCAGCAAACAGCGGGAATTTACTGAAGAAGCCGTTGAACGGCGGTACGCCAGTAATCGCCAGCGCGGCTACGCAGAAACCCACGCCTGGCAACGGCAGGGTGTGCAATACGCCACGCAGACGCGGCAACAAGCGCGTGCCGCAGCTGTAACTCAGCGCACCTGCTACAAGGAAAAACAGGCTTTTAGCGAACGCGTGGTTGACGATGTAGGCGATGCTGCCCTCCAGCGACAGCCGCGAGCCGAAGATGGAGAGCGACAAGCCGAAAAACATCCAGCCAAGTTGAGTGATGGTCGACCAGGCCAGCAACCGCTTCATATCCTGCTGTGGCAAATACATCAGGAAGCCGTAAAGAATGGTGACCAGTGCCATAACCATGCCAACGCCGCCAATCACATGCGGGATATTGCCGCCGTCGATAATGGCACGGGCAAAAATGTAAACGCCCACTTTCACCATCGATGCGGCGTGGAGATAGGCGCTGATCGGTGTTGGCGCTTCCATTGCATCCGGTAGCCACGCTTGCATCGGTAGCTGGGCCGATTTCCCCCACGCGGCAAACAGAATGCCGCCATAAACCAGATAACGTGCGTCGCCGTGTAACTCGCTCATCGCGCTAAGCGCAAACGTTCCGGTCTGCAAAAACAGCGTGGCGGCGGCAAGATACAACCCCAGCGAACCGATATGAGTGATAAGTAACGCTTTTAGTGCTGAACGCTGCGCTTTATCGCTCTGGTAATAACTGATCAACGCCCAGGAGCAGCCGCCCGTAATTTCAAAAAACAACAACTGACCGAGCAGCGTTGAGGAGAGTACCAGTCCCGCCATCGCGCCGATAAACACCAGCAAAAATGCGTAATAACGATTCGTGCCGTTATGCGGGTGTTCGCGATTTTTATCCGTCAGATAACCCGTGGAGTAGATCGTGACCAGCAAACCGAGGAACACCACCACAAACAGAATCAGCGTACTCACGCGATCAATGACCAGGCCAAACAACGCCACATCCCCCACGTTGACCAACGTCAACGTGACGGCAACTTTATCGGCCTGATAAAACGCGGAGATCAGCGACAACATGCACAGCGTGGTCAGCGCGGCGAACAAAATCCCCCATTCGGCGGCCCGACGTTGTGGCGAAAACGAAACGACCAGTGCGCCGATAAAAGGCAGCAATAACGTCGTCAGAGCAAGATTTTCCATATTCCGTCAGTGCTCCTTACAGACCGGTTAACCAGAAGACCCAGGCAAGCGCAGCAAGGCTGAAGCCAAGCCAGGTCACATGGTGAATGAGTAAAAAACGCCCGCGTGCCAGCGTGTTTTCTGCGATAGAGGCCAGAACAAAAATCAGCAAAACCTTGAGCAGCGTAACGACAAGTGAAGTCAGCAGGCAGGTGAGAGAAAGCTCTTGCGCGCGCCCAAAGGGCAGAAACAGGGCCACAAACAGTGATGCCATCACGACCTGTTTCAGCCCCAGCCCCAACTTCGCCAGCGCCAGCCCGGCACCGGAATATTCGGTCAGCGGGCCTTCCTGTAATTCCTGTTCTGCTTCAGCAACATCAAAGGGAATTTTTCCCATCTCAATGAAGCAGGCAAAACCACAGGCCAGTAACGCCAGTACGGTGGTTAGCGGCGAGTTCCAGCCCGTCGCCAGCGTCTTGCTGATCATCTCGATATGCGTGGAATCCGCTATCAGCGCCAATACCAGCAGTGAGAGAATGAGCATGGGTTCGACCAGAATGCCGAGCGTTAACTCGCGACTGGCACCGATTCCCGCAAAGGGGCTTCCGGTATCCAGCCCGGAAAGAGCAAAGAAAAAACGAAATAGGGCAAGAAGATAGATAAGGGTGATCAGATCGCCGCCGCCCGCAAAAGGGGAAACAGTAATAAATAGTGGTAGGGCCATCGCCAGCACCAGCATGCTGCTGATTAATACCCACGGCATCAGGCGGAACATCAGACCTGAAGATGTCGGCGCAACTTCCTGGCGTTTAAACAGTTTGTGGATATCGCGATAATCCTGCCAGATCCCCGGTCCGCGACGGGAGTGCATACGCGCGCGTATCTGCCGGGAAATCCCCGTAAAAAGCGGGGTTAGCGCCAGCAGAATCACGGCCTGTGCTAACGCAAAAATGATCAGATATCCGTCGCAAAGAGTTTGTCTCATGGTGATTTCCTTAGACGGCAATAGCGATTAGCAGCACAACCAGTGCGGCGACCACATACAGGCAATAGAGACGAAAGTCGCCGCTTTGCAGATGCTGTATTTCTTTGGCCAGCCGTTGGGTGGCGCTCACGATGGGGCGGATCACCCGCTCATCCCAGAAGGGTTCTGTGCTCTGAGCCCTGGCGGTGACGTGCGCAAGACCTTTGTTCAGCCTCAGCGTAGGGTCGAGCTGTTGTCGTAGACGAAATAGCGCACAAAAGACCACACGCAGCGGCTGCATCACGCCATTGCCTGACGGGGCCATCGCATTATCCCAGCCGTAGCCGCATGCCCAGGCATCTCCTGTGCGACGAAACGCTGCGCGGCGCGAACGACACCACAGCCAGTAAAGGCCAGGCAGCAAAGGCATCGCCAGTAGTAACAGCAACAGTAATGAGGGAGTGACCCGTGTATGAAACGTGCCGGGTACAAGTGCTATTCCGCTGGCGACAGTGACGGGAGGGGTATTGGTAAACGCATGGGCAATGTGCATTATCTTCGGTGCCAGCCAACTGGCACTAAGCGCAATGAATACGCAGAGTGCCGCGAGCAGTAGCATGGCGACGATCATCGTATTTGGCACGTCCTGTGCCTCTTCAGCGTGTGTACTGCGCGGCGCACCACAGAAAGTAATGCCGTACATTTTGACGAAGCACATTACTGCCAGCCCACCAGTGACTGCCAGCATCACCATAGCAATAGGACCCGCAAGTTGTAGCGCTACGGCTTCCACACGACTTAGTGAGAACAGCGACTGCCAGGTGTACCATTCGCTGATAAAACCATTCAGCGGAGGAATGGCTGATATCGCGAGGCAACCAATCAGGCATGCTGCGGCTGTCCACGGCATCCGTTTTGCCAGTGCCCCCATTTTTTCCATGTCGTGGGTATGCAAACGCGAAATAATCGCACCCGCGCCGAGAAATAGCAGCCCTTTGAACAGCGCATGGTTGAGCAGATGAAACAGTGCGCCGAGCAGTCCAACCATGGTGAGCAGCGGGTCGTGCAGTGACAGACCGACCATGGACACACCGACCGCCAGCAAAATAATGCCGACGTTTTCGACGGTACTCCAGGCCAGCAGCCGTTTGATATCCTGTTCCGCCAGCGCATACAGCACGCCCAGGAGCGCGGAGATTGCGCCGATCGCCATCACCAGAATGCCCCACCACAGCGGCAAACCCGTTTGCGCCAGCAGATCCATCGCCACTTTCAGGATGCCGAAAATACCGATTTTGACCATTACGCCAGACATCAACGCCGAAGCGTGCGATGGTGCGGCAGGGTGAGCGCGCGGCAACCAGCTGTGCAACGGCATCATCCCGGCTTTCGCGCCAAAACCGAAGAAGGCCAGCAGGAACACCGCCGACGCCAGCCCCGGAGAAAGTGAAAGCGTGCGGAAACTGGCAAAATCGAGGCTGCCGCTTTCGCGCCCCATCAGCAAGAAGGCGATCATAATCAGCACCGATCCGGCGTGGGCGATAAAAACGTAGAGCATGCCAGCGTTGATTGACGTTTTATCCTGCCTGGCAATGACCAGAAACCAGGAAGACAGCGACATCATTTCAAACAGCACGATGAACCAAAAAGCGTTATCCATCACCAGCAGGGCAACCATCGAGGCGATGAAAAGATTCATAAAGAAGCCCATCGCCGCCGCGCCTTTGCCCTCGTATTCGCGCATATAAGTCAATGAATAGAGCGAACAAACCACCACCAGCAAGGAGATAACCAGCACCATAAATGCCGAGAGGCTATCCATTCGCAGGGTTAAATCGGCAAAGTCAAAAGGCGTGGCAAAACGGGCGACTAAAGTTACGCCTGCATGTAATTGCGTAATTCCGCTGATGATGCCAATCACGCCGCCCACCAGCGATGTGATGCCGGAAAGCTTAATAGCCAGTCTGTCCAGACCGAGTAAAAACAGCGAAGCCAGACTGGCAAACAGATAGAGGATCAGCGACCAGGTTAATAATTGCAGGGCATCCATTAGCGTTGCTCCTGAGTGAGGGAAAGGGGATCCTCCCCGCCATTGGCAAACCAGCTTGCGGCAAGGCGCTGTTTTTCTTTCATCTGACGTTGCAGTCTATCGTCGGTGATCAGCCGTAACGCCTGATTCGGACAAGCGCGAACGCAGGCCGGACCTTCTGGCAAGAAATCACACAGGTCGCATTTCACCGCGACGGTCTGGACACCCGGTTCCCAGCGCAGCAAAGCATGTTGGGTCGACACGTTTTCTTCGCCGTCTTTGAGTGAGCCCTCAGCCTGAAAAACATATTGCGCAGGGGCATTCACCGGACGGCTTCCTGAAGCGCTGATTGCGCCAAATGGGCAGACCACGGCGCAAAGCTTGCAACCAATACAAAGGCTTTCGTTGAGTTGGATCGCATCATCCCTCTGGGAGATGGCATTGACCGGGCAGACCTGCAGGCAAGGGGCTTCCTCACAGTGATGACACACGACAGGGGCAGTGAGTGTTGACGTCTTCGCCAGGGCCAGGCGCGGGTGTTGCTGTAAACCTTGCGTTTTATGCACGTCCGAACAGGCAGCGAGACAGGTATTACATCCTGTACACCACAGTGGTTCGGCCACCACAAAGCGGTTCATGTCGGCTCCTTGAAAATGATATGAAACATTGCATTTCATATTGCATAAAGAATGCCAGTCTGATTAATTTAATATATTCAATAAGTTATGAATTAACTGTATTCTGAACGGTACAAAAATGATGGTCATTAACGTTCAGCAATAAATGGATTCGACACCCGTGTCGCAGGGGAAAGCGAGAATGTGATCTTGATCACGAGAAGTGAGGTGTGCTGGCCGCAAGCACAGCCAGCACGGAATGGAGCAAAGTAATCAGGCGTGTTCTTTCAGCCAGTTCAGCACAACGTCGTGGTGATTGCTGGTTTTGAAATCGTCAAAGACATGTTCGATTTTGCCATCAGCGTCAATCAGGAAGCTGATGCGATGAATACCATCGTAGGTTTTGCCCATGAAGGACTTTTCACCCCAGACGCCGAATTGTTCGCACACCTGGTGGTCCTCATCAGACAGGAGCGTAAAGTTAAGCAGCTCTTTTTCCGCAAAACGGGAGAGTTTTTCGGGTTTATCGGTGCTGATACCCAGCACATCGACGCCCGCTTTTTTCAACTCATCCATGTTATCGCGTAAGCCGCAGGCCTGTACGGTACAGCCGGGGGTCATGGCTTTCGGGTAGAAATAAACCAGAACACGCTGTCCCTGGAAGTCGGTCAAATTAACTTGTTCTCCGTCTTGATCCGGCAAGCTAAATTTCGGTGCGATATCACCGGCTTTCAGTGGATTCATTACTTAACTCCATCCTGTTCATCATGTTGGGAATAATTGACGACGTTAATACTGCCTTGTGCATTGAGTTCTGTACATAGGGCTTTGAACGCTTGCTCAATATTTGCTGCGTCCGCAGATGCGGGGCTGTGGGCAGTTATCTGAATATGCAACTGCGCAGCCCGTTCATTTTCAGCAGGTTGCGTGCGCGACACCAGCTCCGCAATGTTCATATGATGCGCGTCGAAAAGTGCTGTGAAGCGTTCAATTAAATGCGGGGAGTCTGCCACATCGACCTGAACCCAGACAGATGCTGGCATTGGCGGACGCGGACGCGCCGTCGTGCGCTTCATCACGATTAAAAGATCCAGTTCGGCACCTTTCAACGGTAACGTTGATTCAATCAGAGTAATGGCATTCCATGAACCGGAAAGCAGCATGATAAACGTGAACTCTTCTCCCAGCATCGCCAGGCGACTGTCTTCAATATTACAGCCGCAACTACTGACATGACGGGTGATGGTGTTCACTATTCCAGGGCGATCGGCACCCAACGCAGTGATCACCAGATAATGTTGCGATGACAGTGTCAAACTGGTTATTCCTTCAAGGGGTGAGTTGTTCTTAAGGAAAGCATAAAAAAAACATGCATACAACAATCAGAACGGTTCTGTCTGCTTGCTTTTAATGCCATACCAAACGTACCATTGAGACACTTGTTTGCACAGAGGATGGCCCATGTTCACGGGAAGTATTGTCGCGATTGTTACTCCGATGGATGAAAAAGGTAATGTCTGTCGGGCTAGCTTGAAAAAACTGATTGATTATCATGTCGCCAGCGGTACTTCGGCGATCGTTTCTGTTGGCACCACTGGCGAGTCCGCTACCTTAAATCATGACGAACATGCTGATGTGGTGATGATGACGCTGGAGCTGGCTGACGGGCGCATTCCGGTGATTGCCGGGACCGGTGCTAACGCTACTGCGGAAGCCATTAGCCTGACGCAGCGCTTCAATGACAGCGGTATCGTCGGCTGCCTGACGGTAACCCCTTACTACAATCGTCCGTCGCAAGAAGGTTTGTATCAGCATTTCAAAGCCATCGCTGAACATACTGACCTGCCGCAAATTCTGTATAATGTGCCGTCCCGTACTGGCTGCGATCTGCTCCCGGAAACGGTGGGCCGTCTGGCGAAAGTAAAAAATATTATCGGAATCAAAGAGGCAACAGGGAACTTAACGCGTGTAAACCAGATCAAAGAGCTGGTTTCAGATGATTTTGTTCTGCTGAGCGGCGATGATGCGAGCGCGCTGGACTTCATGCAATTAGGCGGTCATGGGGTTATTTCCGTTACGGCTAACGTCGCAGCGCGTGATATGGCCCAGATGTGCAAACTGGCAGCAGAAGGGCATTTTGCCGAGGCACGCGTTATTAATCAGCGTCTGATGCCATTACACAACAAACTATTTGTCGAACCCAATCCAATCCCTGTGAAATGGGCATGTAAGGAACTGGGTCTTGTGGCGACCGATACGCTGCGCCTGCCAATGACACCTATCACCGACAGTGGTCGTGAGACGGTCAGAGCGGCGCTTAAGCATGCCGGTTTGCTGTAAAGTTTAGGGAGATTTGATGGCTTACTCTGTTCAAAAGTCGCGCCTGGCAAAGGTTGCGGGTGTTTCGCTTGTTTTATTACTCGCTGCCTGTAGTTCTGACTCACGCTATAAGCGTCAGGTCAGTGGTGATGAAGCCTACCTGGAAGCGGCACCGCTTGCGGAGCTTCATGCCCCGGCTGGAATGATTTTGCCGGTGACCTCCGGTGATTATGCAATCCCGGTGACCAACGGTAGTGGTGCTGTCGGTAAGGCGCTGGACATTCGTCCACCAGCCCAGCCGCTGGCACTGGTTTCTGGCGCGCGTACCCAGTTCACGGGCGATACCGCTTCATTGCTGGTGGAAAATGGTCGTGGCAATACTCTGTGGCCGCAGGTGGTTAGCGTGCTGCAGGCGAAAAACTACACCATCACCCAACGTGATGATGCTGGTCAGACACTGACCACCGATTGGGTACAATGGAACCGTCTGGACGAAGACGAGCAGTATCGTGGTCGTTATCAAATCTCTGTTAAGCCGCAGGGTTATCAGCAGGCGGTTACGGTTAAACTGCTGAACCTGGAACAGGCGGGCAAACCGGTTGCAGACGCGGCTTCCATGCAGCGTTACAGCACGGAGATGATGAACGTTATTTCCGCCGGTCTGGATAAATCTGCCACTGACGCCGCGAACGCTGCGCAAAATCGTGCCTCCACCACTATGGACGTACAAAGTGCAGCTGATGACACCGGTTTACCGATGCTGGTCGTACGCGGGCCGTTCAATGTGGTTTGGCAACGTCTGCCAGCGGCGCTGGAAAAAGTGGGCATGAAAGTGACCGACAGCACCCGTTCGCAGGGTAACATGGCCGTAACTTACAAGCCGCTGTCTGACAGCGACTGGCAGGAACTGGGCGCGAGCGATCCAGGCCTGGCATCCGGTGACTATAAACTGCAGGTTGGCGATTTAGATAACCGCAGCAGCCTACAGTTCATCGATCCGAAAGGTCATACTCTGACTCAGAGTCAGAATGACGCGCTGGTAGCTGTCTTCCAGGCTGCGTTTAGCAAGTAAAAATACAGGGCTGGAGTCATCCGGCCCTTTTTTCTGATATGATACGCAAACGTGTGCGTCGGCAGAAAAACGCGATTTTAGCGGTAATTCGCACGAAATTTGTTTGTCGGACGTAGGTCGGATAAGGCGTTCACGCCGCATCCGACAAAACATCTGGCACACCAGACAGCAATAGATTTTAAAACGTTAATTCACACCCAGGAGTGATAAAGATGCAAAAGCAAGCTGAGTTGTATCGTGGTAAAGCGAAAACCGTATACAGCACGGAAAACCCGGACCTGTTGGTGCTCGAATTCCGCAATGATACGTCAGCAGGGGATGGCGCGCGCATTGAGCAGTTTGATCGCAAAGGTATGGTGAACAACAAGTTCAACTACTTCATTATGAGCAAACTGGCTGAAGCGGGTATCCCGACTCAAATGGAGCGTCTGCTCTCCGATACCGAATGTCTGGTGAAAAAGCTGGATATGGTGCCGGTTGAGTGTGTCGTGCGTAACCGTGCTGCTGGCTCTCTGGTGAAACGTCTTGGAATCGAAGAAGGTATTGAGCTGAACCCGCCACTGTTCGATCTGTTCCTGAAAAACGACGCCATGCACGATCCGATGGTCAACGAATCTTACTGCGAAACCTTTGGCTGGGTGAGCAAAGAGAACCTGGCGCGTATGAAAGAGCTGACCTACAAAGCGAACGACGTGCTGAAAAAACTGTTCGATGATGCTGGTCTCATTCTGGTCGACTTCAAGCTGGAGTTTGGTCTGTACAAAGGCGAAGTGGTTCTGGGCGATGAGTTCTCCCCGGACGGCAGCCGCCTGTGGGACAAAGAAACGCTGGAGAAAATGGACAAAGACCGTTTCCGCCAGAGCCTCGGTGGCCTGATCGAAGCCTATGAAGCCGTTGCCCGCCGCCTGGGTGTACAGCTGGACTGATTTTTCTATTCATCATCTTGCCGTGCTGCTGGCACGGCAAGACAACCGCTCTCATAAGATGTGCATTGAACGCTCATTCCTCCGCCATTTCATCCCGCTTTCCTGTGGTAATCTTCCTCTGAACCACCTACGATCATTTCTATAATGAATATATTGTTGAGGTATCTATGCGTTGGCAAGGGCGACGTGAAAGTGACAATGTTGAAGACAGGCGCAATAGCTCCGGCGGTCCGTCAATGGGCGGTCCCGGTTTTCGCCTGCCAAGCGGTAAAGGCGGGCTGATTTTACTGATAGTCGTGCTGGTTGCAGGCTACTATGGCGTTGATTTAACCGGGTTGATGACCGGACAGCCGGTTTCCCAACAGCAATCAACGCGGTCAATTAGCCCTAATGAAGACGAAGCCGCAAAATTCACCTCGGTGATTCTGGCAACCACGGAAGACACCTGGGGACAGCAATTCGAGAAGATGGGTAAAACCTATCAGCAACCGAAGCTGGTCATGTACCGTGGAATGACGCGTACCGGCTGCGGGGCGGGACAGTCCATAATGGGGCCATTCTATTGCCCGGCGGATGGCACAGTTTATATCGATCTCTCCTTCTATGATGACATGAAAGACAAACTTGGCGCGGATGGCGATTTTGCCCAGGGGTACGTTATCGCTCATGAAGTCGGTCATCATGTGCAGAAACTGCTAGGCATCGAGCCGAAAGTTCGTCAACTGCAACAAAACGCGACGCAGGCGGAAGTAAACCGCTTATCTGTGCGTATGGAACTCCAGGCCGACTGTTTTGCCGGTGTCTGGGGGCATAGTATGCAGCAGCAAGGTGTTCTGGAAACCGGCGATCTGGAAGAGGCGCTGAACGCGGCGCAGGCCATCGGCGATGACCGTTTACAACAGCAAAGTCAGGGGCGAGTAGTACCAGACAGTTTCACTCATGGCACTTCTCAGCAACGCTACAGCTGGTTTAAACGTGGTTTCGACAGCGGCGATCCGGCACAATGCAATACTTTTGGTAAAAGCATTTAACTTCCGGGGCAGGGATGGCTGAACTGACTGCGCTTCACACATTAACAGCGCAAATGAAACGTGAAGGGATCCGCCGCTTGCTGGTGTTGAGCGGGGAAGAGGGTTGGTGTTTTGATCATGCGCTTAAGTTGCGTGATGCCTTACCTGGCGACTGGCTGTGGATTTCGCCGCAGCCAGATGCTGAAAACCACTGTTCTCCCTCGGCACTACAAACTTTACTTGGGCGCGAGTTCCGGCATGCGGTATTCGACGCCCGCCACGGCTTTGATGCCGCTGCCTTTGCGGCACTTAGCGGAACGTTGAAAGCGGGAAGCTGGCTAGTGTTGTTACTCCCTGTATGGGATGAGTGGGAAAACCAACCTGATGCCGACTCGCTGCGCTGGAGTGATTGCCCTGACCCTATTGCGACGCCGCATTTTGTCCAGCATTTCAAACGCGTACTTACGGCGAATAACGACGCTATCCTCTGGCGGCAAAACCAGCCGTTCTCGTTGGCGCATTTTACTCCCCGTACTGACTGGCACCCCGCGACCGGCGCACCACAGCCAGAACAACAGCAACTCTTACAGCAGCTACTGACCATGCCATTGGGCGTGGCGGTGGTAACGGCTGCGCGTGGGCGCGGTAAATCGGCGCTGGCAGGGCAACTCATTTCTCGTATTGCGGGTAGTGCGATTGTCACCGCGCCCGCAAAAGCGGCAACGTATGTACTGGCACAATTTGCGGGCGAGAAGTTTCGCTTTATTGCACCGGATGCCTTGTTAGCCAGCGATGAGCAAGCCGACTGGCTGGTGGTCGATGAAGCCGCAGCCATACCTGCGCCGTTGTTGCATCAACTGGTATCGCGTTTTCCTCGAACGTTGTTAACCACTACGGTGCAGGGCTACGAAGGCACCGGACGTGGTTTTTTGCTGAAATTTTGCGCTCGCTTTCCGCATTTACACCGTTTTGAACTGCAACAACCGATCCGCTGGGCGCAGGGATGCCCGCTGGAGAAAATGGTCAGCGAGGCACTGGTGTTTGACGATGAAAACTTCACTCACGAACCACAAGGTGACATCGTCATTTCTGCTTTTGAACAGACGTTATGGCGAAGCGAACCAGAAACGCCGTTAAAGGTATATCAGCTATTGTCTGGCGCGCACTACCGGACCTCGCCGCTGGATTTACGCCGGATGATGGATGCACCAGGGCAACATTTTTTACAGGCGGCTGGCGAAAACGAGATTGCCGGAGCGCTGTGGCTGGTGGATGAGGGGGGATTATCTCAACAACTCAGTCAGGCGGTATGGGCAGGTTTTCGTCGCCCTCGGGGTAATCTGGTGGCCCAGTCGCTGGCGGCGCACGGCAGCAATCCACTGGCAGCGACATTGCGTGGACGGCGGGTAAGCCGGATAGCAGTTCATCCGGCGCGTCAGCGGGAAGGCACAGGGCGGCAACTTATTGCTGGTGCTTTGCAATATACGCATGACCTCGACTATCTTTCGGTGAGTTTTGGTTACACCGGGGAGTTATGGCGTTTCTGGCAACGCTGCGGTTTTGTGCTGGTGCGAATGGGTAATCATCGTGAAGCCAGCAGCGGTTGCTATACGGCGATGGCACTGTTACCGATGAGTGATGCGGGTAAACAGCTGGCTGAACGTGAGCATTACCGTTTACGTCGCGATGCGCAAGCTCTCGCGCAGTGGAATGGCGAAATGCTTCCCGTTGATCCACTAAACGATGCCGTCCTTTCTGACGACGACTGGCTTGAACTGGCCGGTTTTGCTTTCGCTCATCGTCCGCTATTAACGTCGTTAGGTTGCTTAATGCGTCTGTTACAAACCAGCGAAATGGCATTACCGGCGCTGCGTGGGCGTTTACAGAAAAACGCCAGTGACGCGCAGTTATGTACCACACTTAAACTTTCAGGCCGTAAGCTGTTACTGGTCCGTCAGCGGGAAGAGGCCGCGCAGGCGCTATACGCACTTGATGATGTTCGCACTGAGCGTTTGCGCGATCGCATAACGCAATGGCAATTTTTTCACTGACTCCTTCAATTTTCTCCCATGGTCATTGTGAGTCAGCGGCGTAAAATTAATGACATCAGTTAAGGAGTTCGCCATGAAACATGACCATTTTGTTGTTCAAAGCCCGGATAAACCTGCGCAACAATTGTTACTGCTTTTCCACGGTGTCGGGGATAACCCGGTGGCAATGGGGGAAATAGGCAGCTGGTTTGCGCCGCTATTTCCTGATGCGCTGGTGGTGAGTGTCGGAGGCGCGGAGCCGAGCGGTAATCCGGCGGGGCGTCAGTGGTTTTCGGTGCAGGGTATTACGGAAGATAATCGCCAGGCGCGTGTGGATGCCATCATGCCGACGTTTATTGAAACGGTGCGCTACTGGCAGAAACAGAGCGGAGTAGGGGCTAACGCCACGGCGCTAATCGGTTTCTCTCAAGGCGCGATTATGGCGCTGGAGAGCATTAAAGCCGAACCGGGCCTTGCCTCACGCGTCATTGCCTTTAACGGACGGTATGCGAGCCTGCCGGAAACTGCGTCTACAGCCACGACAATTCACCTGATTCATGGCGGTGAAGATCCGGTTATCGATCTGGCGCATGCGGTTGCGGCGCAGGAAGCGTTAATCAGTGCCGGTGGTGACGTGACGCTGGATATCGTGGAGGATTTAGGCCATGCGATCGACAATCGCAGTATGCAATTTGCTCTGGATCACTTGCGTTATACCATTCCGAAACATTATTTCGACGAAGCGCTAAGCGGCGGTAAGCCTGGCGATGATGATGTGATTGAAATGATGTAATAATAGCCGGGTAGGTCTGATAAGACTGTATCAGGCATCATGGCCGGATGCGGCGTTAACGCCTTATCCGGCCACTTAGCTTACTTCTTCGGTTGATCCTTTTTCGGCCAGTCGTCGTCATCGTCCCACTTATCGTTGAAATCACGATGCGGGGGAAGCTCCGGCTTGTTGGCGAGAAATTTCTTATGGTCGACGCGCTTGAGATCTTTAATCACGTTCAGCAGGACGCCTACCAAAAAGACAATCACCAGAATCCACCAATATTTAGCCAGCCAGTCCATGCTTATTTCCTCTTGCGGAACCACTCATCACGCGACGAGCTGTTCCATGATACGTTGATACATACGGGCAAGTAGCTGCAGGTCGGCAGCGTTCACACATTCATTAATTTTATGAATAGTGGCATTGACCGGCCCGAGTTCCACCACCTGCGCCCCCATGCGGGCAATAAAGCGCCCGTCGGACGTTCCGCCTGTGGTCAGTAGCTGCGGTTTAATTTCATTATAGTGCTCAACCGCGTTAACGACCGCATCCACCAGTTTACCGCGTGCGGTCAAAAATGGCTGCCCGGAAAGCCACCAATCCACCGTATAGCGCAGTTGATGTTTTTCAAGCAGGGCAAGTACCTGCGCTTTGATCATCTCATCCGTCAGTTCGGTGCTGAAGCGGAAGTTAAACTGCACAAACAGTTCACCCGGAATAACGTTGTTACTGCCCGTTCCCGCCTGAATATTGGCAATCTGCATACTGGTCGCCGGGAAAAATTCATTGCCCTGATCCCACTCAATAGCCACTAATTCATTAAGGAAAGGTGCTGCGCGATGTACCGGATTGTCAGCCAGATGCGGGTAGGCAACATGCCCCTGAACGCCATGAATGGTAAGGTTGCAGGTTAATGATCCGCGACGACCATTTTTCACCACATCACCTACCACTTCGATACTCGACGGTTCGCCGACCAGGCAGTAATCGAGACGCTCATTACGTGCCATTAACGCCTCGACGACTTTTACCGTACCGTTGTGGGCACTGGCTTCTTCATCAGAGGTGATCAGAAATGCCAGTCGCCCCGTATGGTTGGGATGTTGTGCGACAAAACGTTCTGCCGCTACCACCATCGCCGCCAGCGAGCCTTTCATATCTGCCGCACCGCGCCCGAATAACATGCCGTCACGAATGGTGGGTTCAAACGGCGGATTGATCCAACGGTCGGCGTCGCCAGGCGGCACCACGTCGGTATGCCCGGCAAAGGCTAACGTTTCACCTTGCCCACGCCATGCCCAAAAATTCTGCGTATCGGCAAAGTCCATGCGTTCAACGGTAAAACCGATCGCCTGCAAACGTTCAATCAACAAAGCCTGGCATCCTGCGTCATCAGGACTCAGGGAAGGGCGGCGAATAAGCTGTTGTGTCAGCTCAATAACCGGGCACGACATAGACTACACCTCATGGAAAAATTGCTGATAACTGGATTCACTGAAACCCAGCAGCATAGGCTTACCAGGCGCGCAGAGCAATGGACGTTTGATAATTGCAGGCATTTCAGTCATTAATGTCGCCGCAGAGGCCGCATCGGTGATTTTATTGCGGGTGGTTTCGTCCAGTTTACGCCAGGTTGTACCACGGGTGTTGAGTAACGCTTCCCAGCCTAATTCGTTGATAAAACCGTTCAATAATTCGCTGTCCAATCCATCGACGCGGTAATCATGAAAGCGATAGTCGATGTTATTGGCTTCCAGCCAACGGCGAGCCTTTTTAATGGTGTCACAATTTTTGATGCCGTAAAGTGTAACCATAATGAATCCTTTTTCGATTTATGAGAATAAATACTCATTTAAGGGTGAAAACATTTTGCCTGCAAATGATCATCAGGAAATATAACATTATCGAAGTATTCAAATTAACAACTATTAAATAACATTAAACATTTTTAACGTAAACATTAAGAATATTCATCTTGTTATCTGTCTGTATTTTAACCAGAATTAAATCAGTATTAGATGCCGTATGAATATCTCGAAATGTTGCTGTGTATCACATACAAATTATCACCGCAGGACCATAGTATTTACATAAGGTTTGTCCCCCGGAGGTAGTCATCGCAGCAATCGAGTAAATTAGCTTCACCACGGTATATTGTTTCCGTAGAATACCCATAATTATAAGAGAGGTTGTTATGATTGAACGTGAACTGGGGAACTGGAAAGACTTTATCGAAGTTATGCTTCGTAAGTAATTCCTGAGACAAAGTACAAACAGCAAGAACCCGCTGAGCAGGTTCTTAATCGGAAAGTTGAAAAAGGCGACACATTAGCATGTCGCCTTTTTTATTGCTTATTCCGGGCGCGGCTTCAGCGGGAAGCGGCGGCGCACCAGCACAAAGAACAGCGGCACGAAGTAAATAGCCAGAATAGTGGCCGAAATCATCCCGCCCATTACGCCAGTACCCACCGCATGCTGACCACCGGAACCGGCACCCGTGCTGGTTGCCATTGGCAATACGCCGAAGATAAATGCCAGCGAAGTCATCAGAATCGGGCGTAAACGCTGACGGCAGGCGTGGAGCGTCGCTTCAAACAGGTCGTGGCCTTTTTGGTTCATCTCGTTAGCAAACTCGACGATCAGGATGGCGTTTTTCGCCGATAAACCAATGACCGTTAACAGGCCCACCTGGAAGTAAACGTCGTTTTCCAGCCCGCGCATCCAGGTTGCCAGCAGCGCGCCGATAACCCCCAGCGGCACGACCAGCATTACCGAGAACGGCACCGACCAGCTTTCATACAACGCCGCAAGACACAGGAATACCACCAGCAAGGAAATGGCGTACAGCGCCGGAGCCTGCGCGCCGGAAAGCCGCTCCTGATACGACATCGCCGTCCACTCCAGACCAAAGCCGTTTGGCAACTGCTTCACTAACGATTCCATAATATCCATCGCCGTACCGGTACTGACCCCCGGTGCGGCTTCCCCTACAATCTCTACCGCAGAATAACCGTTATAGCGTTCCAGACGCGGCGAGCCTGTCTCCCAGCGTGAGGTCGCGAAAGCAGAGAAGGGCACCATGCCGCCATCTTTATTTCGGACATACCAGAGATTGATGTCATCTGGCAGCATGCGATACGGCGCAGCTGCCTGCACATAGACTTTCTTCACGCGACCGCGATCCATAAAGTCATTCACATAGCTCGAACCCCAGGCGGTTTGCAGTGTGTCGTTAATATCGTCGATAGCAACGCCCAGCGCCTGAGCTTTACGCTGGTCGATATCAATCTGCAACTGCGGACTGTCGTCGAGGCCGTTATGGCGCACACGGGTTAGCTCCGGGTTTTCCGCCGCCAGCGCCAGCAACTGGTTACGTGCTGCCATCAGCGCATCGTGACCCGCTCCAGCGTGGTCCTGCAACTCCATATCAAAACCCGCAGAACTACCAAGACCGCTAATTGCTGGCGGGCTGCTGGCGATAACGCGAGCTTCTTTAATCTTGTTAAACGCCTTCGTTGCACGCTCGATAATGGCAAACGAGGTGCCGGTCTTACTGTCGCGTTCGCTCCAGTCTTTCAGGCGGATAAACATTCTCGCCACGTTTTGCCCGTTACCCCCAGGGCCAGAACCAACAGTGGCAAACACCGACATGATGTTGTCTTTTTCATGGGTGAAGTAGTATTTCTCGATTTGCTCAACGACTTTCAGGGTCTGTTGTTGGGTTGAACCGCTGGGCAACTGTACCGAGGTAGTAAACATGCCACGGTCTTCCAGTGGCAAGAACGACGTCGGCAAACGCAGGAACAGGAACACCATGCCGCCAAGCAGCAGGACATAAATCACAATCCAGCGCAGGCTACGGTGGAGAATTTTCGCCACCCCTTTTTCGTAGCGTTCGGCGTTGCGGTTAAACATCTGGTTAAACCAGGCAAAAAAGCCTTTTTGCCCGTGATGCTCACCTTTTTTCAGTGGCTTAAGTAGCGTGGCACACAGAGCCGGAGTGAGGATCATCGCTACCAGTACTGACAGCACCATCGCTGCAACAATGGTAATAGAGAACTGGCGATAGATGGCACCGGTGGTGCCGCCGAAGAAGGCCATTGGTACAAATACCGCCGAAAGCACCATCGCAATCCCGACCAGTGCCCCCTGGATCTGCCCCATCGATTTACGTGTGGCTTCGCGAGGAGTGAGTCCTTCCTCACTCATAATACGTTCGACGTTTTCCACCACCACGATGGCGTCATCCACCAGCAGACCGATCGCCAGCACCATCGCGAACATGGTTAAGGTGTTGACGCTGTAACCGAAGGCATAAAGTACGGAGAAGGTTCCCATCAACACCACCGGCACGGCGATAGTGGGTATCAGCGTGGCGCGGAAGTTTTGCAGGAACAGATACATAACGAGGAAAACCAGAGCGATAGCTTCCAGCAGCGTTTTCACCACGTCTTCAATGGAGGCTTTAACAAACGAGGTGGTTTCATACGCCACCTTGTATTCCAGTCCGTGCGGGAAATACTGCGCCAGCTCGTCGAGACGATTGAGCACCAGCTCCGCTGTCGCCATTTCGTTCGCGCCGGAGGCCAGTTTTACCCCCAGCCCGGAGGCTGGCATACCATTGAAGCGGCTAAGATAATCGTATTTTTCCGCCCCCATTTCGATGGTGGCGACATCGCCCAGCCTTACCTCTGAGCCGTCCTGATTCACCCGCAAGGTGATATCGCGGAACTGTTCTGGTGTTTGTAGCAGTGACTGGGCGTTAATGGTGGCGTTGAGCGCCTGCTTATCGACGGAAGGCGTACCACCAAGTTGCCCAACCGCAATCTGCGCGTTCTGTGACTCAATGGCATCAGTGACATCTTTAGCCGTCATCTGGAAACTGTTGAGTTTCGCCGGGTCCAGCCAGATACGCATGGAATATTGCGAACCATAGGCATCGATATCCCCGACGCCATTCACGCGGCTTAACGGATCCTGAATATTACTGGCAACGTAATCGGCAATATCCTGTTTATCCATCGAACCATCGGTAGAGACGAAGGCAATGGTCAGAATATTGGTATCGCCGGTTTTACGCACCGTCACGCCCTGATTTTGCACCGCCTGCGGTAACTTTCGCATGGCTGATTGCAGCTGGTTTTGTACTTGCTGCACGGCTTCGTCCGGATCGGTGCCTGCTTTAAAACTTAAAGTGACAGATGCCTGGCCGGTGCCACTGCTCTGAGACGACATATACATGAGATTATCGAGGCCGGTCATATTTTGCTCGATAACCTGGGTCACGGTGTTTTCCAGCGTCTGGGCCGATGCGCCGGGATAGTTAGCGGTCACTCGCACATTCGGTGGCGCGAGATCGGGGTATTGTTCAACGGGCAATGAAAAAATCGCCAGGGTACCTGTCAGACACAACAGGATTGCCAGCACCCAGGCAAAAATGGGGCGATCAATAAAGAAATTCGCCATTAAAAGAGGACCTCGTGTTTCTGCGTATCGTTGTAGGCTTGACTTGCTTCACTGTAGCGGCAAGGTACGAGCCAATCGTGGAGAAAAAAAGGAGTTAATGTAAATTATCATGCCCTTTTATACTGAACCTTAAGTGCCACTATTCTTTGGTCAATAAGAGGCATTACATCAGCTGACTTTCCTCACCCTCCGCAGAGCGAAAGCTAATACTCACTAACGTGCCGCCGCCGGAAGGTTGCGAAAAAGTCAGCGTCCCACCCAATCTTTCCGCGCGTTCGCGCATGATATTCAGACCATAATGGCCTTCGGGTTCTTTCGGTTCACCGATGCCAATCCCGTTGTCGCGAATATAGACTGTGTGATTGCCATCCGGCGCGGTGACGCAGCTAACGGCGATTTCGCTGGCGTTGGCGTGCTTCATCGCATTCAGCACCGCTTCGCGAATAATTTGCAACAAATGCACCTGCATTTGCGCATCCAGCGCCAGGGTTGGCAGACGGCAGTCGAGGGTCAGTTTGGCGCTGGTTTGATTTTGTAACGTATCCAGCATTTCCCTCAACGCGGAGGGGAGATCCGCCTGCTGCAGCGTCAGGCGGAAAGTAGTTAACAGCTCGCGTAACTGCCGATAAGCATCATTCAACGCCTGGGAAAAATCGGCCATGATACTTTGTGCGGTGGCATTATCTTCCGGTATCGAACGCTTCAGTAACGTCAACTGGATACGTAAGTAAGAAAGTACCTGAGCCAGCGAGTCGTGCAATTCGCGGGCGATGGTCGCACGTTCTTCCATCAACAATAACTGCTGAAAATGCTTCTGCGCCTGATTAAAGTACAAACCGCGTCCCAGCATCGACGAAACGCTGTTAAGCAGCGGTTCTGATGATGAAACGTGACTATTTTGCCAGTGCAGTTCGCCGTAAACCGTCTCTTGCATTGTCACCGGTAAAATCTGCATCGGCAATTCCGGGTTTGGCTGCCCTTCGCTAATCCGCCAGTTGTCACCGACATTTAACTCCAGATATTCAGCCGCTTCATTGTCGCGAACAATCTGCAAAATATGGCGGAAACAATGCACATCAATCTGGCTGGTGTTTAGCGCCTGCGAACACTGATACAACACCTCCAGACGACGCTTGGCCTCGTGGAGATCGCGGGTCTTTTCTTCTACTGACGCCTCCAGCGAACGGTACAATTTATGCAGTTCGCTCGACATCTGGTTAAAGGTTTTTGCAAGCAGGCCAAGCTCATTCGGCAGGCTGGTATCCAGCGGCGGCGAGTCGAACTGCCCGTGTTCAATACGCTGACTGGCGGTAACCAGCTGATTCAGCGGGGCAACCACCTGATGGCGTATGCGGCGCAAAGTAAAAAAGACCAGCGTGAAAATACCGATGCCGCCAGCCAGGGAAATCGCCACCACCAGCAGCATTTTGCGTTCAGCGTAGTGCTGTAAAGCCAGCACGAACAGGTCTATCTGATTAACATAATTATTAATATTGGCCTGATACCACGGCAAGTCGCCCTTGCTGAGCCGATTATTCATCTCCAGCCAGTTGGCATTCAGATGCGCATAGCGGGTTTTTACTGCCTCTGGCACATACCAGACGTTGAGATTGGTTAATACCGGTGAATGCAGTGCCTGCTGAAATAACTGGCGATGTGCATTGAGTTGTGGACTGCCACTTTGCAAATCGTAGCCCAGGCGGTAACTCTGCATACGCAGCGATCCGGCAATATTGATAGCCTCAGCGTCGCGCAAACTGCTCGCCAGAGTTAGCAGAGCGATACCCGTGGAAAGAATCGACAGCAGCACAATGTAAAAAAAGGCCCGGGCCAGACTGGCCGAGACGGGTCGTTTAACAATCACACGCGTCTTCTCCACAAAAAATCATTAATGTTCCAGTTCGCTGAAACGCAATTTAGTCAGTGATGGGATTATTTGATCTGCCACAGTTTATAGCGAAATAGTTACTTATTCTGGGCACATGAACATTGCCGATTCCCCTGTAAGTCGGGTAATAACAACACTCATATAAAGAATAAGGTTTTTACAACCAAAAAAGAAGGTCGTTATGAATCGTTTTATTATGGCCAACAGTCAGCAATGTCTGGGTTGTCATGCTTGTGAAATCGCCTGTGTCATGGCTCACAATGACGAGCAACATGTCCTGAGCCAACGCCATTTTCATCCCCGAATTACGGTTATCAAACATCAGCAGCAACGTAGTGCAGTGACCTGTCACCATTGTGAAGATGCGCCCTGCGCCCGTAGCTGCCCTAATGGCGCAATCAGCCACGTTGATGACAGCATTCAGGTCAATCAGCAAAAGTGTATTGGCTGTAAATCCTGCGTGGTGGCCTGTCCATTTGGTACGATGCAAATCGTCCTGACACCCGTTGCGGCTGGCAAAGTTAAAGCCACGGCGCATAAATGCGACCTTTGTGCAGGGCGCGAAAACGGTCCTGCCTGTGTCGAAAATTGCCCGGCGGACGCGCTGCAACTGGTCACTGACGCCGCACTCTCCGGCATGGCGAAATCCCGCCGCTTACGCACCGCACGTCAGGAACATCAACCGTGGCATGCCAGTACCGCGGCACAAGAAATGCCGGTAATGAGTAAAGTCGAGCAAATGCAGGCAACGCCCGCGCGTGGCGAGCCGGACAAACTGGCGATTGAAGCGCGCAAAACCGGTTTTGATGAAATTTATCTGCCATTCCGTGCCGATCAGGCACAACGGGAAGCCTCGCGTTGCCTTAAGTGTGGCGAGCACAGCGTTTGTGAATGGACCTGCCCGCTGCATAACCATATACCGCAGTGGATTGAACTGGTGAAAGCAGGAAACATCGACGCCGCCGTCGAGCTTTCTCACCAGACCAACACCCTGCCGGAAATTACCGGACGCGTTTGCCCGCAAGACCGTTTGTGTGAAGGTGCCTGTACTATTCGCGATGAGCACGGCGCAGTAACTATCGGCAACATTGAACGCTACATTTCAGATCAGGCGTTGGCGAAAGGTTGGCGTCCTGACTTAAGTCATGTCACCAAAGTGGACAAGCGAGTGGCGATTATCGGTGCGGGTCCGGCAGGGCTGGCCTGTGCGGATGTTCTGACCCGCAATGGCGTAGAGGTGACGGTGTACGATCGCCATCCAGAAATCGGTGGCTTGCTCACTTTCGGCATTCCTTCTTTCAAACTGGATAAATCCCTGCTGGCACGCCGTCGGGAAATCTTCAGCGCGATGGGGATTCACTTCGAACTCAATTGTGAAGTGGGTAAAGATGTCTCTTTGGATTCGCTTTTGGAACAATACGACGCGGTCTTCGTTGGCGTAGGCACTTACCGTTCCATGAAAGCGGGTTTACCCAATGAAGATGCGCCGGGCGTTTATGACGCCCTGCCGTTCCTCATCGCCAACACTAAACAGGTGATGGGACTCGAAGAGCTACCGGAAGAGCCGTTTATCAATACCGCCGGACTCAACGTCGTGGTACTGGGCGGCGGCGACACCGCGATGGACTGTGTGCGTACCGCGCTGCGCCACGGCGCGAGTAACGTCACCTGCGCTTATCGTCGTGATGAAGCTAACATGCCAGGCTCGAAGAAAGAGGTGAAGAACGCCCGCGAAGAGGGGGCCAACTTTGAATTTAACGTCCAGCCGGTGGCGCTTGAGCTGAATGAGCAAGGTCACGTTTGCGGAATTCGTTTCCTGCGCACGCGTCTTGGCGAGCCGGATGCCCAGGGGCGTCGGCGTCCAGTGCCGGTGGAAGGCAGTGAATTTGTCATGCCAGCCGACGCGGTGATTATGGCGTTTGGCTTCAATCCGCACGGGATGCCGTGGCTGGAGTCGCACGGTGTAACGGTAGACAAATGGGGTCGCATCATCGCGGATGTGGAAAGCCAGTACCGTTACCAGACCACCAATCCGAAAATCTTCGCTGGTGGTGACGCCGTGCGTGGTGCGGATCTGGTGGTTACCGCAATGGCAGAAGGACGTCATGCGGCACAGGGGATTATTGACTGGCTGGGGGTAAAATCAGTCAAATCTCACTGATAGCCTGCGCAGACAAACCCGACTTCACAGCGTAAGATAATTGTTCATTTCGCGCTGTGGAGTCGGTATGACGCAACAAATCACCCTCATTAAAGACAAAATTCTCTCCGATAACTATTTCACCCTGCACAACATTACTTACGATCTCACGCGCAAAGATGGCGAAGTTATCCGTCATAAACGTGAAGTTTACGATCGCGGTAATGGTGCGACGATCCTCCTGTACAACGCGAAGAAAAAGACCGTGGTTCTGATTCGTCAGTTCCGTGTCGCTACCTGGGTTAATGGCAATGAAAGCGGGCAGCTGATTGAAACCTGCGCCGGGCTGCTGGATAACGACGAACCGGAAGTGTGCATTCGCAAAGAAGCAATTGAAGAGACGGGCTATGAAGTGGGCGAAGTGCGCAAATTATTTGAACTGTATATGTCGCCTGGCGGTGTGACTGAGCTAATCCACTTTTTTATCGCCGAATACAGTGACAGCCAGCGCGCTAACGCCGGTGGTGGTGTCGAAGATGAAGATATTGAAGTGCTTGAGCTGCCGTTCAGCCAGGCGCTGGAGATGATTAAAACCGGCGAGATACGTGACGGTAAGACGGTGTTATTGCTTAACTATTTGCAAACGTCACATTTAATGGACTGAAAAATAACAATAATATTTCGTTGTTTATTATTGGCTCAATCCGACAAATCCGATTGAGCCGCGCTACCTGCGCAACGAAGATACGACTTGTGCTGTTTGTTTGAACTTCTGGGGTCGTACCGTCCATGCGCTATCGCATTTTCCTTCTCTTTTTTTTCGCTTTGTTGCCGACGTCTTTGGTGTGGGCGGCACCAGCGCAACGGGCGTTTTCCGACTGGCAGGTCACCTGTAATAACCAAAACTTCTGCGTGGCGCGTAATACGGGCGATCATAACGGACTGGTGATGACCCTGAGCCGCAGCGCCGGGGCGCATACCGATGCCGTTTTACGTATTGAGCGCGGCGGGTTGAAGTCGCCGGATGCGTCTGAAGGGGAGATAGCGCCACGGCTGCTGTTAGATGGTGAGCCGTTGGCGTTAAGTGGTGACAAGTGGCGGATTTCACCATGGTTACTAGTAACCGATGATACGGCAACCATCACCGCGTTTTTGCAGCTGATTCAGGAAGGGAAGGCAATCACCTTACGCGATGGCAATCAGACCATTTCTCTGAATGGCTTAAAAGCGGCGTTGTTGTTTATTGATGCTCAGCAAAAGCGCGTTGGCAGTGAAACCGCGTGGATAAAGAAAGGGGACGAACCGCCGCTCAGCGTACCGCCCGCGCCTGCGCTGAAAGAGGTCGCGGTGGTTAACCCAACGCCGACGCCACTCTCACTCGAAGAACGCAACGATTTGCTGGATTATGGAAACTGGCGGATGAATGGTCTGCGCTGCTCGCTTGATCCGTTACGTCGTGAGGTGAATGTCACTGCGCTGACCGATGATAAAGCACTGATGATGATTAGCTGTGAGGCAGGGGCCTATAACACCATTGATTTGGCATGGATTGTGTCGCGTAAAAAGCCGCTAGCCTCGCGCCCGGTTCGGTTGCGTTTGCCGTTCAACAACGGTCAGGAGACGAATGAACTGGAACTGATGAACGCAACATTTGATGAGAAATCGCGTGAACTGGTGACCTTAGCGAAAGGGCGCGGATTAAGCGATTGTGGCATTCAGGCGCGCTGGCGCTTTGACGGTCAGCGTTTTCGCCTGGTGCGTTACGCCGCAGAACCCACCTGCGATAACTGGCATGGGCCAGACGCCTGGCCCACGTTGTGGATCACCCGTTAAACAAAATCCCAGATGCGCCCCTAAAAAGCGCACAGACTGTCTCCTCGCCCCTCTGGGGAGAGGGTTAGGGTTAGGGGAACATACAGCATCCGGCGATCACCATCAGGCACCTTTCACTCCCAGCACCTTATGCGCTTTTGCCACAATATTCTCGGCGGTAAAGCCAAAGAACGGGAACAGCTTATCCGCCGGAGCAGATTCCCCGTAACCCGTCATCCCGACAATTGCCCCTTTCAGACCAACATACTTGTACCAGTAATCGGCGATGCCTGCTTCCACCGCTACGCGAGCCGCAACGTTAGAAGGCAACACCGACTCCCGATATTCCTCATCCTGGGCGTCGAAAATATCGGTCGAGGGCAGGGAAACTACGCGTACATTGCGACCTTCTCCCGCTAATTTCTCTGCCGCTTGCAGGGTGATTTCCATCTCTGAACCGGTGGCAATCAAAATAATATCTGGCTTACCGCCGCTGTCTTTCAACACATAACCACCACGAGCAATCTCTTTAACCTGATCCGGCGTACGTTCCACCTGGGCCAGATTCTGCCTGGAGAGGATCAGTGCCGTCGGTCCGTTGTGGCGCTCAACCGCCAGCTTCCAGCCCACCGCTGCTTCCACCTGATCGCACGGTCGCCAGGTGCTGAAATTTGGCGTTAAGCGCAGACTGGCCAGTTGCTCAACAGCCTGGTGCGTAGGACCATCTTCGCCCAGGCCAATTGAGTCGTGGGTATAAACCATAATCTGCCGCGCTTTCATCAGTGCCGCCATCCGCGCGGCGTTACGGGCGTATTCAACAAACATCAGGAACGTCGCGGTATACGGCACAAAGCCGCCGTGGTGCGCAATGCCGTTGGCGATAGCGGTCATGCCAAATTCACGCACCCCGTAGTGAATGTAGTTGCCCGCCGGATCTTCCTTCAGCGAAACAGAACCTTTCCAGATGGTCAGGTTGCTGGGAGCCAGATCCGCCGAACCGCCGAGCAGCTCCGGTAGCATAGGCCCGTAAGCGTTAAGCGTATTTTGCGAAGCCTTACGGGTAGCGATTTTCGCCGGATTCGCCTGCAACTCATTGATATATTTCTGAGTCGTTTTCTCCCAGTCCTTCGGTAAACCACCGCTCATCCGACGGGTAAACTCTTCTGCCAGTTGCGGATGAGCCTTTTTATAGGCGGCAAACTTCTCATTCCAGCTCTGCTGCGCTTTTTCGCCTTTTTCGCGGGCATCCCAGGCGTGATAAATCTCTTTAGGGATCTCAAATGGCGGATGGTGCCAGCCCAGTTTTTGCCGTGCCAGCGCCACTTCTTCTTCCCCCAGTGGTGCGCCGTGCGCCTCTTCCTTACCTGCTTTATTCGGCGAACCAAAGCCAATCACCGTACGGCAGATAATCAGCGACGGCTTATCTTTCACGCTTTGCGCTTCAAGGATCGCTTCCTTCACCGCCTGCGGATCGTGGCCGTCGATCTCGTGGATCACATGCCAGTGATAGGCTTCAAAACGTTTTGCTGTATCGTCGGTAAACCAGCCTTCGGTTTCACCGTCGATGGAAATACCGTTGTGATCGTAAAAACCAATCAGCTTGCCCAGTCCCAGCGTGCCCGCCAGCGAACAGACTTCGTGGGAAATACCTTCCATCAGGCAGCCGTCGCCCATAAACACATAGGTGAAGTGATCGACAATTTCATGATCTGGCTGGTTAAACTGCGCCGCCAGCGTACGCTCTGCTATCGCCAGCCCGACGGCGTTCGCCAAACCTTGTCCAAGTGGACCGGTGGTGGTTTCAACACCAGGCGTATAGCCGATTTCCGGGTGACCAGGGGTTTTCGAATGCAACTGACGAAAGTTCTTCAGTTCTTCCAGCGGCAGGTCGTAACCGGTCAGATGCAGCAAACTGTAGAGCAGCATCGACGCGTGACCGTTGGAAAGAATAAAGCGGTCGCGATCATACCAGGTTGGGTCGGTAGGATTATGTTTAAGAAAATCGTTCCACAGCACTTCGGCAATATCAGCCATGCCCATCGGCGCGCCGGGATGACCAGAATTGGCTTTTTGTACCGCATCCATACTGAGTGCGCGAATCGCATTGGCAAGGTCTTTTCGGGACATATAACACTCCGTGGCTGGTTTATAGTTTGGCGGCAAGAAGATCTTCCAGTTTGCGTTGATCAACGGCGAACAGACGAATGCCTTCAGACAGTTTTTCTACCGCCATCGCATCCTGATTGTGCTCCCAACGGAACTCCGCTTCGCTCATGGGAGCTGGGCGTGGGAACGTCTGAGAAGGTGGGATTAATTTACGTACCACTGGCGAAACTTTTTCCTGCAGCTCCTTTAGCAAATTCGGTGCGATAGTCAGTCGATCGCAGCCGGTTAAGGCGAGGATTTGTTCGGTGCGACGGAAACTCGCGCCCATCACAATGGTTTCATAGTGGTGTTGCTTATAGTAGTCGTAGATATTGCGTACTGATTTAACGCCTGGATCTTCTTCCACCACATACGGGTCCATCGGCTTGCGTGCCTGATACCAGTCATAAATACGCCCGACAAACGGCGAAATCAGAAATACGCCTGCTTCTGCACAGGCCCGCGCCTGTGCAAAAGAAAACAGCAGCGTCAGGTTGCAGTTAATACCTTCTTTTTCCAGCTCTTCTGCCGCGCGAATTCCTTCCCAGGTTGAAGCCAGCTTGATCAAAATGCGTGATTTCTCAACGCCTTGTTGCTGATACAAGTCCACCAGATGGCGGGCCTTTTCAATACTCTTTTCTTTATCAAAAGAGAGGCGTGCATCAACTTCTGTTGACACGCGACCGGGTACGATTTTGAGAATTTCAGCACCGAAATTGACCGCCAGTTTGTCACACGCTGCGACCACCTGTTGTTCCTGGGTTTTGCCATTTTTTTTACCCCAGGCGATAGCATCGTCTATTAAATGCTCATATTGTGATAATCCGGCAGCCTTGAGTAACAGCGAAGGATTGGTGGTGGCATCCTGGGGATGATAATGGCGAATGGACTCAATATCGCCGCTGTCTGCCACGACAGTGGTGAACTGTTTGATGCCGTCTAACTCGTTCATAGGAAATACTCCTTGAAAAGTAAAGTGTTAGATGAGTGCGTTAATTCACACTTCTGAGAAATTTCGCTAAACGCATCAAAAAAGCATAGCAGACAGGCATGGTATTGCTGGATTAAGCAGGTAACATCAGTGTTATAGGATTATTACCAAAACATTATATTAATGGTGAGAGTTTGGACTTGCTCAAAGTCTGTAGACTCCGGCAAGGTAATAATGTGCGCCACGTTGTGGGCAGGGGCTGTTGCCCACACACTTTATTTGTGAACGTTACGTGAAAGGAACAACCAAATGGATGACCAGTTAAAACAAAGTGCACTTGATTTCCATGAATTTCCAGTTCCAGGGAAAATCCAGGTTTCTCCAACCAAGCCTCTGGCAACGCAGCGCGATCTGGCGCTGGCCTACTCACCAGGCGTTGCCGCACCTTGTCTTGAAATCGAAAAAGACCCGTTAAAAGCCTACAAATATACCGCGCGTGGTAACCTGGTGGCGGTGATCTCTAACGGTACGGCGGTGCTGGGGTTAGGCAACATTGGCGCGCTGGCAGGCAAACCGGTGATGGAAGGCAAGGGCGTTCTGTTTAAGAAATTCGCCGGGATTGATGTATTTGACATTGAAGTTGATGAACTCGACCCGGACAAATTTATTGAAGTCGTCGCCGCGCTTGAACCGACCTTCGGCGGCATCAACCTCGAAGACATTAAAGCGCCAGAATGTTTCTATATTGAACAGAAACTGCGCGAGCGGATGAATATTCCAGTATTCCACGACGATCAGCACGGCACGGCAATTATCAGCACTGCCGCCATCCTCAACGGATTGCGCGTGGTGGAGAAAAACATCTCCGACGTGCGGATGGTGGTTTCCGGCGCGGGTGCAGCAGCAATTGCCTGTATGAACCTGCTGGTGGCGCTGGGGCTGCAAAAACATAACATCGTGGTTTGTGATTCAAAAGGCGTTATCTATCAGGGCCGTGAGCCAAATATGGCGGAAACCAAAGCCGCATATGCGGTGGTGGATGACGGCAAACGTACCCTCGATGATGTGATTGAAGGTGCGGATATTTTCCTCGGCTGTTCCGGCCCGAAAGTGCTGACCCAGGAAATGGTGAAGAAAATGGCTCGGGCACCAATGATCCTGGCGCTGGCGAATCCGGAACCGGAAATTCTGCCGCCGCTGGCGAAAGAAGTGCGTCCGGATGCCATCATCTGTACCGGCCGTTCCGACTACCCGAACCAGGTGAACAACGTCCTTTGCTTCCCGTTTATCTTCCGTGGCGCGCTGGACGTTGGCGCAACCGCCATCAACGAAGAGATGAAACTGGCGGCAGTACGCGCGATTGCAGAACTGGCCCATGCGGAACAGAGTGAAGTGGTGGCTTCAGCGTATGGCGATCAGGATCTGAGCTTTGGTCCGGAATACATCATTCCAAAACCGTTTGATCCGCGCTTGATCGTTAAGATCGCTCCTGCGGTGGCGAAAGCGGCGATGGAGTCGGGCGTGGCGACGCGTCCGATTGCTGATTTCGACGTCTACATCGACAAGCTGACGGAGTTCGTTTACAAAACCAACCTGTTTATGAAGCCGATTTTCTCCCAGGCTCGCAAAGCGCCGAAGCGCGTAGTTCTGCCGGAAGGGGAAGAGGCGCGCGTTCTGCATGCCACTCAGGAATTGGTAACGCTGGGACTGGCGAAACCGATTCTTATTGGTCGTCCGAACGTGATCGAAATGCGCATTCAGAAACTGGGCTTGCAGATCAAGGCGGGCGTTGATTTTGAGATCGTCAATAACGAATCCGATCCGCGCTTTAAAGAGTACTGGACCGAATACTTCCAGATCATGAAGCGTCGCGGTGTCACTCAGGAGCAGGCGCAGCGTGCGCTGATCAGTAACCCGACAGTGATCGGCGCGATCATGGTTCAGCGTGGCGAAGCCGATGCAATGATTTGCGGTACGGTGGGCGATTATCATGAACACTTTAGCGTGGTGAAAAATGTCTTTGGTTATCGCGATGGCGTTCACACCGCAGGTGCCATGAACGCGCTGCTGTTGCCGAGTGGTAACACCTTTATTGCCGATACCTACGTCAATGATGAGCCTGATGCAGAAGAGCTGGCGGAGATCACCTTGATGGCGGCAGAAACTGTTCGTCGTTTTGGTATTGAACCGCGTGTGGCTCTGTTGTCGCACTCCAACTTTGGTTCTTCTGACTGCCCGTCGTCGAGCAAAATGCGTCAGGCGCTGGAACTGGTCAGGGAACGTGCGCCAGAACTGATGATTGATGGTGAAATGCACGGCGATGCAGCGCTGGTGGAAGCGATTCGCAACGACCGTATGCCGGACAGCCCTTTGAAAGGTTCCGCTAATATTCTGGTGATGCCGAACATGGAAGCTGCCCGCATTAGTTACAACTTACTGCGCGTTTCCAGCTCGGAAGGTGTGACTGTCGGTCCGGTGCTGATGGGCGTGGCGAAGCCGGTTCACGTGTTAACGCCGATCGCATCGGTACGTCGTATCGTCAACATGGTGGCGCTGGCCGTGGTTGAAGCGCAAACCCAACCGCTGTAATTCTTTTTTAACTCTCACGCTTACCCTGAATATTCAGGGTAAGCGGTTTAGCTGCAATATATTAGTAAAGTTTATTACTGAGTTTGCGAATAATAAAAAAAACAGTATATAAAATATCTCGATATTATTTTATTTATATTCATGCGTTGCATATGAAAGTTTATGCACCACAGCAAATATCTCTCCATTCTTAGTGATCTACCTCACCTTTTAAACGCGCTTGCCGAATTTTGTTATTTACTCTGACGAAATATTGTCACGATACACGAAAGTTTTTCACAGGCGGCGACTCATGGATAAAGAACGCATCATTCAGGAATTTGTGCCCGGTAAACAGGTCACACTGGCGCATCTCATCGCGCATCCCGGCGAGGAACTGGCGAAGAAAATCGGCGTTCCGGATGCGGGCGCAATTGGCATTATGACGCTAACTCCCGGAGAAACGGCGATGATCGCCGGTGATTTAGCGCTGAAAGCTGCCGATGTGCATATCGGTTTTCTCGACCGTTTTAGCGGCGCGCTGGTGATTTATGGCTCGGTGGGTGCAGTAGAAGAAGCGTTATCACAAACCGTCAGTGGTTTAGGTCGCTTATTAAATTATACGCTTTGTGAAATGACCAAAAGTTAATACGAGGCATTCATGAAACGAATTGCGTTTGTGGGTACCGTCGGGGCAGGAAAAACAACGTTATTTAATGCGTTGCAGGGGAATTATACCCTCGCCAGAAAAACACAGGCCGTGGAATTTAATGATAAGGGCGATATTGATACGCCGGGTGAATATTTTAGCCATCCCCGCTGGTATCACGCCTTAATTACCACGCTACAGGATGTGGACATGCTGATCTATGTCCACGGCGCGAATGACCCGGAAAGTCGGTTGCCTGCCGGGTTGCTGGATATTGGCGTCAGCAAACGGCAAATCGCCGTCATCAGTAAAACGGACATGCCAGATGCTGACGTCGCCGCAACGCGAAAGTTATTGCTTGAGACGGGCTTCGAAGAGCCGATTTTCGAGCTAAACAGCCACGACCCGCAAAGCGTGCAGCAACTGGTGGATTATCTGGCATCTCTCACCAAACAGGAGGAAGCAGGTGAAAAAACTCATCACAGCGAATGATATTCGTGAAGCACACGCGCGCGGCGAACTGGCAATGTCCGTGGTTCTGCGCGCCAGCATTATTACCCCGGAAGCTCGTGAAGTGGCTGATCTGTTGGGTTTTACCATCACCGAATGTGATGAATCGACTGCGGTAACGACGTCCGTTCCCGCCAGCGTGCCAGCCGATAAAACCGAAAGCCAGCGCATCCGCGAAACCATCATCGCCCAGCTACCGGAAGGCCAGTTTACCGAAAGCCTGGTCGCGCAGCTGATGGAAAAAGTGATGAAGGAAAAACAGTCACTGGAGCAGGGTGCAATGCAGCCGAGTTTCAAATCGGTGACCGGCAAAGGCGGCATCAAAGTGATTGATGGCAGCAGCGTCAAGTTTGGTCGTTTCGATGGCGCGGAACCGCACTGCGTAGGCTTGACTGATCTCGTGACCGGAGACGACGGCAGCAGTATGGCCGCTGGTTTCATGCAGTGGGAGAACGCCTTCTTTCCGTGGACCCTGAACTACGACGAAATCGACATGGTGCTGGAAGGGGAACTGCATGTTCGCCACGAAGGCGAAACTATGATCGCCAAAGCGGGCGATGTGATGTTTATCCCGAAAGGCTCCAGTATCGAATTTGGTACGACATCCAGCGTGAAATTCCTGTATGTCGCCTGGCCGGCTAACTGGCAATCCCTATGAAAGATTTCATCACCGAAGCATGGCTAAGAGCGAACCATACGCTCAGCGAAGGCGCAGAGATCCATCTCCCTGCGGACAGTCGCCTGACGCCCTCTGCCCGGGAGTTACTGGAAAGCCGCCATCTGCGCATCAAGTTTATTGACGAGCAGGGCCGCCTGTTTGTTGACGATGAACAGCAGCAGCCGCAGCCCGTTCATGGGCTGACCAGTAGCGATGAACATCCGCAGGCGTGCTGCGAACTGTGCCGCCAGCCGGTGGCAAAAAAGCCGGATACGCTGACTCACCTGTCGGCGGAAAAAATGGTTGCCAAAAGCGATCCGCGCCTGGCTTTTCGCGCTGTTCTCGACAGCACCATTGCGCTGGCAGTGTGGCTGCAAATTGAACTGGCGGAACCGTGGCAGCCGTGGCTGGCGGATATCCGTTCGCGTCTTGGCAACATTATGCGTGCCGATGCGCTGGGGGAACCGCTGGCCTGCCAGGCGATTGTCGGGCTTTCTGACGAAGATCTGCATCGGCTTTCTCACCAGCCGCTGCGTTATCTCGACCACGATCATCTGGTGCCGGAAGCCAGCCACGGGCGCGATGCGGCGTTGCTAAATCTGCTACGCACCAAAGTGCGGGAAACCGAAACCGTAGCGGCGCAGGTCTTTATCACCCGCAGCTTTGAAGTATTACGCCCGGACATCTTGCAGGCGCTGAACCGCCTTTCCAGCACGGTCTACGTGATGATGATCCTGAGCGTAACGAAGCAGCCGCTAACGGTGAAGCAGATCCAACAACGACTGGGGGAAACGCAATGATTATTGAACGTTGTCGTGAACTGGCGTTGCGAGCGCCCGCCAGAGTGGTTTTTCCGGATGCGTTAGATCAGCGTGTGCTGAAAGCTGCGCAATATTTACATCAACAAGGTCTGGCAACGCCCATTCTGGTCGCTAATCCGTTTGAACTTCGTCAGTTTGCGCTCAGTCATGGCGTAGCGATGGACGGGCTACAGGTGATTGATCCGCATGGCAACCTCGCAATGCGGGAAGAATTTGCTCATCGCTGGCTGGCCCGCGCGGGCGAAAAAACGCCGCCGGATGCGCTGGAAAAACTCACCGAACCGCTGATGTTCGCCGCCGCAATGGTCAGCGCCGGTAAAGCGGATGTCTGTATCGCGGGCAATCTCTCTTCCACGGCGAATGTGCTGCGTGCCGGATTACGCATTATTGGCTTGCAGCCAGGCTGTAAAACGCTCTCATCCATTTTCCTGATGCTGCCACAGTACAGCGGTCCGGCGTTGGGTTTTGCCGATTGCAGCGTGGTGCCACAGCCGACGGCGGCGCAGTTGGCGGATATCGCGCTTGCCAGCGCCGAAACCTGGCGCGCCATCACCGGAGAAGAACCGCGCGTGGCGATGCTGTCGTTTTCCAGCAACGGTAGTGCCCGTCACCCCTGCGTTGCCAACGTGCAGCAGGCGACAGAAATCGTCCGTGAGCGCGCACCAAAGCTGGTTGTCGATGGCGAGTTGCAGTTTGACGCCGCCTTCGTGCCGGAAGTGGCGGCGCAAAAAGCGCCTGCCAGCCCGCTACAAGGCAAGGCCAATGTGATGGTTTTTCCGTCGCTGGAAGCCGGAAATATTGGCTACAAAATCGCACAACGACTTGGCGGATATCGTGCCGTCGGGCCATTGATACAAGGACTTGCCGCGCCGATGCACGATCTCTCTCGTGGTTGTAGCGTGCAGGAAATTATCGAACTGGCGCTGGTGGCAGCTGTGCCGCGTCAGACAGAAGTGAACCGCGAAAGCAGTTTACAAACACTGGTTGAATGAACGGTCCCGTTCTGGACCCTGATAAAGAGGAAAGCACAATGGAAGCATTAGGAATGATCGAAACCCGGGGCCTGGTTGCACTGATTGAGGCTTCTGACGCGATGGTTAAAGCTGCGCGCGTCAAGCTGGTTGGTGTTAAGCAGATTGGCGGCGGCCTGTGTACTGCCATGGTTCGTGGTGATGTTGCAGCCTGTAAAGCCGCGACCGATGCAGGTGCCGCAGCGGCACAGCGTATCGGCGAGCTGGTATCTGTACACGTTATCCCGCGTCCGCACGGCGACCTGGAAGAAGTGTTCCCGATCGGCCTGAAAGGCGATAGCAGCAACCTGTAATCACCCTGTGTGACGTCGATTCGGGCGTCACGCTCTCTCCTTTTTCATTTTACCTTCTGCGGAGGGTAGGGGGAGCTTTTACCTGAAATACGCTACGGAGGCGGGTATGAAACTGGCAGTCGTCACTGGACAAATTGTTTGTACCGTACGCCATCACGGACTGGCGCATGACAAATTGCTGATGGTGGAAATGATTGATCCACAAGGTAATCCTGACGGGCAATGCGCTGTCGCCATCGACAATATTGGCGCGGGAACCGGGGAGTGGGTGTTGCTGGTGAGTGGCAGTTCCGCCCGCCAGGCGCATAAAAGCGAAACGTCACCGGTCGATCTGTGCGTGATTGGCATCGTCGATGAGGTGGTGTCTGGCGGTCAGGTCATTTTCCACAAATAAGGCAGAACATCATGAATCAACAGGATATTGAACAGGTGGTGAAAGCGGTACTGCTGAAAATGCAAAGCAGTGACACGCCGCCCGCCGCCGTTCATGAGATGGGCGTTTTCGCGTCCCTGGATGACGCCGTTGCGGCAGCCAAAGTCGCCCAGCAAGGGTTAAAAAGCGTGGCAATGCGCCAGTTAGCCATTGCTGCCATTCGTGAGGCAGGCGAAAAACACGCCAGAGATTTAGCGGAACTTGCCGTCAGTGAAACCGGCATGGGGCGCGTTGAAGATAAATTTGCCAAAAACGTCGCTCAGGCGCGCGGCACACCAGGCGTTGAGTGCCTCTCACCACAGGTGCTGACCGGTGACAACGGCCTGACCCTGATTGAAAACGCGCCCTGGGGCGTGGTGGCTTCGGTGACGCCTTCCACTAACCCGGCGGCAACCGTAATTAACAACGCCATCAGCCTGATTGCCGCGGGCAACAGCGTCATTTTTGCCCCGCATCCGGCGGCGAAAAAAGTCTCCCAGCGGGCGATTACGCTGCTCAACCAGGCGATTGTTGCCGCAGGCGGGCCGGAAAACTTACTGGTTACTGTGGCCAATCCGGATATCGAAACCGCGCAACGTTTGTTCAAGTTCCCGGGTATCGGCCTGCTGGTGGTGACCGGCGGCGAAGCGGTAGTGGAAGCGGCGCGTAAACACACCAATAAACGTCTGATTGCCGCAGGCGCTGGCAACCCGCCGGTAGTGGTGGATGAAACCGCCGACCTCGCCCGTGCTGCTCAGTCCATCGTCAAAGGCGCGTCTTTCGATAACAACATCATTTGTGCCGACGAAAAGGTACTGATTGTTGTTGATAGCGTAGCCGATGAACTGATGCGTCTGATGGAAGGCCAGCATGCGGTGAAACTGACCGCAGAGCAGGCGCAGCAACTGCAATCGGTGTTGCTGAAAAATATCGACGAGTGCGGAAAAGGCACCGTCAGCCGTGACTGGGTTGGTCGCGATGCGGCGAAAATCGCGGCGGCAATCGGCCTTAAAGTTCCGGAACAAACGCGACTGCTGTTTGTAGAAACCACCGCAGAACATCCGTTTGCCGTGACCGAACTGATGATGCCGGTGCTGCCCGTCGTGCGCGTCGCCAACGTGGCGGATGCCATTGCGCTGGCGGTGAAACTGGAAGGCGGTTGCCACCACACGGCGGCAATGCACTCGCGCAATATCGAGAACATGAACCAGATGGCGAATGCCATTGATACCAGCATTTTCGTTAAGAACGGACCGTGCATTGCCGGGCTGGGGCTGGGCGGGGAAGGCTGGACCACCATGACCATCACCACGCCAACCGGTGAAGGGGTAACCAGCGCGCGGACGTTTGTCCGTCTGCGTCGCTGTGTATTAGTCGATGCGTTTCGCATTGTTTAAGGAGTAACCGATGGCGCACGATGAACAATGGCTCACCCCACGTCTGCAAACGGCGGCAACGCTGTGTAACCAGACGCCCGCCGCGACGGAATCTCCGCTGTGGCTGGGGGTGGATCTGGGCACCTGCGATGTGGTGTCGATGGTTGTCGACCGCGACGGTCTGCCGGTGGCGGTATGCCTCGACTGGGCCGATGTGGTCCGCGACGGCATCGTCTGGGATTTCTTCGGTGCGGTCACCATTGTTCGTCGCCATCTCGACACCCTCGAGCAGCAATTCGGTCGCCGTTTTAGCCATGCGGCGACCTCTTTTCCTCCAGGTACGGACCCGCGTATTTCCATCAACGTGCTGGAGTCTGCCGGACTGGAAGTGAGCCATGTACTGGATGAGCCAACCGCAGTCGCGGATCTGCTGCAACTGGACAACGCCGGTGTAGTGGATATCGGCGGTGGCACTACTGGTATTGCCATCGTGAAAAAGGGCAAGGTGACGTACTCGGCGGATGAAGCGACCGGCGGACATCACATCTCTCTGACTCTCGCCGGAAATCGTCGTATTTCGCTGGAAGAGGCAGAGCAGTACAAGCGCGGTCACGGTGAAGAGATTTGGCCCGCGGTGAAACCGGTGTACGAAAAAATGGCGGACATTGTCGCCCGGCATATTGAAGGGCAGGGCATTACGGATTTATGGCTGGCGGGCGGCTCTTGTATGCAACCGGGCGTGGCGGAACTGTTTCGCAAACAATTTCCGGCGTTACAGGTGCATTTACCGCAGCACAGTTTGTTTATGACCCCGCTGGCGATCGCCAGTAGCGGGCGAGAGAAAGCGGAGGGGCTATATGCAAAATGAATTGCAGACCGCGCTCTTTCAGGCGTTCGATACCCTGAATCTGCAACGGGTAAAAACATTTAGCGTTCCACCGGTGACGCTTTGCGGTCCGGGCGCGGTGAGCAGTTGTGGGCAGCAAGCGCAAACGCGTGGGCTGAAACATCTGTTCGTGATGGCAGACAGCTTTTTGCATCAGGCAGGGATGACCGCCGGGCTGACACGTAGCCTGGCCGTTAAAGGTATCGCCATGACGCTCTGGCCATGTCCGGTGGGCGAACCATGCATCACCGACGTGTGTGCAGCCGTGGCGCAGTTGCGTGAATCAGGCTGTGACGGGGTGATTGCGTTTGGCGGCGGCTCGGTGCTGGATGCAGCAAAAGCCGTGGCGTTGCTGGTGACGAACCCGGATAGCACGCTGGCAGAGATGTCAGAAACCAGCGTTCTGCAACCGCGCCTGCCGTTGATTGCCATTCCGACTACCGCCGGAACCGGCTCTGAAACCACCAACGTAACGGTGATTATCGATGCGGTGAGCGGGCGTAAGCAGGTGTTAGCCCATGCCTCGCTGATGCCGGATGTGGCGATTCTCGACGCCGCATTGACCGAAGGTGTGCCGTCGCATGTCACGGCGATGACTGGCATTGATGCGTTAACCCATGCCATTGAAGCGTACAGCGCGCTGAACGCCACACCATTTACCGACAGCCTGGCGATTGGCGCCATTGCGATGATTGGTCAATCGCTGCCGAAAGCGGTGGGCTACGGTCACGACCTTGCCGCGCGCGAGAGCATGTTGCTGGCTTCATGTATGGCGGGAATGGCGTTTTCCAGTGCGGGGCTTGGGTTGTGCCACGCGATGGCGCATCAGCCAGGGGCGGCGCTGCATATTCCGCACGGTCTGGCGAACGCTATGTTGCTGCCAACGGTAATGGAATTTAACCGGATGGTTTGTCGTGATCGGTTTAGTCAGATTGGCCGGGCGCTGAGAACTAAAAAATCCGACGATCGTGACGCTATTAACGCGGTAAGTGAGCTGATTGCGGAAGTCGGGATTGGTAAACGACTGGGCGATATTGGTGCGACATCTGCGCATTACGGCGCATGGGCGCAGGCCGCGCTGGAAGATATTTGTCTGCGCAGCAACCCGCGTACCGCCAGCCTGGAGCAGATTATTGGTCTGTATGCTGCGGCGCAATAAAAGTGTACGGACAGTCCCCTCGCCCCTTTGGGGAGAGGGTTAGGGTGAGGGGAACAGAGTCGCTCCGGTGCAAACAATTACCCTCACCCCGGTCCCTCGGCTTCCAGAGTGAGGGAAAAACCCACTTTCAGCATTGGCAATAAATAACAACTAACAGGGAGTAAAGGCGATGGGAATTAACGAAATCATCATGTACATCATGATGTTCTTTATGCTGATAGCTGCCGTAGACAGGATCCTGTCGCAGTTCGGCGGTTCTGCTCGTTTCCTCGGTAAGTTCGGTAAAAGTATCGAAGGATCCGGCAGTCAGTTCGAAGAAGGCTTTATGGCAATGGGCGCTTTGGGCCTGGCGATGGTTGGTATGACCGCGCTGGCACCTGTTCTGGCCCACGTACTCGGACCGGTGATTATCCCGGTTTACGAAATGCTCGGCGCAAACCCGTCAATGTTCGCCGGAACACTGCTGGCGTGCGATATGGGCGGCTTCTTCCTCGCCAAAGAGTTGGCGGGCGGCGACGTAGCAGCGTGGCTATACTCTGGATTAATTCTCGGGTCGATGATGGGGCCAACGATTGTGTTTTCCATTCCGGTGGCGCTCGGCATTATCGAACCTTCTGACCGTCGTTATCTGGCGCTCGGCGTGCTGGCGGGCATTGTGACCATTCCGATTGGCTGTATTGCCGGTGGTCTGGTGGCTATGTACTCCGGTGTGCAGATCAACGGTCAGCCAGTGGAATTCACCTTTGCGCTGATCCTGATGAACATGATCCCGGTACTTATCGTTGCGGTGCTGGTGGCGCTGGGGCTGAAATTCATCCCGGAAAAAATGATCAACGGCTTCCAGATCTTCGCCAAATTCCTCGTTGCATTGATCACCCTCGGTCTTGCCGCTGCGGTAGTGAAATTCCTCCTTGGCTGGGAACTGATCCCGGGCCTTGATCCTATCTTTATGGCCCCTGGCGATAAACCCGGTGAAGTGATGCGCGCCATTGAAGTTATCGGCTCGATCTCCTGCGTTCTGTTAGGGGCGTATCCGATGGTGCTGCTGCTGACTCGCTGGTTTGAAAAACCGCTGATGAGTGTCGGTAAGGTGCTGAATATGAACAATATAGCGGCAGCCGGCATGGTGGCAACGCTTGCCAACAACATCCCGATGTTTGGCATGATGAAGCAGATGGATACCCGCGGCAAAGTCATCAACTGTGCCTTCGCCGTTTCCGCTGCTTTCGCCCTGGGCGACCATTTAGGCTTCGCGGCTGCCAACATGAACGCCATGATCTTCCCGATGATTGTCGGCAAGCTGATCGGCGGCGTCACGGCGATTGGCGTGGCGATGATGCTGGTACCTAAAGAAGACGCGAGCGCGGCTAAAACCGAAGCGGAGGCGCAATCGTGAACACTCGCCAGCTACTGAGCGTCGGTATCGATATCGGCACCACCACCACCCAGGTGATTTTCTCCCACCTGGAGCTGGTTAACCGTGCGGCGGTGTCGCAGGTGCCGCGCTACGAATTCATCAAACGCGAAATTAGCTGGCAAAGCCCGGTGTTCTTTACCCCTGTCGATAAACAGGGTGGTTTAAAAGAAGCGGAACTGAAAACCTTAATCCTGGATCAATATCAGGCTGCGGGCATTGCGCCGGAAAGTGTTGATTCTGGTGCCATCATCATCACCGGTGAAAGCGCGAAAACCCGCAACGCTCGCCCGGCGGTGATGACGCTCTCCCAGTCGCTGGGCGATTTTGTCGTCGCCAGCGCCGGGCCGCATCTCGAATCCGTGATCGCCGGTCACGGTGCCGGGGCGCAAACTCTTTCTGAACAACGGCTGTGTCGGGTACTGAATATCGATATCGGCGGTGGCACTGCGAACTACGCCCTGTTCGATGCCGGAAAAATCAGCGGCACCGCCTGCCTCAACGTCGGCGGTCGCCTGCTGGAAACCGACAGCCAGGGGCGCGTGGTTTACGCTCATAAACCGGGGCAGATGATTGTGGATGAGTGCTTCGGCGCAGGCACTGACGCCCGTTCGCTGACCGGCGCGCAGCTGGTGCAGGTTACCCGCCGGATGGCAGAGCTGATTGTCGAAGTGATTGACGGAACGCTTTCGCCGCTCGCGCAGGCATTGATGCAAACCGGTTTGCTGCCCGTAGGTGTTACGCCCGAAATCATTACGCTTTCTGGCGGCGTTGGCGAATGTTATCGCCACCAGCCCGCCGACCCGTTCTGTTTTGCCGATATTGGCCCGCTTCTGGCAACGGCGCTGCATGACCATCCGCGCCTGCGTGAGATGAACGTGCAGTTTCCGGCGCAAACCGTGCGCGCCACGGTGATTGGCGCGGGTGCACATACCCTTTCGCTCTCTGGCAGCACAATCTGGCTGGAGGGCGTACAACTGCCGCTGCGCAACTTGCCGGTGGCGATCCCAATTGATGAAAAGGATCTGGTGAGTGCCTGGCAACAGGCGCTGATTCAGCTGGATCTTGATCCTAAAACTGACGCGTACGTGCTGGCGCTTCCCGCCTCGCTGCCTGTGCGTTACGCCGCGGTACTGACGGTCATCAACGCGTTGGTCGATTTCGTCGCGCGTTTTCCGAATCCGCATCCCCTGCTGGTGGTGGCCGGGCAGGACTTTGGTAAAGCTCTGGGCATGTTGTTGCGCCCACAGCTACAACAACTCCCGTTGGCAGTCATTGACGAAGTGATTGTCCGCGCGGGGGACTATATCGACATTGGTACGCCTCTTTTTGGCGGATCGGTTGTGCCGGTGACGGTGAAATCACTCGCATTTCCTTCCTGAGGGAACGACTTATGAAACTAAAGACCACATTGTTCGGCAATGTATATCAGTTTAAGGATGTAAAAGAGGTGCTGGCTAAAGCCAACGAACTGCGTTCGGGGGATGTGCTGGCGGGCGTTGCTGCGGCAAGCTCACAGGAGCGCGTGGCGGCAAAGCAGGTGTTGTCGGAAATGACCGTAGCGGACATCCGCAATAATCCGGTGATTGCCTATGAAGATGACTGCGTGACGCGGCTGATTCAGGACGATGTTAACGAAACGGCCTACAACCAGATTAAAAACTGGAGCATCAGCGAACTGCGTGAGTATGTGCTGAGCGATGAAACCAGCGTGGACGACATTGCCTTTACCCGCAAAGGGCTGACCTCGGAAGTGGTAGCGGCGGTAGCGAAGATTTGCTCCAACGCGGACCTGATCTACGGCGCGAAGAAAATGCCGGTGATCAAAAAGGCCAATACCACCATCGGTATTCCGGGCACCTTTAGCGCCCGCTTGCAGCCAAACGATACCCGTGACGATGTGCAAAGTATCGCCGCGCAAATCTACGAAGGGCTTTCCTTCGGGGTGGGCGATGCGGTGATCGGCGTTAACCCGGTGACTGACGACGTGGAAAACTTAAGCCGCGTGTTGGATACCATCTATGGCGTGATCGACAAATTCAACATCCCAACTCAGGGCTGCGTACTGGCGCACGTCACCACCCAGATCGAAGCGATTCGTCGCGGCGCACCGGGCGGGCTGATTTTCCAGAGTATTTGCGGCAGCGAAAAAGGGCTGAAAGAGTTTGGCGTGGAGCTGGCGATGCTCGACGAAGCGCGCGCAGTGGGTGCAGAGTTTAACCGTATCGCCGGGGAAAACTGCCTCTACTTCGAAACCGGACAAGGTTCGGCGCTGTCCGCTGGCGCTAACTTCGGCGCTGACCAGGTGACGATGGAAGCGCGTAACTATGGGCTGGCGCGTCATTACGATCCGTTTATCGTCAACACCGTGGTCGGTTTTATTGGGCCGGAGTATCTCTACAACGACCGCCAGATTATCCGCGCGGGCTTAGAAGATCACTTTATGGGCAAGCTGAGCGGCATCTCTATGGGCTGTGACTGCTGCTACACCAACCACGCTGACGCTGACCAGAACCTCAACGAAAACCTGATGATCCTGCTCGCCACCGCAGGCTGTAACTACATCATGGGGATGCCGCTGGGTGATGACATCATGCTCAACTACCAGACTACGGCCTTCCACGACACCGCCACTGTGCGTCAGTTACTCAACCTGCGCCCGTCACCGGAGTTTGAACGCTGGCTGGAAAGCATGGGCATTATGGCAAACGGTCGCCTGACCAAACGGGCGGGCGATCCGTCACTGTTCTTCTGATGACGCGGAGATAACACATCATGGATCAAAAACAGATTGAAGAAATTGTACGCAGCGTGATGGCGTCAATGGGACAAGCGGCCCCCGCGCCGTCAGAAGCAAAGTGCGCCACCACCACCTGTACGACACCAGTGACCTCGGAAAGCTGCGCGCTGGATTTAGGTTCTGCGGAAGCAAAAGCGTGGATTGGTGTGGAAAACCCGCATCGCGCAGACGTATTAACAGAACTGCGTCGCAGCACCGTGGCCCGCGTTTGTACCGGTCGTGCCGGTCCGCGTCCGCGTACCCAGGCGTTGCTGCGTTTCCTGGCCGATCACTCTCGTTCGAAAGATACCGTACTGAAAGAAGTGCCGGAAGAGTGGGTGAAAGCGCAGGGCTTGCTGGAAGTCCGCTCTGAAATTAGCGACAAAAATCTCTACCTGACTCGTCCGGATATGGGCCGCCGCCTGTGTGCAGAAGCTGTTGAAGCGCTGAAAGCGCAGTGTGTTGCCAATCCGGACGTGCAGGTCGTTATTTCTGATGGCCTGTCAACTGATGCGATCACCGTGAACTACGAAGAGATCCTGCCACCGCTGATGGCGGGCCTGAAACAGGCCGGGCTGAAAGTCGGTACGCCATTCTTTGTTCGTTATGGTCGCGTGAAGATTGAAGATCAGATCGGTGAGATCCTCGGCGCGAAAGTGGTGATCCTGCTGGTGGGGGAACGCCCGGGATTAGGGCAGTCAGAAAGCCTCTCCTGCTACGCCGTTTACTCGCCGCGTATTGCAACCACCGTTGAGGCCGATCGTACCTGTATCTCTAACATTCACCAGGGCGGCACGCCGCCGGTTGAAGCCGCAGCCGTCATTGTGGATTTGGCGAAACGTATGCTGGAGCAGAAAGCATCCGGCATCAACATGACCCGATAAGGAGGCATCATGCCAGCTTTAGATTTGATTCGACCGTCGGTAACCGCCATGCGGGTGATTGCCTCCGTTAACGCCGAATTTGCACGTGAACTGAAATTGCCGCCGCATATTCGTAGCCTCGGGCTGATTTCTGCTGATTCAGATGACGTCACCTACATTGCGGCTGACGAAGCGACCAAGCAGGCGATGGTCGAAGTGGTATATGGTCGCTCGCTGTATGCGGGCGCTGCACACGGCCCGTCACCGACTGCCGGTGAGGTGCTGATTATGCTGGGTGGGCCAAACCCGGCGGAAGTGCGTGCTGGTCTGGATGCGATGGTTGCGCATATTGAAAATGGCGCTGCTTTCCAGTGGGCTAATGACGCAGAAAATACAGCCTTCCTGGCACATGTCGTTTCGCGTACCGGTTCTTATCTCTCATCAACCGCCGGGATCACGCCTGGCGATCCGATGGCGTATCTGGTGGCACCGCCGCTGGAAGCGACCTACGGCATTGATGCAGCGTTGAAATCTGCCGACGTGCAGCTGGTGACCTATGTCCCGCCACCGTCTGAAACCAACTACTCGGCAGCATTTTTAACCGGTAGCCAGGCCGCGTGTAAAGCAGCCTGTAACGCCTTTACCGATGCAGTGCTGGAAATCGCGCGTAATCCAATCCAGCGTGCGTAACGGAGGTTGCCGATGATCAATGCACTGGGATTGCTGGAAGTGGACGGCATGGTCGCCGCGATAGATGCAGCTGATGCCATACTCAAAGCAGCTAACGTTCGTCTGCTCAGTCATGAAGTGCTTGACCCTGGTCGCCTAACGCTGGTGGTGGAAGGCGATCTGGCGGCGTGTCGTGCGGCGCTGGACGCAGGTTGTGCTGCCGCGATGCGTACCGGGCGTGTCATCAGCCGTAAGGAGATCGGTCGGCCAGACGATGACACCCAGTGGCTGGTTACTGGCTTTAACCGCCAGCCGAAGCAACCCGTAAAGGAACCCGACGCGCCAGTTATCGTCGCGGAATCTGCTGACGAGTTGTTGGCGCTGTTAACATCAGTACGTCAGGGAATGACGGCAGGAGAAGTGGCTGCCCACTTTGGCTGGCCGCTGGAAAAAGCCAGAAATGCGCTCGAACAGCTCTTTTCTGCCGGGACGTTACGTAAACGCAGTAGTCGTTACCGTCTCAAGCCCCATTAACCTGTCGGAGGTGCCGGGTGTCCTACAACACCCGGCATTAACATCATGAAAAAGACCCGTACAGCCAATTTGCACCATCTTTATCATGAACCCTTACCCGAAAACCTGAAGCTCACGCCGAAGGTCGAAGTGGATAATGTTCATCAACGACAGACAACGGATGTCTATGAACATGCTTTGACAATTACCGCCTGGCAGCAGATTTACGATCAGCTGCATCCGGGCAAGTTTCATGGTGAATTTACGGAAATTCTACTCGATGATATTCAGGTTTTTCGTGAATACACTGGTCTGGCGCTGCGTCAGTCGTGCCTGGTCTGGCCGAACTCGTTCTGGTTTGGCATTCCGGCGACGCGCGGTGAGCAGGGATTTATCGGTTCGCAATGTCTGGGAAGCGCAGAAATTGCGACGCGCCCGGGTGGAACCGAGTTTGAATTAAGTACGCCGGACGATTACACGATCCTGGGCGTAGTGCTTTCTGAAGATGTCATCACTCGTCAGGCTAACTTTTTGCATAATCCGGATCGGGTATTACATATGCTGCGTAGCCAGTCGGCGTTGGAAGTGAAAGAGCAGCATAAAGCCGCGCTGTGGGGCTTTGTCCAACAGGCGCTGGCGACATTTTGCGAGAACCCGGAAAATCTTCATCAGCCTGCTGTGCGTAAAGTGCTGGGGGATAATTTGCTCATGGCGATGGGGGCGATGCTGGAAGAAGCGCAGCCAATGGTGACGGCGGAAAGCATCAGTCATCAGAGTTACCGTCGATTGCTTTCCCGCGCCCGTGAATATGTGCTGGAAAACATGTCTGAACCGGTAACGGTGTTGGAGTTGTGCAATCAATTGCATGTCAGCCGCCGCACGCTACAAAACGCGTTTCACGCTATTTTAGGCATTGGCCCAAACGCGTGGCTGAAACGCATTCGCCTGAACGCCGTACGCCGCGAACTGATAAGCCCGTGGTCGCAAAGCACAACGGTAAAAGACGCCGCCATGCAGTGGGGATTCTGGCATCTGGGGCAATTTGCCACGGATTACCAGCAGCTGTTTGCCGAGAAGCCGTCACTGACGCTGCATCAGCGGATGCGGGAGTGGGGGTGAGGGAGTTACACCCAATCCCTGACCTTAATAAACTCATTTAACGCCGCTTCCGGGCTGCCATCTTTTGGCTGATAATCATACTCCCAGCGTACCAGTGGCGGCATTGACATCAGGATAGACTCGGTGCGCCCGCCGGTTTGCAGGCCAAACAGTGTGCCACGATCCCAGACCAGATTGAACTCGACATAACGACCGCGACGATATAACTGGAAATTGCGCTCGCGCTCGCCGTAGGCCATCGTTTTACGTCGCTCTACAATTGGTAAATAAGCGTTGGTGTAGCCTTTGCCTACCGCCTGCATAAAGGCAAAACAGTGGTCGAAGTCTGGCGTGTTCAGGTCATCAAAGAACAGGCCGCCAATGCCGCGTTGTTCGTTACGATGTTTGAGGTAGAAGTATTCGTCGCACCACTTTTTGTAACGCGGATAAACGTCTTCACCAAATGGCTGGCACAGGTCACGGGCGGTGCGGTGCCAGTGAATGGCGTCTTCTTCAAAACCATAGAAAGGGGTTAAATCGAAGCCGCCACCAAACCACCAGACGGGCTCTGCACCCGGTTTTTCGGCAATAAAAAAGCGCACATTCGCGTGGCTGGTGGGAACATACGGATTATGCGGATGCACTACCAGTGAAACGCCCATCGCCTCGAAACTGCGCCCGGCAAGTTCCGGACGATGAGCGGTGGCGGAAGCAGGCATCACCTCACCGTGGACATGTGAAAAGTTGACGCCTGCCTGTTCGAAAACACCACCATTACGCAAAACCCGACTACGCCCGCCGCCGCCAGCTTCGCGCAGCCAGCTATCTTCGACAAATTCTGCGCCATCGACGGCGCTCAACTGCTGACAAATCGTATCCTGAAGGTTGAGCAGAAACTGTTTAACCTGGTGTGCGTCGGGTTTCATCACTTACCGCTTTCTCGAGTGTGCTTTCTGGTTGTCAAACCAGTGGAAATAACTGATCACGCCTTCGGCAATCGCTGTGGCGATTTTCTGGCGAAACGCTGCAGTGCCTAACAGCCGCTCTTCTTCCGGGTTGGTGATAAACGAGGTTTCCACCAGCACCGACGGAACCGACGGCGATTTCAACACCACAAACGCGGCTTGTTCGGTGTTGCGGCTGTGCAGTTTATGCACCGGCTTAATCTTTTTCAGAATATGCGAGCCGAGCGTCAGGCTGTTTTTAATAGTATCGGTTTGCACCAGATCAAACAGCACTTGCTGCAATAGGTGATCCTTGTCAGTCGCCTTTTTACCGGCAACTTCATCGGCGCGGTTTTCGCGTTCAGACAGGTATTTCGCCATTGCGCTACTTGCGCCGCGGTTAGAGAGAGCAAATACCGAAGCACCGGCAGCTTTCGGGTTAGTAAAGCCGTCGGCATGAATTGACATAAACAGGTCTGCGCCGTGTTTATGGGCGATTTCAACGCGATCGTACAGCGGGATAAACGTATCGCCAGAACGCGTTAAACGCGCATCAATGCCATGATTACGCAAAATGGAACGGACGTTTTTAGCAATCGCCAGCACCACATGTTTTTCTTTCGAACCGTTGCGTCCGATCGCTCCGGTATCAATCCCGCCGTGGCCTGGATCGAGAACAACGACACGTTTGCCGCCGTTTTTTTTTGCTTTCGGCTTGCTGTGTCCGTTGCTGGTTTTTAAAGGTTCTTCTTTGGCGATGGCTTGCGACATTCCTGACAACGTCAGGGCAGCCAATCCGGCTTTCAGCACCTGGCGGCGCGAAGTGAGTGTTTTTAGTGGTTTAAAAGTGCTCATACGGCCTGAGTTGTAATAATAAAGTTCCAGATGTTATATCGTATCGCGTAATCCGTTACGACGGTTTGCTGTTGAGAATTGTTTTACTTTTCATTTCAATAGTTGACAACTCCCCATTATGCCACTTTTTCAACCGATTTTCGTCAGATATTGGCTAATTCGACCGTTCACGCCATAATCAGCCTTTTAACCCGCAAAAAGGTAACGAATACCATGGAGATACGCGTATTTCGCCAGGAAGATTTCGAAGAGGTCATCACCCTTTGGGAGCGTTGCGACTTGCTGCGTCCGTGGAACGATCCGGAAATGGACATCGAGCGTAAGATGAACCATGACGTCAGTTTGTTTCTGGTCGCTGAGGTAAACGGTGAAGTGGTCGGAACGGTGATGGGCGGTTATGACGGGCATCGCGGGTCTGCTTATTATCTTGGCGTGCATCCAGAGTTTCGTGGGCGTGGGATTGCTAATGCGTTGCTTAATCGGTTGGAGAAAAAGCTGATTGCTCGCGGCTGTCCGAAAATTCAGATCAACGTGCCGGAAGATAACGACATGGTGCTCGGAATGTATGAACGCCTGGGATATGAACACGCCGACGTGCTGAGTCTGGGTAAGCGTTTGATTGAAGATGAAGAGTACTGAGTTTCATCCTGTCCATTATGATGCGCACGGTCGCCTGCGTTTACCCTTGCTCTTCTGGCTTGTGCTATTGCTTCAGGCGCGAACCTGGGTGCTGTTTGTCATTGCCGGTGCGTCGCGCGAGCAGGGTACTGCGCTGCTAAATCTGTTTTATCCCGATCACGATAATTTCTGGCTGGGGTTGATTCCCGGTATTCCGGCGGTGCTGGCATTTTTGCTGAGTGGTCGGCGGGCTTCATTTCCCCGTATCTGGCATGTGCTCTATTTTCTGTTGCTGTTGGCGCAGGTGGTTTTACTTTGTTGGCAACCGTGGCTGTGGCTGAACGGTGAATCCGTTAGCGGTATCGGTCTGGCGCTGGTAGTGGCGGATATCGTGGCGTTAATCTGGCTGCTGACCAATCGACGTTTACGCGCTTGTTTTAATGAAGAAAAAGAATAACGGCACTTTTTGGTGAATTTGCACTCCAAGCAACGTTATTGAATAACCAAAGGAAGTGACATGAAATCGCTGCGTTTAATGTTATGCGCTATGCCGTTGATGCTGACCGGCTGTTCCACGATGTCGTCAGTTAACTGGTCGGCCGCTAACCCGTGGAACTGGTTTGGATCATCCACCAAAGTGAGCGAGCAGGGCGTGGGTGAATTAACGGCGTCCACACCACTGCAAGAACAAGCCATTGCTGATGCGCTTGATGGCGATTATCGCCTGCGCAGCGGAATGAAAACCGCGAACGGCAACGTGGTGCGCTTTTTTGAAGTGATGAAAGGCGACAACGTGGCGATGGTGATTAACGGTGATCAAGGCACGATCAGCCGCATTGATGTGCTGGATAGCGATATTCCTGCTGACACCGGTGTTAAAATCGGTACACCGTTTAGTGACCTTTACAGCAAAGCATTTGGCAATTGCCAAAAGGCCGACAGTGATGATAATCGTGCCGTCGAATGTAAAGCCGAAGGCAGTCAACATATTAGCTACCAGTTCAGCGGGGAATGGAGTGGCCCTGAAGGGTTAATGCCTTCGGACGATACCCTGAAAAACTGGAAAGTCAGTAAAATTATCTGGCGGCGTTAATTTGCGTCTGAACAAACCGCCGCCGCGAAAAAACACGTAAAATAGCGCACAACAATGCCACGGATTGCGTGGCATTATTATTTTCAGGAGGAACAATGTCTCAGGTTCAGAGTGGCATTTTGCCAGAACATTGCCGCGCGGCGATTTGGATCGAAGCCAACGTGAAAGGGGAAGTTGACGCCCTGCGTGCGGCCAGTAAAACATTTGCCGACAAACTGGCAACTTTTGAAGCGAAATTCCCGGACGCGCATCTTGGTGCGGTGGTTGCCTTTGGTAACAATACCTGGCGCGCTCTGAGCGGCGGCGTTGGGGCCGAAGAGCTGAAAGATTTTCCGGGCTACGGTAAAGGTCTTGCACCGACGACCCAGTTCGATGTGTTGATCCACATTCTTTCTCTGCGTCACGACGTGAACTTCTCTGTCGCTCAGGCGGCGATGGAAGCCTTTGGTGACTGCATTGAAGTGAAAGAAGAGATCCACGGCTTCCGTTGGGTTGAAGAGCGTGACCTGAGCGGCTTTGTTGACGGTACAGAAAACCCGGCGGGTGAAGAGACGCGCCGCGAAGTGGCTGTTATCAAAGACGGCGTGGATGCGGGCGGCAGCTATGTGTTTGTGCAGCGTTGGGAGCACAACCTGAAACAGCTCAATCGGATGAGCGTTCACGATCAAGAGATGATGATCGGGCGCACCAAAGAGGCCAACGAAGAGATTGACGGCGACGAACGTCCGGAAACCTCTCACCTGACCCGCGTTGATCTGAAAGAAGATGGCAAAGGGCTGAAGATTGTTCGTCAGAGCCTGCCGTACGGCACCGCCAGTGGCACTCACGGTCTGTACTTCTGCGCCTACTGCGCGCGTCTGCATAACATTGAGCAGCAACTGCTGAGCATGTTTGGCGATACCGATGGTAAGCGTGATGCGATGTTGCGTTTCACCAAACCGGTAACCGGCGGCTATTACTTTGCGCCGTCGCTGGACAAGTTGATGGCGTTGTAAGCGTTTCTGATTCATTGATTAAAGGCCAGCCAGTAACACAACTGACTGGCCTTTTTATTACTGCTTTAACGCCGCATACACCTGATCAACTACCCAACCATAAGTTGCAATCGGTAGCTGACCGCTTTCGAACATATTGGGATTTTTTTGTGGATCGGCAACTGGCGAATGTGGCTTGTTGCTTAACATCACAATCGCCATATGATTCACCGGATCGATAACGGTCACCGTCCCGGTCCAACCTGTGTGACCGTAGGTTTGCGGGCTTGCCAGCGTGCCAAACGTCGGCGTCATGGTGGCATTACCATTCACGCGCCAGCCAAGGCCAAAAGTGGCATCTTCCTTAGAGCTGGTGGTGAACATCTTCACCGTTTCTGCATTGAACAGCTGCACATCACCATAGCCACCGCCGTTCAGCATCGTTTGCATTAACACCGCAATATCGCCGGTATTGGAAAACAAACCTGCGTGCCCGGAAACACCGCCCATCGAATAAAAGGCTTTTTCATCGTGCACCTGACCCCAGAGAGTGGAGGTGCGGATATTCGGGAAGTGAATCACGCCATCGCGGGTATTGCCGTTCAGTTCCGTGGCGGCAATTTGCTGTGGTTTAAAGCCTTTCAACAGCGGATTAAACACCGTATGCGTCAGGCCGAGCGGGCGATAAATCGACTCTTCAACATAGTGGTCAAGCGGCTGACCGGTGACCGACTCGACGATAAATCCAAGCAGCATATAATCGACATCGCTGTAGATATGCTTGCTGCCGGGCTGATACTCCAGCGGCGTGCGCTTGATCATCTCCAGCGTCTGGCCTTTATCCTGGGAATATAACGCGCCCGCGACCGCTTTATTCGGGTATTGCGGATCTGCCGGGAAACCGCCGCTGTGATGCAGCAGATCAGAAATCCGCAGCGTGTTTTTGCCTTTGATCGCATCGTTCGGGCTGTCGGCAAACCCTGGAATATATTTCGCAATCCGATCGTCAGGATGCAGTTTGCCTTCGCTCATCAGCTTTTGCAGCGCGAAGTTAGTGGCGTACATCTTGGTGTTTGAGGCCAGATCATACAGCGTCCCGGTGGTGGCTTTTACAGGCTGCGCCATTAACGCGCTGCCATCGTACTTTTTCGCCGCGCCCCAGGCTTTGCGATAAACAATCTGATTATCTTTTATAATCAGCAGGTTTACGCCGGGATAACCGGCATCAACTTGCTGGCTTATCCAGCGATCCATCTGATTAAGCCGTTCGACGTTAAACCCTGCCTTCTCTGGCGAACTTTCTGTCAGAACAGGGTATTTTGCGGCGCTGACGCTACAGCTGACAGCCAGCAGAGAAAGATAGAGCATTGTCCGTTTCATATTATCAGTCCAGATTGACGTTACGGCAGCCAAAGAGCGTGGTGAAAATAAACCCGCAAACCCATGCCACCAGAATCCCGCCTGCATAAACCGCCATTGCAGGAAGGATACCTTGTGCTGAGGTCATCAGCGGCAGCGCCACCAGACCAGACGGCCCAAAGGCGCTGTTTAAGCCCATCGGCAGACCCCACCAGGCTATCAGTCCGATAAACAAACCGCCCGCCGCGCCGCCTAAGCAAGCGGTAACAAACGGTTTCATGCGGGGCAGGGTGACGCCGTAAATCAGCGGTTCGCCAACGCCCAGCAGACCAGGAATAATCGCCCCGCGGACCTGACTGCGTAATGCGCTATGCGGTTGCGCCCGCCAGTAGAGTGCCAGCGCCGCGCCCACCTGGCCCGCGCCTGCCATTGAAAGGATGGGAAATAAGCTGTTGAATCCCTGACTGTCCATTAACGCGAGGTAAACAGGAATAAAGCCCTGATGTACGCCAAATACCACGGCGATCAGGAATAGCCCGGCTAAAACCGCACAACCGAGCGGATTACTGTTCAGGTGCATAAACAGCCACGACATACCTTCGAATAACCAGCCGCCCAGCGGCATAATGATCAGGTACGCAAGCGTAGCGGTGATTAGCAGGGTGATTAACGAGGTCAACAGCATGTCGAGATCGTCGGGCATAAAGCGGCGCACCATGCCTTCGATGCGGGCGCAGGCCCACGCGGCAATCAACACGCCGATAATATTGCCGCGCGGATCGATGGGCAGACCAAAGAAATCGTGAAATCCGGCGTAGTAACCCGTGGTTGCAGCTGGGTTATAACCGAGCAAAAAGAGCGCGGCGATAATTGCGCCATTGACGCCCGTGCCGCCGAATGCCTGGGCCGCGTTATAGCCCACCAGAATCACCAGGAAGGTGAACAGGCCTTTGCTGAACACCTTCATAAAATTCAGCGCATCGGGTAGTGTTCCCTGAGCATCTGCCGGAACGTGCATCACCGTGGCAATTAACGTCGCTATTCCCAGCAACAGACCAGCGGCAATAAAACCGGGGATCAGCGGCGTGAAGATGGTGGCGAATTTGGCGAGAAATTGTTGCACGCCGGAGGTTTGTTTGGCTTTTAACTGACGTTTATTCTGAGCGGCGATCTCTGCGGCATCCTGTATCGGTGCTTCGCCCAGCAACTCGCTCATGGCTTTTGCGGCACGATGCGCTTTGCCTGGCCCAAAAACCACCTGTACCTGATCGCTGGTCAAAATGACCCCCTTCACGCCTTCCAGCGTTTTGATATTGGGATCAACCAGTGAACTGTCATGTACACCCAGACGCAGGCGCGTCATACAGTTACCACAACTGGCGATATTTCCCGGTCCGCCGACCCGGGTAAGAATGGTGTTCAGAAGTTCACTGCTGATCTCTTTAGCCATGGGTTATTCCTTTTCCAGAGCCTTGCGAATAAAACCGCCGTGTTGATCCAGGCATTTTTTAGCTTCATCGGCATCGAGATTTTTCAGTACCATCACAATGGCCGTTTTACAGTTGCGCTTGCAAGCAATTAACGCTGTTTCCGCTTGTTCGGCGCTACATCCGGTGGCGTTTTTAACGATATTGACCTGGCGCACATGCAATTTTTCGTTGGTGGCGACCACATCGACCATCAGGTTGCCGAACACTTTGCCGGATTTAATCATCAGCCCGGTAGAGAGCATATTGAGCACCAGTTTCTGCGCTGTGCCTGCTTTCATTCGCGAAGAACCGGTAACCACTTCGGCACCAACCACCGGCGTAATAGCAAACTCAGCGGTGGTGGAAACCGCGCTCCCTGGATTACAGGAAATTCCCACTGTGCGGCAGCCGAGCTGGTGTGCGTATTCCAGTCCGGCAATTACATACGGCGTGCGACCACTGGCCGCAATGCCAACCACCACATCCTGCGCGGTTAAGCCGATGTTTTTCAGATCGTTAACACCACCTTCCCGGCTATCTTCAGCGCCTTCCACCGCGTGCTGAATGGCATATTCGCCTCCAGCAATCAAACCAACCACCAAACCCGGTTTCACGCCGTAGGTCGGCGGACATTCGCTGGCATCAAGAATCCCCAGACGACCGGATGTTCCCGCACCGAGATAAATCAGACGACCGCCGCCGCTTACCTGGGCGTGGATAACATCGATTGCCGCGGCGATATCCGGCAGTACGCGCTCAACGGCAAGCGGCACGGTTTTATCTTCATCGTTGATAATCCGGCACATTTCCAGCGTTGATACGCGGTCAATTTCAGCCGAGGCGGCATTCGAGCCTTCAGTAATCATCTTTTCAAGTTGCATCGGTGGTGACCTTACTATTTACGATCAAATAATTGCAGATGTATGGAATCATATATCCCGAATTGACAGACTTAAAGGAATCATTGAGTCTACACTCGCAGAGTGTGAAGAGCGTCATAAGAACTTAAGCGGAATTTTTGCTGCCAGCCCAGGAGAGTGGAAGATGTTGTACCTGACGAAAATACGCAATGCGGAAAGTGAATTTACCGGGAACGAGCAAAAAATTGCTGACTTTCTGCGGGCCAACGTGAGTGAGCTGAAATCCGTCTCTTCGCGCAAGATGGCGAAACAGCTCGGCATCAGCCAGTCGAGTATTGTGAAGTTTGCCCAGAAGCTCGGCGCGCAAGGATTTACTGAATTGCGTATGGCGTTAATTGGCGAATACAGTGCCAGCCGGGAGAAAACGAATGCCACGGCGCTGCACCTGCACAGTTCGATTACCAGTGATGATTCGCTGGAAGTGATTGCCCGTAAACTGAATCGCGAAAAAGAGCAGGCGCTGGAGCAAACCTGCGCGTTGTTTGACTACGCGCGGCTGCAAAAAATCATTGAGGTCATCAGTAAAGCACCGTTTATCCAGATAACGGGCCTGGGCGGGTCGGCGCTGGTGGGGCGCGATCTGTCGTTCAAACTGATGAAAATTGGTTATCGCGTGGCCTGTGAGGCCGACACCCACGTACAAGCCACCGTTTCTCAGGCGCTAAAAAAAGGCGATGTACAAATCGCTATCTCTTACAGTGGCAGTAAAAAAGAGATTGTCTTGTGCGCCGAGGCAGCGCGAAAGCAGGGGGCGACGGTGATTGCCATTACCTCATTAACCGATTCCCCGCTGCGGCGGCTGGCGCATTACACCCTCGATACCGTTTCTGGCGAAACCGAATGGCGCAGCTCGTCGATGTCCACCCGCACGGCGCAAAATTCTGTTACCGATTTACTGTTTGTTGGCCTTGTGCAACTCAATGATGTGGAGTCATTGAAAATGATTGAGCGCAGCAGTGAGCTAACGCAACGCCTGAAATGATGCATAAAGCAGCGACTGGATTGAGATTTTCCTGAATTAGTGAGCTGATCCGCAGCAATATTTTGTTTATCCTGTATTTTCAGAGGGAATGGAGTGTAACGCTCTGTATTAACAAGGAGAGCATTAAAATGGGTAAACTCACGGGCAAGACAGCACTGATTACGGGCGCATTGCAGGGAATTGGCGAAGGAATTGCCAGAACTTTTGCGCGTCATGGCGCAAACCTAATCTTGCTGGATATCTCCCCTGAGATCGAAAAGCTGGCGGACGAACTGTGTGGTCGTGGTCATCGCTGTACGGCGGTTGTCGCCGATGTGCGTGACCCGGCGTCGGTCGCCGCAGCTATCAAGCGTGCGAAGGAAAAAGAAGGGCGCATTGATATCCTGGTGAATAACGCAGGCGTTTGTCGTCTGGGAAGTTTCCTCGATATGAGCGATGAAGATCGCGATTTCCATATTGATATCAATATAAAAGGCGTATGGAACGTCACGAAGGCGGTGTTGCCGGAGATGATTGCCCGCAAAGATGGTCGCATTGTGATGATGTCTTCAGTCACTGGCGATATGGTGGCCGATCCGGGTGAAACGGCGTATGCCTTAACGAAAGCGGCGATTGTTGGCCTGACTAAATCGCTGGCGGTGGAGTACGCGCAGTCTGGTATTCGCGTTAACGCCATCTGCCCCGGATACGTTCGCACGCCAATGGCGGAAAGCATTGCCCGCCAGTCGAACCCGGAAGATCCAGAATCGGTGCTGACTGAAATGGCGAAAGCAATCCCGATGCGTCGCCTCGCCGATCCGCTGGAAGTCGGCGAACTGGCGGCCTTCCTCGCATCGGATGAATCCAGCTATTTAACCGGTACACAGAATGTGATTGATGGCGGCAGCACACTGCCGGAGACGGTTAGCGTCGGCATCTGATTCACCTCTGTTTCCTCCCTGCATTTGTGGGGAGGATTTCGTCTTATTCCCTTTTCAACTTCCAAATCACCAAACGGTATATAAAACCGTTACTCCTTTCACGTCCGTTATAAATATGATGGCTATTAGAAAGTCATTTAATTAATAAGGGTGCGCAATGGCCGTTAACTTACTGAAAAAGAACTCACTCGCGCTGGTCGCTTCTCTGCTGCTGGCGGGCCATGTACAGGCAACGGAACTGCTGAACAGTTCTTATGACGTCTCCCGCGAGCTGTTTGCCGCCCTGAATCCGCCGTTTGAGCAACAATGGGCAAAAGATAACGGCGGCGACAAACTGACGATAAAACAATCTCATGCCGGATCATCAAAACAGGCGCTGGCGATTTTACAGGGCTTAAAAGCCGACGTTGTCACTTATAACCAGGTGACCGACGTACAAATCCTGCACGATAAAGGCAAGCTGATCCCGGCCGACTGGCAGTCGCGCCTGCCGAATAATAGCTCGCCGTTCTACTCCACCATGGGTTTCCTGGTACGTAAGGGCAACCCGAAGAATATCCACGACTGGAACGATCTGGTGCGCTCCGACGTGAAGCTGATTTTCCCGAACCCAAAAACCTCCGGTAACGCGCGTTATACCTATCTGGCGGCATGGGGCGCAGCGGATAAAGCTGACGGTGGCGACAAAGCCAAAACCGAACAGTTTATGACCCAGTTCCTGAAAAACGTTGAAGTGTTCGATACTGGCGGTCGTGGCGCGACCACCACTTTTGCCGAGCGCGGCCTGGGCGATGTGCTGATCAGCTTCGAGTCGGAAGTGAACAACATCCGCAAACAGTATGAAGCGCAGGGCTTTGAAGTGGTGATTCCGAAAACCAATATTCTGGCGGAATTCCCGGTGGCGTGGGTCGATAAAAACGTGCAGGCCAACGGTACGGAAAAAGCAGCAAAAGCTTACCTGAACTGGCTCTACAGCCCGCAGGCGCAAACCATCATCACCGACTATTACTACCGCGTAAATAACCCGGAGGTGATGGACAAACTGAAAGACAAATTCCCGCAGACCGAACTGTTCCGCGTGGAAGACAAATTTGGCTCCTGGCCGGAAGTGATGAAAACCCACTTCACCAGCGGCGGCGAGTTAGACAAGCTGTTAGCGGCGGGGCGTAACTGATGTTTGCAGTTTCATCAAGACGCGTGCTGCCGGGCTTTACCTTAAGCCTCGGCACCAGTCTGCTGTTTGTTTGCCTGATTTTGCTGCTGCCGCTCTCCGCGCTGGTGATGCAGCTCTCTGAGATGAGCTGGGCGCAGTACTGGGAGGTGATCACCAACCCGCAGGTGGTCGCAGCCTATAAAGTGACGCTGCTGTCGGCGTTTGTCGCGTCGATTTTTAACGGCGTTTTCGGTCTGCTGATGGCGTGGATCTTAACCCGCTATCGCTTTCCGGGCCGCACGCTGCTTGATGCGCTGATGGATTTACCCTTTGCGCTGCCAACGGCAGTCGCCGGTTTAACGCTGGCCTCGCTCTTTTCCGTGAACGGTTTTTACGGTGAATGGCTGGCGAAGTTTGATATCAAAGTCACCTATACCTGGCTGGGGATCGCGGTGGCGATGGCCTTTACCAGCATTCCGTTTGTGGTGCGTACCGTGCAGCCGGTGCTGGAAGAGTTAGGCCCGGAATATGAAGAAGCGGCGGAAACGCTTGGCGCAACGCGCTGGCAGAGTTTCTGCAAAGTGGTGCTGCCGGAACTTTCTCCGGCGCTGGTGGCGGGCGTGGCGCTGTCGTTTACCCGTAGTCTTGGTGAATTTGGCGCGGTGATTTTCATCGCCGGGAACATTGCCTGGAAGACGGAAGTGACGTCGCTGATGATTTTTGTTCGCTTACAGGAGTTTGATTACCCGGCGGCGAGCGCGATTGCTTCGGTGATCCTCGCGGCATCCCTGTTGCTGCTGTTCTCAATTAACACTCTGCAAAGTCGCTTTGGTCGGCGTGTGGTAGGTCATTAATGGCGGAAGTGACACAATTGAAGCGTTATGACGCGCGCCCGATTAACTGGGGCAAATGGTTTCTGATTGGCATCGGGATGCTGGTTTCGGCGTTCATCCTGCTGGTGCCGATGATTTACATCTTCGTGCAGGCGTTCAGCAAAGGGCTGATGCCGGTTTTACAGAATCTGGCCGATCCGGACATGCTGCACGCCATCTGGCTGACGGTGATGATTGCGCTGATTGCCGTGCCGGTGAACCTGGTGTTCGGCATTCTGCTGGCCTGGCTGGTGACGCGCTTTAACTTCCCCGGACGCCAGTTGCTGCTGACGCTGCTGGACATTCCGTTTGCCGTGTCGCCGGTGGTTGCCGGTCTGGTGTATCTGCTGTTTTACGGCTCTAACGGCCCGCTCGGTGGCTGGCTGGATGAACATAATCTGCAAATTATGTTCTCCTGGCCGGGAATGGTGCTGGTCACCATCTTCGTGACCTGTCCGTTTGTGGTGCGCGAGCTGGTGCCGGTAATGTTAAGCCAGGGCAGCCAGGAAGACGAAACAGCGATTTTGCTGGGCGCATCTGGCTGGCAGATGTTCCGTCGCGTCACGCTGCCGAACATCCGCTGGGCGCTGCTTTATGGCGTGGTGCTGACCAACGCCCGCGCGATTGGCGAGTTTGGTGCGGTGTCGGTAGTTTCCGGCTCGATTCGCGGCGAAACACTTTCGCTGCCGTTACAGATTGAATTGCTGGAGCAGGACTACAACACCGTCGGCTCCTTTACCGCTGCCGCGTTGTTGACGCTGATGGCGATTATCACCCTGTTTTTAAAGAGTATGTTGCAGTGGCGTCTGGAGAATCAGGAAAAACGCGCGCAGCAGGAGGAACATCATGAGCATTGAGATTGCCAATATTAAGAAGTCTTTTGGTCGCACCCAGGTGCTGAACGATATCTCACTGGATATTCCTTCTGGTCAGATGGTCGCGTTGCTGGGGCCGTCCGGTTCCGGGAAAACCACGCTGCTGCGGATTATCGCCGGGCTGGAGCATCAAACCAGCGGGCATATTCGCTTCCACGGCACCGACGTTAGCCGCCTGCATGCGCGCGACCGTAAAGTCGGTTTCGTGTTCCAGCATTACGCGTTGTTCCGCCATATGACGGTATTCGACAATATCGCTTTTGGCCTGACGGTGCTACCGCGTCGCGAGCGCCCGAATGCGGCGGCGATCAAAGCGAAAGTGACAAAATTGCTGGAGATGGTGCAGCTTGCCCATCTGGCAGACCGCTATCCTGCGCAGCTTTCCGGCGGCCAGAAACAGCGTGTGGCGCTGGCGCGCGCGCTGGCTGTAGAACCGCAAATTCTGCTGCTTGATGAACCGTTTGGCGCGCTGGATGCGCAGGTGCGTAAAGAGTTGCGTCGCTGGCTGCGTCAGTTACATGAAGAGCTGAAATTCACCAGCGTGTTTGTGACCCATGACCAGGAAGAAGCGACCGAAGTAGCCGATCGTGTAGTGGTGATGAGCCAGGGCAATATCGAGCAGGCTGATGCACCGGACCAGGTCTGGCGCGAACCAGCGACCCGTTTTGTACTCGAATTTATGGGCGAAGTTAACCGCCTGCAGGGAACCATTCGCGGCGGGCAGTTCCATGTTGGCGCACATCGCTGGCCGCTGGGCTATACACCTGCGTATCAGGGGCCAGTGGATCTCTTCCTGCGTCCGTGGGAAGTGGATATCAGCCGCCGTACCAGCCTCGATTCGCCGCTGCCGGTACAGGTACTGGAAGCCAGCCCGAAAGGCCACTACACCCAATTAGTCGTGCAGCCGCTGGGGTGGTACAACGAAGCGCTGACGGTCGTGATGCACGGCGACGACGCCCCGCAACGTGGCGAGCGTTTATTCGTTGGTCTGCAACATGCGCGGCTGTATAACGGCGACGAGCGTATTGAAACCCGCGATGAGGAACTTGCTCTCGCACAAAGCGCCTGATAGGTTGAGTGAATGTTAAACGCCCGGAGGCGCTTCCCGCGATCCGGGCTTTTTAATGGCAAGGTTTGTAACCTGTAGGTCTGATAAGACGCGCAAGCGTCGCATCAGGCAACACCACGTATGGACAGAGATCGTGAGTACATTAGAACAAACAATTGGCAATACGCCTCTGGTGAAGTTGCAGCGAATGGGGCCGAATAACGGCAGTGAAGTCTGGTTGAAACTGGAAGGCAATAACCCGGCAGGTTCGGTAAAAGATCGTGCGGCACTTTCGATGATCGTCGAGGCGGAAAAGCGCGGCGAGATTAAACCGGGTGATGTGTTGATCGAAGCCACCAGTGGTAACACCGGCATTGCGCTGGCAATGATTGCCGCGCTTAAAGGCTATCGCATGAAATTGCTGATGCCCGACAACATGAGCCAGGAACGCCGTGCGGCAATGCGTGCCTACGGTGCGGAACTGATTCTGGTCACCAAAGAGCAGGGCATGGAAGGTGCGCGCGATCTGGCGCTGGAGATGGCCAATCGTGGTGAAGGAAAGCTGCTCGATCAGTTCAATAATCCTGATAATCCCTTCGCCCATTACACCACCACCGGGCCGGAAATCTGGCAGCAGACTGGCGGGCGCATTACCCATTTTGTCTCCAGCATGGGAACAACCGGCACTATCACCGGCGTTTCACGCTTTATGCGCGAACAATCCAAACCGGTGACCATTGTTGGCCTGCAGCCGGAAGAAGGCAGCAGTATTCCGGGCATTCGCCGCTGGCCTGCGGAATATCTGCCGGGGATTTTCAACGCTTCGCTGGTGGATGAGGTGCTGGATATTCATCAGCGCGATGCGGAAAACACCATGCGCGAACTGGCAGTGCGGGAAGGAATATTCTGTGGCGTCAGCTCCGGCGGCGCGGTTGCCGGAGCACTGCGGGTGGCAAAAGCTAACCCCGGCGCGGTGGTTGTGGCGATCATCTGCGATCGCGGCGATCGTTACCTTTCTACCGGGGTGTTTGGGGAAGAGCATTTTAGCCAGGGGGCGGGGATTTAAGATTATTGCGCAGGCACCGTTTTATCCGTCTGCGCAATTAACGCATGTAAAAAAGGCTGTGCGTTCTCATCGCTCTTACCGGGCATCTTCACGATATACGGCTTCCCGGTAATCGATGACGACGAGGCCACCTTGTCAATAAACTGCTCGGCTGTATCAATGCGATTACGGGTATTGCCCAGCTTCAGTCGCAGATGAGAAACCGCTTCATCGCAGGTATGTTCATCACCGTTACGCACAAATATTAAATCCTTTTTCTGTGCTAATCCCTCCAGCATAGCGTTGATACGGGCTTCTTCATGGGCCGTTAACTTCGCATAAGCGGGGAGTGTCATTAGCAGCGTAACGACCAGACAAATGATTTTCTTCACTGAATTACCTTATCCTTGTTTTGTAATAGCCGATTTGACTGCCAGAATCAGGTAAAGTTTCGGTTGGAATACGATGAGGATCATCGGCAAGGAGAAAAAATTAAATGAGTAGTTTGTTGTTGTTTAACGATAAGAGCAGGGCACTGCAGGCGGATATCGTTGCCGTGCAGTCGCAGGTAGTGTACGGCAGCGTAGGCAACAGCATTGCGGTGCCTGCTATCAAACAGAACGGCCTGAATGTCTTTGCCGTGCCGACGGTATTGCTGAGCAATACGCCGCATTATGACACTTTCTACGGTGGTGCGATTCCGGATGAATGGTTTAGCGGTTATTTGCGTGCGCTTCAGGAGCGTGATGCGCTGCGCCAACTTCGTGCTGTAACCACGGGCTATATGGGAACGGCATCGCAAATCAAAATCCTTGCCGAGTGGCTGACTGCGCTACGCAAAGACCATTCTGACTTATTGATTATGGTCGATCCGGTGATCGGCGATATTGATAGCGGAATTTATGTCAAACCTGACCTTCCCGAAGCGTATCGACAATATTTACTGCCGCTGGCGCAGGGAATTACCCCCAATATCTTTGAGCTGGAAATCCTGACCGGTAAAAATTGCCGCGATCTCGACAGTGCCATTGCTGCCGCAAAAAGTCTGCTTTCAGACACATTAAAATGGGTGGTGATTACCAGCGCCTCCGGTAATGAAGAAAATCAGGAGATGCAGGTGGTGGTGGTCAGTGCCGACAGCGTGAATGTCATTTCCCATTCACGGGTTAAAACTGACCTGAAAGGGACTGGCGACCTGTTTTGTGCTCAGCTTATCAGTGGTTTGCTGAAAGGGGAGGCGTTAACCGATGCGGTGCACCGCGCGGGGTTGCGCGTACTGGAAGTGATGCGCTATACCCAGCAGCATGAGAGCGATGAATTGATTTTGCCGCCGCTGGCGGAAGCATAAAAAAATGGCGCCGATGGGCGTAATGCCAGTCAGTTAAGCAACTGACTGGCTCTTTTTCGGGGCTGTGGGGTATTTCCAGGGCCTCTCCTTTACCACTCTCGGGAAGGCCCTTTCCCTTCTTGTCGGTAATTTCACAAGTTGTCCCATACTTGCAAGATCGCGCATCAGCTCCGGTATACGTCCCGGTGAAGCGCCCTGCAATGTCATCAGCATTCTCATCACCATTCCACATGATTCTGAGAAACTCAGTTGATTCGGCCAGTAACCTTTCAGATGTTCCGCCATTTTAATCATCTGATATCTCACCAGATTATAAGCCAGTAAGACACCCCACAGCTCTTGCTCCACAAGCTCCGGTTTTTTACTTCTCAGCGTCAGCCTGCTCAGTTGC
>NZ_JBJQMC010000010.1:0-171139 GCF_046486085.1 Escherichia sp. WS568
CATTGCATTCCGGGAGCGTCCATATATGTTACCTCGCGCCCGACCCGGTAGCCGCAAGGGATAAGCCGAGGGTACCGCGCAGCGGCGATTTTGTTCGCCAGAGCCCGGGGGTGCAGGGGGCGGCGGCGATTGGCCGCCCCCTGCGCGCTCCTTGCGCCAGTGATGATATGAAGCAATGCACATGACAGGAGCGCAACAGGATGAGAGACTGAAATATTCTCGTTATTTTCGGATCTGATGACGTTAATTAATTTTAAAATATCATCTTAAATACGCCAGTCACCACCAGTAGCCCAATCAGGAAAATAATCAATACAGCCCAGAGTATAATTTTCATTGGCGTTCCTTTATTTGTGAGTGCTGAATAAGTATAGGAAAAAACGAAGCCCTTTGCCGTTATCCATAAACGATTAAGATAAATCGGAAGATATCATTCACTTAGTGTATATTTTTCTGGATATGTCGTTTTATTGCTACTGATGTATTGCCACGCGAAACTAAAAAATATATCGCAACACACGGTAATCTCCGCGCACCTTTTCTTACCTGATTATTCCCCCATGAATCGTGATTCTTTTTATCCAGCCATCGCCTGTTTTCCGCTGTTACTGATGCTGGCCGGGTGTGCGCCTATGCATGAAACCCGCCAGGAGTTAAGCCAGCAAACACCCGCGGCACAAGTTGACACCGCATTACCCACGGCGCTGAAAAATGGTTGGCCAGACAGCCAATGGTGGCTGGAGTATCACGATAATCAACTCACTTCATTAATTAACAATGCACTACAGAACGCACCGGATATGCAGGTGGCTGAACAGCGCATTCAGCTGGCTGAAGCCCAGGCGAAGGCAGTTGCCACTCAGGATGGTCCGCAGCTCGACTTTTCTGCGGATATGGAGCGGCAAAAAATGTCGGCAGAAGGGTTAATGGGGCCGTTTGCTTTGAACGATCCGGCCGCAGGTACGACCGGTCCGTGGTACACCAACGGTACTTTTGGCTTAACGGCGGGCTGGCATCTCGATATCTGGGGAAAGAATCGGGCGGAGGTAACTGCTCGCCTGGGTACGGTTAAAGCACGGGTGGCGGAACGCGAGCAAACCCGCCAATTGCTGGCTGGCAGCGTAGCCCGCCTGTACTGGGAGTGGCAAACCCAGGCGGCGTTAAACACGGTCTTGCAGCAAATCGAAAAAGAGCAGAACACCCTTATCGTGACCGATCGCCAGCTATATCAGAACGGGATTACTTCTTCAGTTGAAGGTGTGGAAACCGATATTAATGCCAGCAAAACCCGGCAGCAGCTCAACGATGTCGCGGGGAAAATGAAAATTATTGAGGCACGGTTAAGTGCGCTCACCAACCACCAGACAAAGTCATTGAAGCTTAAACCGGTCGCGTTGCCGAAAGTGGCAAGTCAGCTTCCTGATGAACTCGGGTACTCCTTACTGGCCCGGCGGGCAGATTTGCAGGCGGCGCACTGGTACGTTGAGTCATCGTTAAGCACTATTGATGCGGCAAAAGCGGCATTTTATCCTGACATCAACCTGATGGCCTTTCTGCAACAGGATGCGTTGCACTTAAGCGATCTGTTCCGTCATTCCGCGCAGCAAATGGGCGTTACGGCAGGCCTGACGCTACCCATTTTCGATAGTGGTCGTCTTAACGCCAATCTCGATATCGCAAAAGCCGAAAGCAACTTGTCTATCGCCAGCTACAACAAAGCGGTGGTTGAAGCGGTGAATGACGTGGCGCGGGCAGCCAGTCAGGTTCAGACACTGGCGGAGAAAAACCAGCATCAGGCGCAAATTGAGCGCGATGCCTTACGTGTGGTAGGTCTTGCGCAGGCCCGCTTTAACGCGGGTATCATTGCCGGTTCCCGCGTCAGCGAAGCCAGGATCCCGGCGCTGCGTGAGCGGGCCAATGGCCTGTTATTGCAAGGGCAGTGGCTGGATGCCTCCATTCAACTCACTGGTGCGTTGGGCGGGGGTTACAAACGCTGATGATATGCGCCTTCTATACTTAACATTTATTCAGCGTTAAGTGGAGAACTCGATGGCACAGGTCGCGATAATTACCGCCTCCGATTCGGGGATCGGCAAAGAGTGCGCGTTATTACTGGCGCAGCAGGGGTTTGATATTGGTATTACCTGGCACTCAGATGAAGAAGGGGCAAAAGATACTGCGCGTGAGGTGGTTAGCCACGGCGTACGTGCGGAGATCGTGCAGCTGGATCTCGGTAAACTGCCAGAAGGAGCACTGGCGCTGGCGAAACTCATTCAACGGCTGGGGCGTATTGATGTGCTGGTGAATAATGCGGGCGCAATGACCAAAGCGCCGTTTCTTGATATGGCTTTCGATGAGTGGCGCAAGATTTTTACCGTTGATGTCGATGGTGCATTTTTATGCTCGCAAATTGCGGCTCGTCAGATGGTGAAACAAGGGCAGGGCGGTCGCATCATCAACATTACGTCGGTGCATGAACATACGCCGTTGCCGGATGCCAGCGCCTACACAGCCGCTAAACATGCGCTCGGTGGGTTAACCAAAACGATGGCGCTGGAGCTGGTCAGGCATAAGATTTTGGTGAACGCAGTCGCACCTGGGGCGATCGCCACGCCAATGAACGGCATGGATGGCGGCGACGTGAAGCCTGACGCGGAGCCTTCGATTCCCTTGCGACGTTTTGGCACAACGCATGAGATTGCCAGCCTGGTGGTATGGCTTTGTTCGGAGGGCGCAAATTACACCACCGGGCAGTCGTTGATAGTGGATGGCGGCTTTATGTTGGCGAATCCGCAGTTCAACCCAGAATAGCGCAGTGAGGTGCGTGGTTATTTCATTGGGTTAGGCCAGATAAGACACGCCAGCGTCGCATCAGGCATGGTGCACCGGATGTCGGATGCGGCGCGAACACCTTATCCAGGGCAATGGTTTTACGCCTGATGATCCGGCTTTTTCTTCCCGCGCCGTTTCAGCCACCAGCGCACGCCTACCACCAGAACCACGACCAGAATCAACCAGACCCAGTGCTTCAAATGCTGGTCGAGATTGTGCAACCACGGCGCAATCACCTGCCCACCAGCGTAACCGATAGTGGTAAAAATCAGCGCCCAGGCAAATGCGCCGAGAATATTCAGCGGCAGAAAGATTTTCGGCGGCAGCTGGCTGGCACCAATCAGCGTCGGGCCAATCACCCGAAAGTCATACATAAAACGCGTACCAATGACAAACAGATACGGATGGCGTTGGATAAGTTTCTGCGCCCGCTCAATTTTATCCTGATGTTTCGAGAAACGGCGTAACAGCTTGCCGCCAAAGCGCCGCCCGCACAGATAAAGCACCTGGTCGCCAATCATGCCGCCAAGCGCCACAGAAAGTACCACCAGCGGGAACTTTAATAGCCCCTGATGTGCCGCAACGCCTCCCAGCAAAGTCACGGTTTCACCTTCCGCCAGGCTACCGATCACCAGCGCGGCATAACCATATTGTGAGATGAGTGTATTGAGATCCATAGGACAGTCTGTCTCCCTTTGCTTGCCTGTAAGCATACACCCTGTGAATCATTCACGCTGAAAAAGGACATACATCAGACGGTGCAAATTACATGAGCGAACAAAAAATAATCACAAGCTGACTTATACTTGAACTGTCAGGTTCATGAACTCACAACAAGGGGGCGGTATGAGCCATGTCTGGGGACTGTTTTCCCATCCCGATCGTGAAATGCAGGTGATTAATCGCGAAAACGAAACGATTTCTCACCATTACACCCACCACGTTTTGCTGATGGCGGCGATTCCGGTGATTTGCGCCTTCATTGGCACTACACAGATTGGCTGGAATTTTGGCGATGGCACTATCCTGAAGTTATCCTGGTTTACCGGACTGGCGCTGGCTGTCTTGTTTTACGGCGTTATGCTGGCTGGGGTTGCGGTGATGGGGCGGGTCATCTGGTGGATGGCGCGTAATTATCCGCAGCGTCCGTCACTTGCGCACTGCATGGTCTTCGCGGGCTACGTTGCAACTCCGCTGTTTTTAAGCGGTCTGGTGGCGCTTTACCCGCTGGTCTGGTTGTGTGCGCTGGTCGGCACGGTGGCGCTGTTTTACACCGGCTACCTGCTGTATCTCGGTATTCCGAGCTTCCTGAATATCAACAAAGAGGAAGGACTTAGCTTCTCCAGTTCGACACTGGCGATAGGCGTGCTGGTGCTGGAAGTGCTGCTCGCCCTTACCGTTATACTATGGGGCTACGGTTATCGTTTGTTCTAGAAAGTTCTTTTGCGCTGCATTGCTGGCGTAAATGTCAGCAATGCAGCATTTCCTCACGATTCTTCTTTGACGATCGCACTTTTTGCTCGTTATGATGGCGTCGCTAGCCTCAGTAAATCCTTACTCCGGCGGTGCGCAACCCGTGCGCGTGAACCACTATCTGAATGCTCATCATGCCGAAATTTCGAGTTTCTTTATTTAGCCTGGCCCTGATGCTGGCTGTGCCTTTTGCACCGCAGGCCGTTGCGAAAACGGCAGCCGCTACCACCGCGTCACAACCGGAAATTGCCTCCGGTAGCGCGATGATTGTTGATCTGAATACCAACAAAGTGATCTATTCGAACCACCCGGATCTGGTGCGTCCGATTGCGTCTATCAGCAAATTAATGACCGCGATGGTTGTGCTGGATGCACGACTGCCGCTGGATGAAAAACTAAAAGTGGATATCAGCCAGACGCCGGAGATGAAAGGGGTCTATTCGCGCGTACGACTGAACAGCGAAATCAGCCGTAAAGATATGCTGTTGCTGGCGCTGATGTCTTCAGAAAACCGCGCGGCGGCAAGCCTTGCGCACCATTATCCCGGTGGTTACAAAGCCTTTATTAAGGCAATGAATGCGAAAGCGAAATCGCTCGGAATGAACAACACGCGCTTTGTTGAACCTACCGGATTGTCGGTGCATAACGTTTCAACTGCCCGTGACTTAACCAAACTGCTCATTGCCAGCAAACAATATCCGTTGATCGGGCAGTTAAGTACCACCCGGGAAGATATGGCAACCTTCTCTAACCCGACGTATACGCTGCCGTTCCGCAATACTAACCATCTGGTGTATCGCGATAACTGGAATATTCAGTTAACCAAAACCGGCTTTACCAATGCGGCGGGCCATTGTCTGGTGATGCGTACGGTTATCAATAATAAACCGGTGGCGCTGGTAGTAATGGACGCGTTTGGCAAATATACCCATTTTGCCGATGCCAGCCGCCTGCGTACCTGGATTGAGACCGGTAAAGTGATGCCTGTTCCGGCAGCAGCGTTGAGCTATAAAAAACAAAAAGCCGCCCAGATGGCGGCGGCGGGGCAGACGGCGCAGAACGATTAAGTGAAGTACGGATGGCGATACTCTGCCATCCGTAATTTTTACTCCACTTCCTGCCAGTTTTTCCGCTTACTGGTTTTACCGATCCCCGGATTCATACTGTTGGTCGGATCGTTCTCGCGATAGAACTTCTGCAACGTCTCCGGTGCTTTATACAAATGACCGACGTTATGCTCGGCAGGGTATTGCGCGCCACGCTGCTGCAGCAGTTCCAGCATCTGTTCTTTCAACGCATGCACATCCACGCCTTTTTTAACGATGTAATCCTGATGGAAGACATAGCACATAAAATGGCCGTAATAGAGCTTGTGCACCAGTTGGTTGTCGATCTCCGGCGGTAAATGCTCATACCACTCGGTGTCGTTACGCCGCAGAGCGATATCCAGTGCCAGAATGTCTTCGACTTCATCGGAATGCACCGCCTGATAACGAATTGCTGCGCCCGCAGCGGCGAAACGGTGTAAAAACGCTTTGCTACCTTCCTCCGGCGTACAGACAAAGAAATCGCCTTCGGCCTGTTTGAAATAATCCACCAGCCACGATTTGGCTTCACCGACGCCATCGCCCGCCATTTTTAACAGCAGATGATGTTCGTATTTATCGCGCCAGTTTTTCATGCGCGGCGGTAAATGGCTGGGGAACAGGTGACCGAATTTTTGCATCGCACGGTCGGTAAAATGGGGACGGAAGAATTTCACTTTCTCCAGCATCGCATCGGTGCGCCCCTTGAGATTAAAGAAGAATGGCATCTTGTCGGTGCCTAACTTATCAATCATCAGGAAGGTGTCTTTGCCGTATTTTTCCGCAATATCGTAGATATCCCGGTGCATATATTCCCCGGCAACCGGCAGATTTTCGAAATTAGCCAGAATATGACGGCGGATTTCGGTCAGCACTTCCGGCTGGTTGGTGCCGATATAAAACACCTGCTGATTTTTTTCCGCTTCGAAGGTATCAAGACGTACCGCAAAGACGGCCAGCTTACCTGCGCAACCAGAAGATTCAAATAACCGATCCGGATCGGCGTTATAACGTGCGGGCGTGTTGGCTTCAATATCACGAACGCGGTGGACATAGTCATAATCGTGGGCGTGACGACCATCGTGACGCACATCGTCATCTTTGATGCGATCGTCATCCAGCTTGCTAAGGATCTGCTCCGGCGTTTCGCCCAGATCAATCCCGAGATGGTTCACCAGCGTCAGTTTGCCGTCTTCATTTATACGCGCGAATAACGACATTTCGGTATACGCCGGGCCACGCTGCACCAGCGAGCCGCCGGAGTTGTTACAAATACCGCCGATGACCGATGCGCCTATACACGATGATCCAATCACCGAGTGCGGTTCGCGTCCCAGCGGTTTGAGTGCTTTTTCCAGCGAATAAAGCGTGGTGCCCGGATAGGCCAGCACTTGTTCGCCCTTGCCGAGAACGTGCAACTTATCGAGACGCAGGGTGCTGATGATCACGATATCGCGATCATAGTCGTTACCGTTTGGCGTCGAGCCTTCGGTCAGACCTGTATTGGCGGCCTGCATCAGAATAATTTTGTCGGCGGTGACGCAGGCTTTCAGCACCCGCCACAATTCCAGTAGTGAGCCAGGGAAAACGACAGCCAGCGCGTCGCCCTGACCAGAACGGAAGCCCTTGCGATAGCGGGCCGTTTTTGCGGGATCGGTGAGCAGGTGTGAATGACCGACCAGACGGGCAAGTTCATTCAAAAAGGCTTTATTATCAGTTGTTGTCATGGAAGACATTTTCCACTCCTTGTGGTGGCGAAAAAATATCACAAACTAGAATAGCGCCTTGTATGACAATTCAGCGAGTGAATATTTTGAAAATTCAGACAATAAACTGAGCATTCTTTTTCTCTCTCCATCATGCTTATGGCAAACTACGGTTTTTGCACCATTTTCGCTGCCTCGTCGGGCAACAGAGGAAGAAAAATCCATATGAAATGGCTATGTTCAGTAGGAATCGCGGTGAGTCTGGCCCTGCAGCCAGCACTGGCGGATGATTTATTCGGCAACCATCCATTAACGCCCGAAGCGCGGGATGCGTTCGTCACCGAACTGCTTAAGAAAATGACAGTTGATGAGAAAATTGGTCAGCTGCGTTTAATCAGCGTCGGCCCGGATAATCCGAAAGAGGCGATCCGCGAGATGATCAAAGACGGGCAGGTTGGGGCGATTTTCAACACCGTAACCCGTCAGGATATCCGCGCCATGCAGGATCAGGTGATGGAATTAAGCCGCCTGAAAATTCCTCTTTTCTTTGCTTACGACGTGCTGCACGGTCAGCGCACGGTGTTCCCGATTAGCCTCGGTCTGGCCTCGTCTTTTAACCTCGATGCGGTGAAAACAGTCGGGCGTGTCTCTGCTTATGAAGCGGCAGATGATGGCCTGAATATGACCTGGGCACCGATGGTCGATGTCTCGCGCGATCCGCGCTGGGGACGTGCTTCCGAAGGTTTTGGCGAAGATACGTATCTCACCTCAATAATGGGCAAAACCATGGTGGAAGCGATGCAGGGTAAAAGCCCGGCAGATCGCTACTCGGTGATGACCAGCGTCAAACACTTTGCCGCATACGGCGCGGTAGAAGGCGGTAAAGAGTACAACACCGTCGATATGAGTCCGCAGCGCCTGTTTAATGATTATATGCCGCCGTACAAAGCGGGGCTGGACGCAGGCAGCGGCGCGGTGATGGTGGCGCTGAACTCGCTGAACGGTACGCCAGCCACCTCCGACTCCTGGCTGCTGAAAGATGTTCTGCGCGACCAGTGGGGCTTTAAAGGCATCACCGTTTCCGATCACGGCGCAATCAAAGAGCTGATTAAACATGGCACGGCGGCAGACCCGGAAGATGCGGTGCGCGTGGCGCTGAAATCCGGCATCAACATGAGTATGAGCGACGAGTATTACTCGAAGTATCTGCCTGGGTTGATCAAATCCGGCAAAGTGACGATGGAAGAGCTGGATGACGCTGCCCGTCATGTACTGAACGTTAAATATGATATGGGGTTGTTTAACGACCCGTACAGCCATCTCGGTCCGAAAGAGTCTGACCCGGTGGATACCAATGCCGAAAACCGCCTGCACCGCAAAGAAGCGCGTGAAGTGGCACGCGAAAGCCTGGTGTTGCTGAAAAACCGTCTCGAAACGTTACCGCTGAAAAAATCAGCCACCATTGCGGTGGTTGGCCCGCTGGCAGACAGCAAGCGTGACGTGATGGGAAGCTGGTCGGCAGCAGGTGTCGCCGATCAATCTGTTACTGTGCTAACAGGGATTAAAAACGCCGTCGGTGAAAACGGTAAAGTGCTGTACGCCAAAGGGGCGAACGTCACCAGTGACAAAGGCATTATCGATTTCCTGAATCAGTATGAAGAGGCGGTCAAAGTCGACCCGCGCTCGCCGCAAGAGATGATTGATGAAGCGGTGCAAACCGCGAAGCAATCTGATGTGGTGGTGGCTGTGGTCGGTGAAGCTCAGGGGATGGCGCACGAGGCCTCCAGCCGTACCGATATCACTATTCCGCAAAGCCAACGTGACTTGATTGCGGCGCTGAAAGCCACCGGTAAACCGCTGGTGCTGGTGCTGATGAACGGGCGTCCGCTGGCGCTGGTGAAAGAAGATCAGCAGGCGGATGCGATTCTGGAAACCTGGTTTGCGGGGACTGAAGGCGGTAATGCAATTGCCGATGTATTGTTTGGCGATTACAACCCGTCCGGCAAGCTGCCGATGTCCTTCCCGCGTTCTGTCGGGCAGATCCCGGTGTACTACAGTCATCTGAATACCGGTCGCCCGTATAATGCCGACAAGCCGAACAAATACACTTCGCGTTATTTTGATGAAGCTAACGGGGCGCTTTATCCGTTCGGCTATGGTCTGAGCTATACCACTTTCACCGTCTCTGATGTGAAACTTTCTGCGCCGACCATGAAGCGTGACGGCAAAGTGACCGCCAGCGTGCAGGTGACGAACACCGGTAAGCGCGAAGGGGCGACGGTAGTTCAGATGTACCTGCAGGATGTGACGGCTTCCATGAGTCGCCCGGTAAAACAGCTGAAAGGCTTTGAGAAAATCACCCTGAAACCGGGCGAAACCCAGACCGTCAGCTTCCCGATTGATATCGAGGCGCTGAAGTTCTGGAATCAACAGATGAAATATGACGCCGAGCCTGGCAAGTTCAATGTCTTTATCGGCACTGATTCCGCACGCGTTAAGAAAGGCGAGTTTGAGTTGCTGTAATGCTTTAGCAAGGGCGCGACGTTTGCGCCCTTTGCCTGATGTTCATATCTTAACTTGCTGAATTTTCGCCCTTTGTAGGCCGGATAAGGCGCTCGCGCCGCATCCGGCAGGAAACGCCGGACCGAATATGCCTCTTAAGTATTTATCTGATTCTGCAACTGAATCCGTCCGCTCAGGCTAACCCTGTCATTATCAACTATGCTTTTCTCTTAATTCGCTGAAAACAACAGTAAAAGAATGAGGAAAGCATCATGCCACTCTCAAAGGTCTGGGCAGGTTCACTGGTTTTGTTGGCAGCCGTGAGCCTGCCGCTGCACGCGGCTTCCCCCGTTAAAGTCGGTTCAAAAATCGATACCGAAGGCGCGCTGCTCGGCAATATCATTTTGCAGGTGCTGGAAAGTCACGGCGTTCCTACGGTAAATAAAGTGCAATTGGGAACGACTCCCGTAGTGCGCGGGGCGATCACTTCTGGTGAGCTGGATATCTATCCGGAATATACTGGCAATGGCGCGTTTTTCTTTAAAGATGAAAACGATACGGCGTGGAAAAATGCCGGGCAAGGCTACGAGAAAGTCAAAAAGCTCGATGCAGAGCAAAACAAGTTAATCTGGCTGACGCCTGCGCCTGCAAATAACACCTGGACCATCGCCGTGCGTCAGGATGTGGCAGAGAAAAACAAACTCACTTCGCTTGCTGACCTGAGTCGTTATCTGCAAGAGGGCGGCACCTTCAAACTGGCTGCCTCAGCAGAGTTTATCGAACGCGCCGATGCGTTACCCGCCTTTGAAAAAGCCTATGGCTTTAAGCTCGGTCAGGATCAGTTGCTGTCACTGGCTGGTGGCGACACGGCGGTGACGATCAAGGCCGCTGCCCAGCAAACATCCGGCGTTAATGCCGCAATGGCTTACGGCACTGACGGTCCGGTCGCGGCGCTGGGGCTGCAAACCTTAAGCGATCCGCAAGGCGTTCAGCCTATCTACGCGCCTGCACCAGTGGTGCGAGAGTCGGTGTTGAAAGAGTATCCGCAAATGGCACAGTGGCTACAGCCAGTCTTCGCCAGCCTCGATGAAAAAACATTACAGCAACTGAATGCCAGCATTGCCGTTGAAGGACTGGATGCCAAAAAAGTGGCTGCCGACTACCTGAAACAAAAAGGGTGGACGAAGTAATTTCCCGTGACTTATTTACGTATTAATCCTGTTCTGGCGCTGCTGCTGTTGCTGACGGCAATCGCAGCGGCGCTGCCGTTTATCAGTTACGCGCCTAATCGTTTAGTCTCTGGTGAGGGGCGTCATCTCTGGCAGTTGTGGCCGCAAACGATCTGGATGCTGGTGGGCGTATGTTGCGCCTGGCTGACAGCCTGTTTTATTCCCGGTAGAAAAGGCAGCATTTTTGCACTCATTCTGGCGCAATTCGTCTTCGTATTGCTGGTGTGGGGAGCTGGAAAGGCGGCGACACAACTGGCGCAAAATGGCAGTGCGCTGGCGCGTACCAGCCTCGGCAGTGGTTTCTGGCTGGCTGCGGCGCTGGCATTGCTTGCCTGTAGCGATGCCATCCGACGAATCTCCACGCATCCGCTGTGGCGCTGGTTGTTGCATATGCAGATTGCCATCATTCCGCTGTGGTTGCTGTATTCCGGCGCGCTTAACGATCTCTCGCTAATGAAAGAATACGCCAACCGTCAGGATGTGTTTGATGACGCGCTGGCGCAACATCTGACGTTGCTGTTTGGTGCGGTGCTGCCTGCGTTAGTGATTGGTGTGCCGTTGGGCATCTGGTGCTACTTTTCCACCGCGCGGCAGGGGGCGATTTTTTCGCTACTCAATGTCATTCAGACCGTGCCTTCGGTGGCGCTCTTTGGCCTGTTGATTGCGCCGCTTGCCGCGCTGGTTACGGCCTTTCCGTGGCTGGGTAAGCTGGGCATAGCAGGAACCGGAATGACACCCGCACTGATTGCGCTGGTGCTCTATGCCTTGCTGCCGCTGGTGCGCGGCGTGGTAGTCGGCTTGAACCAGATCCCGCGCGATGTGCTGGAGAGCGCCAGAGCGATGGGGATGAGCGGGGCGCAGCGATTCCTGCATGTTCAGTTACCGCTGGCGTTACCGGTATTTTTGCGCAGCCTGCGGGTGGTGATGGTGCAAACTGTAGGCATGGCGGTGATTGCGGCGTTAATCGGCGCAGGCGGTTTTGGTGCGCTGGTTTTCCAGGGGCTGCTAAGCAGCGCCATTGATTTAGTGTTGCTGGGGGTGATCCCGGTAATTGTTCTGGCGGTGCTTACCGACGCGCTGTTCGATTTGCTTATCGCACTGCTGAAGGTGAAACGTAATGATTGAATTTAGCCATGTCAGCAAACTGTTCGGCGCACAAAAAGCCGTTAACGATCTCAATCTCAATTTTCAGGAAGGGAGTTTTTCGGTGCTGATTGGCACATCTGGCTCCGGCAAATCCACCACCCTGAAAATGATTAACCGCCTGGTGGAGCATGACAGCGGCGTGATCCGCTTTGCCGGAGAAGAAATTCGCTCGCTGCCAGTACTGGAGTTGCGCCGCCGGATGGGCTATGCCATTCAATCTATTGGCCTGTTCCCCCACTGGAGCGTGGCGCAAAACATCGCTACCGTGCCGCAATTACAAAAATGGTCGCGGGCGCGGATTGACGATCGTATCGACGAATTAATGGCGCTACTGGGGCTGGAGTCAAATTTACGTGAGCGTTATCCGCATCAGCTTTCCGGTGGTCAGCAGCAACGTGTGGGAGTGGCGCGCGCACTGGCTGCCGATCCGCAAGTCTTACTGATGGATGAACCTTTTGGCGCACTGGACCCGGTAACGCGCGGCGCGTTGCAACAAGAGATGACGCGCATTCACCGTTTGCTGGGGCGCACTATTGTGCTGGTCACTCATGATATTGATGAGGCGCTACGGCTGGCAGAACATCTGGTATTGATGGATCACGGTGAAGTGGTGCAGCAGGGCAATCCGCTGACGATGCTGACTCGTCCGGCGAATGATTTTGTTCGCCAGTTTTTTGGACGTAGTGAACTGGGTGTGCGCCTGCTTTCGTTACGTAGTGTGGCGGATTACGTGCGTCGCGAAGAACGGGCAGAAGGTGAGGCGCTGGCAGAAGAGATGACGCTACGCGATGCGCTCTCCCTGTTTGTCGCGCGGGGATGTGAAGTGCTGCCGGTGGTGAACACACAGGGCGAGCCTTGCGGCACGCTGCATTTTCAGGATCTGCTGGTGGAGGCGTAAGCGTATGAAGATGTTGCGCGATCCGCTGTTCTGGCTCATTGCTTTGTTTGTGGCACTGATTTTCTGGCTGCCTTACAGCCAGCCGCTGTTTGCTGCCTTGTTCCCACAACTGCCACGCCCCGTTTATCAGCAAGAAAGTTTTGCAGCTCTGGCACTGGCTCATTTCTGGCTGGTGGGAATTTCGAGTTTGTTTGCGGTGATCATTGGCACTGGTGCAGGAATTATTGTTACTCGCCCGTGGGGCGCGGAATTTCGCCCACTGGTGGAAACTATTGCCGCCGTTGGGCAGACTTTTCCGCCCGTCGCGGTGCTGGCGATTGCCGTTCCGGTGATCGGCTTTGGTCTGCAACCCGCGATTATCGCCTTGATCCTTTACGGCGTGCTGCCCGTCCTGCAGGCGACACTTGCCGGGCTGGGAGCGATTGATGCCAGCGTGACAGAAGTTGCGAAAGGTATGGGAATGAGTCGTGGTCAGCGACTGCGTAAGGTCGAGCTACCGCTGGCGGCTCCGGTGATTCTGGCGGGCGTGCGAACTTCGGTGATTATCAACATTGGTACGGCGACGATCGCCTCAACGGTAGGGGCCAGCACGCTGGGTATGCCGATCATCATCGGGCTTAGCGGATTTAATACCGCGTATGTGATCCAGGGGGCGTTACTGGTGGCACTGGCGGCGATCATCGCAGACCGCCTGTTTGAAAGGCTGGTGCAGGCGTTCAGCCAGCACGCAAAATAAAGGTATAACCTGCGAGCATGACGCCACCAATTCCGCCTAACGCCATAAACAGGAACAGGGCGATGACCCCAATTTTAGCTATGCGCATAATGCACTCCTTATGTTAACGAAAGGATTGTACAGTAAAGCGCATTTGTTAACGAATCATTAAATGCCGAGTGGGAAAATATCATGGCCTTGTTCCTGCCAACTGGTGAGTTGCTGCTGTTGGGCGGAGGTTCGATTTTCACCGCACCACACCAGCAATGTACGGCCTTCGAACAGTTCAGGGCGTAGTTGATTGAGCGAGTGGGCGAGGACATCAATGCGCCATCCTTGTTGACTGGCAATCCAGCCCTCCAGCCACAGACGGGTGGTATCGTGAATATTCCAGCCAACCACCAGCGCATCTTTACCCTGTTTTTTACGTGCCGAAGCCAGACAGATGGCGATGTAGTTGATCAGTACGCCGTCGAGGATCGCTAGCAGCGCCTGGAGAGTCGGTTGTTGACACTGAAGTCGTCGGCGCAGAGGAATAAACAGATGTGTGGTGAGTGTCTGGGCGGGGTAATCCTGACCGCGCTCTTTGATCCACGTTCGCAGGCTATGCAGATTGCCGCTTTGCAGGTAAGTCAGTAATGTTTCTTGCTGATCGCGCCAGCCGTTCTGCACATCAACATTTTCATTACTGAGCAGCATTTTTACTTTGCTGACCTGCACGCCGTTGTCGATCCAGCGTTTGATCTCGCGGATCCGGTCAATATCGGCATCGTTGAACAGCCGATGACCGCCGTCTGTCCGTTGCGGTTTCAGCAATCCGTAACGCCTCTGCCACGCGCGTAACGTGACAGGGTTAATATCACAAAGCAACGCCACTTCACCAATTGTGTAAAGCGCCATCGTCTCACCCTTGCTCGCGAGGTCCCGGTTTAACTTTAGACGCAGTTTTGCGAACCAGGTAGTTTTGCCCGTTTTTTGTGCATCTATAGGGTGATTTTATTTTTGCCAGGCGATTTTGAGTGATCGTACTCACGAATTCTCATTTTTCTGCAAGAGTTCAAAGAAAGTTAAACGCAAGCAATGTATGTTACGCGTTTTAAAGGGAAGTGTGGTTTGCGGGTATGTACGATTTTAATCTGGTGTTGCTGCTGCTTCAGCAGATGTGCGTTTTTTTAGTCATTGCGTGGTTAATGAGTAAAACGCCATTATTCATACCGCTAATGCAGGTCACGGTTCGTCTGCCGCATAAATTTCTCTGCTACATCGTCTTTTCCATCTTCTGCATCATGGGCACCTGGTTTGGGTTGCACATTGACGATTCTATTGCCAATACCCGTGCGATAGGCGCGGTAATGGGCGGCTTACTCGGCGGTCCGGTCGTCGGTGGGCTGGTTGGTCTGACCGGCGGGTTACATCGATATTCGATGGGGGGCATGACCGCGCTAAGTTGCATGATCTCGACCATCGTTGAAGGATTGCTCGGCGGCCTGGTACACAGCATCCTGATCCGTCGCGGGCGCACTGATAAAGTCTTTAACCCCATTACCGCCGGTGCCGTCACGTTCGTCGCTGAAATGGTGCAAATGTTGATCATCCTGGCGATCGCCCGACCTTATGAAGATGCGGTGCGTCTGGTGAGTAATATTGCTGCGCCAATGATGGTCACCAATACCGTCGGCGCGGCACTGTTTATGCGTATATTGCTCGATAAACGCGCGATGTTTGAAAAATACACTTCGGCTTTTTCTGCCACTGCGCTGAAAGTGGCGGCCTCGACGGAAGGCATTTTGCGCCAGGGGTTTAACGAAGAGAACAGCATGAAAGTGGCACAGGTGCTGTATCAGGAGCTGGATATTGGTGCAGTCGCGATTACCGATCGAGAGAAATTGCTGGCCTTTACCGGAATTGGTGACGACCACCATTTACCCGGCAAACCGATTTCTTCAACTTATACCTTAAAAGCGATTGAAACCGGTGAAGTGGTCTACGCTGATGGCAACGAAGTGCCTTACCGTTGCTCTTTGCATCCGCAATGCAAACTGGGGTCGACGCTGGTCATTCCGTTGCGTGGTGAAAATCAGCGAGTGATGGGTACCATCAAATTGTATGAAGCCAAAAACCGTTTATTCAGTTCAATCAACCGCACGCTGGGCGAGGGGATTGCGCAACTGCTTTCGGCGCAGATCCTCGCCGGGCAATATGAGCGGCAAAAAGCGATGCTCACCCAGTCAGAGATCAAACTGCTTCACGCCCAGGTGAATCCCCATTTTTTGTTTAATGCGCTTAACACCATTAAAGCGGTGATCCGCCGCGACAGCGAACAGGCCAGCCAGCTGGTGCAGTATCTTTCCACTTTTTTCCGCAAAAACTTAAAGCGGCCTTCGGAGTTTGTTACTCTCGCCGACGAAATTGAACATGTGAACGCTTATCTGCAAATTGAAAAGGCGCGCTTCCAGTCGCGGTTGCAGGTCAACATTGCTATTCCGCAAGAATTATCCCAGCAGCAATTGCCCGCGTTTACCCTGCAACCGATAGTGGAAAACGCCATTAAACATGGGACATCACAACTGCTGGATACAGGGCGAGTGGCAATCAGCGCCCGACGTGAGGGGCAACATTTGATGCTGGAGATCGAAGACAATGCAGGTTTGTATCAACCGGTAACCAATGCCAGTGGGCTGGGGATGAATCTGGTGGATAAGCGTTTACGTGAACGGTTTGGCGATGACTATGGGATAAGCGTCGCCTGTGAGCCTGATAGTTACACCCGAATAACGTTACGACTACCATGGAGGGACGAGGCATGATTAAAGTCTTAATTGTCGATGATGAACCGTTAGCACGGGAGAACCTGCGCGTATTTTTGCAGGAGCAGAGCGATATTGAAATCGTTGGAGAGTGTTCAAACGCCGTAGAAGGGATCGGCGCGGTGCATAAACTGCGCCCGGATGTGCTGTTTCTCGATATCCAGATGCCGCGCATCAGTGGTCTGGAAATGGTGGGGATGCTCGACCCGGAACATCGCCCGTATATTGTTTTTCTCACCGCGTTTGACGAATACGCCATTAAAGCCTTTGAAGAACATGCCTTTGATTATCTGCTGAAGCCAATTGATGAAGTGCGACTGGAGAAAACGCTGGCGCGATTGCGTCAGGAGCGCAGCAAGCAGGATGTTTCGCTGTTACCGGAAAATCAACAGGCGCTGAAATTTATCCCTTGTACGGGGCATAGTCGGATTTATTTGCTGCAAATGAAAGATGTGGCATTTGTCAGCAGTCGGATGAGCGGTGTCTACGTTACCAGTCACGAAGGGAAAGAGGGCTTTACCGAACTGACATTACGTACCCTGGAAAGTCGTACACCATTACTGCGCTGCCATCGTCAGTATCTGGTTAACCTCGCGCATTTACAGGAGATTCGTCTGGAAGATAACGGCCAGGCCGAGTTGATTTTGCGTAATGGCTTAACCGTGCCGGTCAGCCGCCGTTATCTGAAAAGCTTAAAAGAGGCGATTGGCCTGTAAAAGACTGCTAAAATGGCTTTTTGCCTCATCAACACCTGAAGGCCTCATGCTAAGTAACGATATTCTGCGCAGCGTGCGCTACATTTTGAAAGCCAATAATAATGACCTGGTGCGTATTCTGGCGCTGGGTAATGTCGAAGCCACCGCGGAACAGATCGCCGTCTGGCTACGTAAAGAAGACGAAGAGGGTTTTCAGAGTTGTCCGGACATTGTTTTGTCGTCATTCCTCAATGGCCTGATTTATGAAAAACGCGGCAAGGATGAGTCTGCTCCGGCACTGGAGCCGGAACGTCGCATTAATAACAACATCGTGCTGAAAAAATTACGCATCGCGTTTTCGCTTAAAACCGATGACATTCTGGCAATCCTCACCGAACAGCAGTTCCGCGTTTCGATGCCGGAAATTACGGCGATGATGCGTGCACCGGATCATAAAAACTTCCGCGAATGCGGCGATCAATTTTTACGTTATTTTCTGCGTGGACTGGCAGCGCGCCAGCATGTGAAGAAAAGCTAAGACGGGTATGGCGGCCATGCGAAACATGGCCGCCGACAGATTATTTCACTTCTTTAAAACCAGCGGCTTTCATCACCAGTTCCATTTGCGCCATAGTGATACCTTTTTTGGCATCTTCAGCAGAAACGTTGATTCCTGAAATACCCTGCAGGGCTTTAAAATCCACTTTTTCCATATCAATAGTCACGTTTTCCTGCGCGTAGGTATCGGTATAGGTTAATTTTTCTTCAACACCCGCGATGTTTTTGTATTTGGCGCTTAACGGCTCAAGTGTCCTGGCGGCATCTTCTTTGGTGGTTGCACCAATGGAGGCAAATTGAATTTTGGTTTCAGAAGATTGCTTAAGCACCTTGTCACCTTTGTAGACATAGGTAATGGCAATTTCAGTGCCGTTCAGATTGGCGCTGAATTTCTTTGATTCTTCTTTGTCACCGCAGCCAGCAAGAGAGAAAACCAGAACAGATGCAACAACAAGGGAAAACAGCTTATTGAAAGCCTTCATGTAAAACTCCATTTTATTTAATCAAGGAACTGGTGACTCTCACCAGGGGCTATATAGGATATGCCTAATACTGTGGCGTGAGCAGTCCGGAACAGGAGTAGAACTCTTAATAAAAAGCACTATTTCATCCTTGTTGCTGAAGCATGGGGAATAATTGTTCGCAAAGCAAAACACCGTTATTCATTGCTTCTACCCGTGCCTCGCTTTCTGTATTACGAAATTGTCCCAACACATGTGCCAGCCGATAAAAACCCACCGCGGTGAGGTCATTCGCCAGCAACTCTGCCTGACCAATAGCACTCTGTTCCTGATAGCGCCAGCCGTTATGGAGCAGTTGAATAAGTAACGCCTGGCAGCGCATCAGCAACTGATGAGCGGTAGACGGCACAGGCAAAACGCTGGCAGAAGGTAGCGGTGCTACAGGCGCAGTTTCTGCGTCCAGCGCCCAGGCGCGGGTTTTTGTCATCATCACCCGTGGTTCCAGTGTCAATTGCCCCTCTACAAAGCTGACAAAGCCAGAAACCAGACTCACGGGGTCGTCTGTTTGTTGCAAAAGCGCCGCCATGCGTTCAACAGCAAAGGGCGAACAGGCAGAGGCTGGTAGGGATAATGTCAGCACGTTATCTTCACCTTCGCCGCTGATTACCTGCGCATCCAGTGTCTGGCGGCTGCTATCCCAACTGAGTGAAATACACTCAGCGACTGGCAGAATAAATAAGTTATCGACCTGGTTGAGTGGTCGTATGCAGGCGGGGGGACGCTGGCGTAAATATTCACGCAAAGCCACAATGCCCGGCTGGCGCAATGGCGCGCTCAACATTTGCCAGGCGTCTGGCGACAGCGGCACAACACTACTCAAGCGGTTGCGGGTAGCTAATAGCAGTTCGCCATCGGCACTGCGTTTTGCTGCTTGTGAAACAATTTGCCCACCTGCCAGTGCGCCAGCCAGAAAACTAAACAGCCGACGCGTCGCTGCCGGTGAATTTTCCTGTTCGCTTCTCGGCCAACTACGCGAAAGATGCAAAATACTGCCGGTGTCGGGATCGGTGAACCAGATGCGTAAACCATACTGCTCAATATCCTGCCAGCAACGCATACCTAAAGACACCAGCCGCAGATGATCAAGCTTTGCTTCTCCGGCAATGCCAGCGCCAACGACCGTGCGCCACGGCACAGGAGGAACTTCACCAACACTGTCGCGCCGCGCCATCTCTTGTGCGCAATTTAATCGACTGTTTAATGCCGCAAGCTGACGTAAGCATTCTCCGGCATGGTAGTGGCTGGCGCGGGCGTGGAAGGCATCAACGCTGGCGCGCAATTGCCGTAGCGATTCACTCACCCATCGCCAGTTGCAGCGTTCCGCCGCTTGCTGCGCGCGGCTGAAAGCGGCCTCGTAATGAATAAGCGGCTGGCTGATGCCGCTCAGCCATAATGCCTGGCTTAGTTGCTGAACATATTGACGACACGCGTTGCCCTCTTCGCTGGCAAACGGATCGTCAGATGATGTGACGTGTTCGCTGCGCATCTGCCAGATTAAATGGTTAAATTCTGCTTGCTGCGCTTTGGCCTGGACAAAGGCCTGTACTGCCAGCACAACATGTTCGCAAAGTGTTCCTTCAATACAATCACAGCGTGCGAAACGAATGCTGCTGCGGGAATAAAAACGTACATCGCTCATCGGTAAGCGGGCAGAGGGAATTTCGCCCGGCGTACAGAACAACTCAATGGTGATGCCTTTAGCGACCAGCGCCTGCGCGCGTTTGCGGGTGGCATCGGGAAGGGTAGCCAGTTCTTCTAGCCAGATTGCCGGATCCCACTCTTCTTCTTTTTCCGTAGGCTGGGTGGTGGCGCAAAGTCGCTGATAACTTAAAACCAGCATCACGCGATGGCGGCACATGCCGCTGGCCCCGCAGCTGCATTGAGCCTCTTTCAGTGCCTGACCGTTCGCCAGCTGGGTACGGACACCGTCACTGAAGGTGGCGATTAAAGCGCCGTTCTTATGGCTGATTTCCGGGACGTTGCCATTTTCCAGTTCCTTAAGACTGCGTTTAACAAAACCGGCATTGCTTAACGCCGTCAGGGCCTGCGGCGTCAGTTCTAATAATTCCGGACGTAGTGAATTCATGACTGAAGATTCTCCGCAAGCCAGGCCGCCAGTTCGCCCGGTGTCATGGCAGCTATTTGTGCGCCGACATTAACCAGCGCCTGGGCCATATCGCGGTCATAGCAAGGTGTTGCGGTGCTATCGAGCGCCGCCAGTCCCAGCACTTTGACGCCGCTCTGGACACACTTTTTCACCTGATGCGTCAGCAATGATGATGAACCCCCTTCATAGAAATCGCTCACGAGGATAATGACGCTTTTTGCTGGTTGTTCAATAAGTTGCCGACCATACTCCACGGCACTGGCGATATTGGTCCCGCCGCCCAGTTGTACTTTCATTAATAACTCTACCGGATCAGCAACGTCTGCCGTGAGATCAACGACGCTGGTGTCAAACGCCACCAGATGGGTACGAATGCCGGGTAACTGCCATAAACAGGCCGCCATCACCGCAGAGTGGATCACCGAGTCAACCATCGATCCGCTTTGATCAACCAGTAAGACCAGTTGCCATTGTTCGCTTTGGCGTTTAATGCGGCTGTTAAAGCGGGGGGATTCGATATACAACTTGCCGTGTTGCGGGTGCCAGTGTTGCAGGTTGGCGCGCAGAGTACTTTTGAAATCAAAGTTTCGCACCAGTGAAATAAATGAGCGGCGACGGCGATCGCGTACTCCAGAAAAAGCCTGACGAACTTCCTTTGCCAGTCGAGCCATAATTTCTTCAACAACCTGGTGCACTATCCGGCGGGCGGCAGCCAGCACTTCGGGATTCATCAGATGTTTGGTGTGCAAAACGGCGCGTAGCAGGCTTTCCGAAGGCTGCATACGTTCCAGCACGTCGAGATTCGTCACCACATCTTCAATGCCGTAGCGCAGTACGGCATCGCTTTCCAGTCGCTCAATCACCTGTTGCGGAAACAGCGTGTGAATACTGTTGATCCACTCAGGGGGGGTGAGATTTGAGCCACCTAATCCACCAGAGCGTTCACCACGCTGGAGCCGTTCAGGATCGCGCCCGTACAGCCACTCCAGCGCGTGGTCTATCTGCCGGGCATTGTCATCCAGCCCACAAAGGGTCGTTTCTGCCGCTTCGCCAAGAATTAATCGCCAGCGTTGTAGCTCACGGGTGGTCAGAAGATCGTTCAGTTCAGACATGGAAAACTCCCCAGTGTTGCAGCGATGCCAGTGCCTGCTGTTCGAGTTGTTGATGATGTGCAATGGCTTGCGGTGGACAATGCAACGGCATTTGCAGCGCTGAAATGGGAAGCTGTGCGAGCTGGTAATGCTCAAGCACCTGATGCGCCAGTGTCCCGCGTTCTCGTGGTGGTAGCCAGGCCATCGCCGCGCGTAAATCGGGCAGGGCATTGATAAAATCGGCATCACTCAGTTGATTTAAATGACTGCTGAAACCGGCGATAAATGCCGGCTGACAGGCCAGTTGATGGCGGGCCAGCGCCAGCAAACCGTGCAGCGCCTCGCCGGATTGTGCCGGGGATAACTGCGCCAGCATCGTCAGCGCCGCTTCGGCACTGGCGTTGGGATGTTCCAGACGCATTAGTGCGCCAAGAGCCGCGCCGCGATCCAGCGCCGGGGCATGAATCGCCTGACTGCGTCGCTCCAGTAAGGCTACCGCCGCAGAAAGAGAAACGCCGGGTAAATTAACGCCGCTATGTAGATCGCGCAGGATATGGCAAAGCGCTTGCCAGCTATGCAGGTGAGCGTGAAACTCCTTTTCATCCGGTCTGCCGTTAGATTCACACAGCCACAGCGTGCGATCGATAGCCGCGCATAACGTCGTTTGTAATATCTGCGCGCCTTGCATACCGCTAATTTCATCCAGCCGCCATAAGGCATATAGCACTTCCAGCGCCTGGCCCATTTCGGCAAACTGATTTTCCTGGGCGATTAATAATGTAAGTTGCTCCAGTAATTGTTGACTGAAGGACGCCAGACCCGCTAACGCCGCCTGGCTAAGACATGTGGTGATACTGCCGATTCCACCCGCGTCCAGCATATCGGCTTCTAATTTATGGCGTGCGGCTTCCTGGAGTGTGGCACCAAAGCAGGCGGCCTCAATTAATGCCGCATGTTGGCTAAGCGGGCGGGTTAATTTCCAGCGTTCTTCACCGTTACCTGCAAGTGTCAGTGTGCTTCCCTGCTGGCGTACAATCCCTGGGATCTCCAGTATTGCCAGCCGATGTAACACCTGACTTTGCGCTAGTCCATTGGGGTTAAAGCGATTTAAGGTAAGCTCCGCCGGAAGAGAGATTGCGGTACGTTCCAGTTCGCAGGTGACATCTTTTGGCAGAGGCGGTTGTGGCGTAGAAGGGGCAAGTTTACCGAATCCGTCACCCGCTAATGTGTCTATCAACGTTAGCAGAATCGGATCGGTATCGGGATGAATAACGCCGCGATAGCTCCACGGCAACGGCGCATTCAGGGCTTCTTTAATCAGCGAGCCTGCTATGGCATCCAGCCAGTCAGTGCGTAACGGTAGTGTATGACCGCGCAACTGTGCCAGTGCCATCGCATGCAGATGAGCGGCAGCCATATCCGCTGTTGAAGCAGGCAAGTGGTGCTGGCGCAAACGGGTAAGAACCGTTTTCAGCAGTTGTTCACCTGCCTGCTGCAAGCCCCACCGCCAGCACCAGTTTTGCCAGACCGGGGCAGGCATTCCTGAAAGGTATCCTGCCAGCACATCAAGGCGCTTTTCACTGTAGGGCGTGAGATAGCAACCTGTAACGGCATCATCCAGTAAGAGCAATTCTGGCGTGTTAATTTCTTGCGGGCATTCGCGCCACATTTTTGCCAGTGCCGGAGCGTGCCAGCCTCCGCAGACGACTAATACGTCGCCATTATTTTGCTGCATCGCCCATGCAATCCAGCGGGCCATAAAGGCTTCGCGCTGACGATTGAGTGCATCGCCGGAGGCGTCGCCCCGCAGTTGTGCAAAATAGTGCGCCAGTGCAGAGGGTAATATAGTTTGCTGGCTTTCATCTTCGAACAAGTGATCCCACAGGGTGTCGCTGTTATCCATGCGGGTGGCACGCAGCAGCAAGGCCTGGCTTTCCTCTTGCATATCAGGCGAATCGTCCTCTTCTTCACTTTGTGCCCAGCAAGGCAAATCGATGAAGTAAGTTTGTGCCTGAATACGACGTGCGGCTTGTAGCGCCTGCCACTCCGGCGAAAATTCAGCAAATGGCGTCCAGGCACCACGCCCGGGGGCTGCACCGTCCTGATACTGGCAATAACTGTAAATAGCTACCGGAAGCTGGTGGGCTAACAACAGTTCGTCTACCCGGTCATTAAAATCAGCCGGGCCTTCAATCAACACGTATCGTGGCCGCTGGCTTTCGATTAACGATTTCACCAGCCGGGCGCAGGCCGGACTATGATGCCGGATGCCGACAATTAACGGCTCGCTCATGCATCTTTCCTCACGGCAGGCGGTGGCGAGCTTGATAATAAGCCTGCCAGTGAGCTTCTTTATGTGTAGCGACACGTTGTTCGAAGTAACGGCGCAGACGTGCGCGATCTTCTTCGTTATCTTTGACGATGGTTCCGGCAATGCAGTCCACCAGATCGGCAGGCTCCCCCGCGCGATTCGCTAAAAACCAGGCGCGGACACCCACAGCATGGGCCACGTTAACGGCTTCAGCGGTGGACATAATCGCTGTTAGTGTATCCATTGACGTTTTCTTTTCGCCGTTGGCACGCAGATCGCGGAAGGTGCGGACCAGTAACTCCAGTACCGCGTCAGGCACTTTATGCGGAATACCGCTATGGGCCAGCAAATGCGCCGAAGCACTGGCGACCAGTTCCAGCTCCTGGGCGAAATCCATAATCGGAAAGACGGTTTCAAAATCGAAGCGACGCTTTAGCGCGGCACTCATCTCATTGACGCCGCGATCGCGTGTATTGGCAGTGGCAATAATATTAAAGCCTTCCCGCGCATAGAGCTGACTGGCTTCACCGGTGAGTTCCGGCACCGTCATCACCCTGTCAGAAAGCATACCTAACAGACAGTCTTGTACTTCCAGCGGTGTACGCGTTATCTCTTCAAAACGGACGATTTTGCCGTCGCGCATTCCCTGGTAAAGCGGGGCAGGGACCAGTGCTTCCGTTGACGGACCATGGTTGATAAGCAGGGCGTAGTTCCAGCCGTACTTGATTTGATCTTCGGTGGTAGATGCGCCGCCCTGGATGGTTAACCCGGCATCGCCGCTAATAGCGGTTGCCAGTAATTCAGACAGGAGAGATTTTGCGGTGCCAGGTTCCCCCACCAACATCAAACCGCGCCCGGTGGCAAGAGTGACTAACATACGTTCGACAGCGGAGGGACTAATCACCACTTTACGGCTAATATTTTGCGCGCTATCGCCAAGGATAAAAGCACGGGCCGCAGGCAAACTTAACTGCCAACCGGGTGGGCAAGGTGCGTGATCATTTTGTTTTAATTTTGCCAGTTCATCGGCGTATAACACAGCGGCAGGCGGACGCTGCAGATGATTATTCTGCGGTGACATATATTCATCCCTGAAATGTATTAATGAAATAAACGATATTTTACGCGCAATAAATGTTTGGCGCATTAGTTGTTTGAGCGGAAAATATCTGGAAAGCAGATCACAGTAAATAAAAAAACCTGCTGGTGAGGCAGGTTCTTTTATTTACTATTTTCAGGCCCAACGCCGCAGCCTGTGCAACATCGTGTTCCAACGAACGAATTATAACCATCGGTGGACCCCGTTGCAATTAAGATAATGAGATTTATAATCCTGACTGTTGGGACGTTGCGCCGGATCGAACCCATTTCAAGTCATGGCTACCGGACGGGTGGTGCCGCAGGTAGTGCCCTGATCCGGAGTGCAACATCGTGGTCCAACATACGTAAACCAGTATCGACAGGCAGTGTAAGGGTAAGGTGCTGGTGTTGCGCTCCTTAATAAGGAGAGCGGATGGACACGCTGACACAAAAGTTAACTGTGCTCATTGCCGTACTGGAGTTATTAGTGGCTCTGTTACGGTTGATTGATTTGTTGAAGTAACGGGCAAATTGAAACGCATCTAAGGGGGAATACCGTCTCCCTCTTTAATAAAGCTATTTTTCTATTTCTTGGTTGAATATATTCTGTAGTTCACGATTAAAAATGGCTATTACCATTTCTGGTGATTCGCCCCGTAATTTTCGCTCATCAATAAACTCATCTCTTATATAAATCAACGCATCATTTATTAGCGGGTCGATATCCTCTCGATCACGTTGATGAAATGTTGGATGTAGCCGGAATCGCTCCAGCCGGTAGATGGAACCTGTAAATAATTCAGAGCATTTATGGATCTCAAGTCTGAAGGAAAACGGATCTTCAGGTACAGGGACTTCATAATCATAAATAGCGACCAGCTCTTTTTGCACGATCATCGCTTTTCCCGGTGGCAGGTCGTGTTAATAACGGGCAGTCGCATCACTGCCCGCTGTGGTTTAATGGAAAATGACGTCGGGTGCGCTTAACGCTTCACTCAAATCAAACACATCAAGTTCGGCAAAAGTGACAGATTTATTGTCACGGTATAAATGAAGAGAACGGAAGCTCATTAGCGCTTTGCTATCAACATTGTAGTGGTTAAAACCGGATGAAAACTTAAGGACCAGCCGGTACTCGCCCAGGTCATAGACAAATGCGTCCTCATAGCCTGACTCCCAGCCTTTGTATCGCATTCCCATAAGTTGCCCAACGGTAGCGGATTTACCTTCCCAGCGAGTCAGGCTGTTACTGGCTGACTCGTCAGGCGTGAGCAGCACTGTGCGCCTCGTCAACTGGCGAAAAGGCGGCATAATTTCGTAATCGGCAAAAAGCTGTGCAAATTCACTGCGCATTTCTGCTGTCATTTCTAACGGGTGGGCAATGCCAATCAAAGCATCCGCAGGCAGGTCAATGGGCTCATCTTGTGCATTGCAGAACTCCCCCTCTGCGGCCACACGAAAGGCGTTGAGTAAACGACGCGGTTCATTTGCCGGATACACGCCCCATATTAATCGCTGAGTAACCAGGCGGGTAAAGGGATGATTAACAAACAGAGTATGAAAATCTGCCAGCGACCAGCGTCGGGTGGTGCGTAGGGCCGTTTCAAGACGCGGGAGCAGGTTTTTGCTCACCTGAGTCGCATCTTTTTTTAGCCCTTTTAGTCGGGCCAGTGCCTCGGGCGCTTTCAGTTGATCGTCATCGGCGCGCAACCGGGGAACGCTTTTCTGGCGAACGTTTTGCTGATCAAAGATAACCGGGTTAAGGTTTTCATCAAAGCGAACGGTAAATTGCCGTGGACCAAAATCAAAACTCAACGCCTGCGGATCATCAAGACCCAGTGTTGGGACTAATCTGTCCGCTAACTGTTCCTGGCTTAGCCTACGATTTTCTGCGACCACCTGAAGAAATTCCGCCGCGTTATCACGTAAGGGGCGGGATTTCGCCCGTTGCGATATATGATGCAGCTGTATCAGCGCCATATCATTATTCATCTGAGTAAGTATGTTCAGGCCACTGACGGCACGGGCAGATTTGCCTTCCTGTGGCCAGGCGAGGATCTGTGTTGTCAGATCCCGAGCCGTGCTTTCGTCACCGAAGAGACTTAACGCCAGAAATGCCCAGTTGTCTTTTGCGGGGGCGCCAACTTGTTGCCACGCGGTGAAGAGATCCCAGGCAAAAGCTGCCAGCGTTTGTGGCTGGCAGAACGTTTTCAGTTGTTCCAGCCCGCAATAAAAACGTCCGCCCTGGGTAAAGCGCAGCATGTCGCCGATAATTTCCAGAGCATCATCGGTAACAGGCTGATTATTCGTGATAAGTCTCGGTCTGGACCACATTGTCGGATGCCAGAAATCAGGGGCTTTGGGAATGCGTGCCGGGTAAATGTCCATTGGACCCTGTTTAAGTAATTGCTCCAGGGCAGGCCATACATCTGTATGCTGCCAGCGGTTTGCCACGGTTTGCAGTAATTCGCCATGTCCCTGTTCGTAAAGTAAACGCAGGGCAAGTAATGCAGCTTCGCTATTATCGCTGGATTTGGTGAAGACAAGAGGGATAAGTGCAGTAGCTGTATGTTCCGGCCAATGTAAAATCCACTGGCGAGCCAGATCACGCTGCGCCGCGAAACGTCGCCAGACGCGGGCAACGGGCAGGGCCAGTTCTGTTGCGCCGAAATTTAAAATTAATGGAAATGTTTCTTTTGGACGATGTGAAAAAGCCAACAGCAGACCTGGTAGAGCATCCAATCCGAAGATACTGAGAAAATAGTCCTCACCCGCAGACAGATGCTTTTTCTCATTGATACGTAGCCAGAAAGTCAAAGCCATCTCACGCGGCAACTGCGCCAATAAATACAGGTTCCAGATACTCTTTTCCCGACGATAGCGTGAGTAGCTGTCATTTTCCCATATGTTAATTAACACTTCTACGTGACCGTTGCGAAGCGCCTGTTCTGCTAATTGAGCTTCCGGGGAGCTCCAGCCATTCATGATCTCTTCAACCCGCCCTGGGTAGTAATGCCACTGAACAATGAGTGAATTGCGTGCAGCATCCAGTTTTCCGGGGAGTATATAATTCAAAAACAGCCATACATCATCTCCAAAACCCAGCTCCTGTAATACAACTCGTCCACTTTTTTGTTCCATGCGTTCCGCAAGAGATTCCGTGCTGAAATAACGGGCAGACTCAGTGGCGGCAAGCCTCTCTCGTTCGCCTGGTTGCCAGTAAACTTGCGGCGTTAATTCGAACGGTGCCAAATCAAGACGTGGAACTGTCATTTTTTTCTTACTACGCCACGGTGGTGAAACGAGGATTTCAGGCATTTGGATGTTATCGGTGCTATCAATAACCGTTTTGGGCGGTGCCGATAAATAACTATTCAGCACTGCCTGGGCTTGAGTACTTAACCACGGCATCACCTCTTCTGCCAGTTGTGGCTGCGATGCCATCAGCGTTTGTAACAGCGTACGCCAGTATTCATCTCGAGCTTTTTGCTGTGCAGGCAGCTTTTTGTCTTCGATGATTGGATAACCAGGGCGTGCAGGCGGTTCTTTTAACGCCAGAAGCTCTGCCAGTGCGGCAAGCGTCGCATGGGGGAAGTTTTTACTGTATTTAGCCACACGTTGCAGGCTGGGTTTGTTTTTATCAGCAACTAACAGCAGGGTGCGGATGACCTGCGGATGGTTAATTTGTACCAGCAGGCTACCGCAATCTTCTTTATGGGCATACATCGCGAGGCGTGGAACGGCTGCAATTCCTTGTTCGCGCAAAAGGGCGGCGCAGGCCGCGTAGCCGAAGTGGTTTTCATGCGACATGTAGCTGGCTTCGCGATCGCTAAATATATCCTGGCTCCAGTAGCGTTCGAGTTTTCCCACTGCCCTGTGGTCAGTAGCAACAACTTTTAACCACTCCTTAGAATGAAAATGAGTCCACGGGCATTCAAGGCCTACCAACTCATTGGCGATTTCTGGTTTTTCCGGGAGGATGAGTGCAATAAAAGGACGGCGAACTTGGGGTAGTCCTGGCAGTGCGGCAATGAGTTTGTCGGCGCAACGCTGCCAGCAGCTTTCCTCTGCCAGAGAGAGATGCTTACGCAGTCGGAGATTGAATTCGTTATAGGTTTCTGAGCGATAACCATAGCCATAGCCATAGCCATAGCCATAGCCATAGTCCTCCTTCTGATACTGCAATGTTACTACCAGAGGATCACTCTCATAACACCGTACAATAAACTGGCGTGCAATCACCACTTCAGTCGCATATTCCAGTCCCTCTTGTTGGACGATTTCGTCGAGTAACTGTTGGCTATCATTTTGCGCGATACAGGCTAGCGCCGCCATTGTCCGGGCCGGGATTGAGGGTTTGTGTTCGCCGATCAAGTTGATGGCCTGCGTGATGGCGGACTGCCACTCCAGTGAAAAATTATCATAACGCCAGACAATGTTTTTTTTCTTCTCAGCAATGTGTAGCAATTCATCACCCAGTGTCTGGATGATGCTTTCAGTGATAACAGGCACCGGTTCACCCGGCCAATTGCGATGGCTGAGTGGTGTTTTACCCTTTTTATATTTCAGTTCCAGTTGCGCGTTATCCGCCAGCCACGGTAATTCCTTGTCCATGCTCTTTCCTTATTCAAAAAGGGCTTCAATATCGTTAATTAGCTCGCTGGCGGTGATGGCATCGAGTACGGAGAACTGCGCTTCCTGTGTTGAATTGCTCCCCCAGCCATAGCTTTCCGCTTTGCCTTCCCATAGCCACAGCTTACTTAAGAGTTGCTCGGCACTGAGTTCGGCTGGCGACATACCAACTGCAAATCCTTCATTGATTTCCATGATTAACGACCAGCGACCGAGAGGTTTGATCATCCAGCCGATCCAGCCTCCATCCTGCGGGGTGCCCTTTATCCAGCCTTTATTCGCCAGCCCCATTACCCGACCGCTCGGGCATTTTCTGCCTGCCCAGCGGGTCAGTTCGCTGGCGTTGCGCTCGGCTTCTGTCAGGGCGTAACTGTTACGGTCGAGCTGGCGGAACGGCGGTAGCAGTTCGTAGTCGGCAAAAAGTTGACCAAAGGCGGCAGCATCCGTGGGTGATATTTCCAGAACGTGAGGAATGCCAACAGAGATATCGCCTTCCGGCAGGGTGAAAAGATCATCGTCTGCGGTGCTGTAGCTGTTATCTTCCGCCACGCGAAAGCAAGCCAGTAGCTCGTTTTCGGTGCTATAAACGCCCCAAATCAGACGGCGGGTTAAGTGGCGAACCAGCGGATGCTCAACCAGGAAGAGCTGAAAGTTTTCCGGCGACCAGCGGCGGCGCAGGCACATGGCGGATTCCAGCCTTGCTACCTGCTGGGCGGCAACGGTACGCGCATCTTTTTTCAACAGTTTGTAGCGGTTAACTGCATCGTTCGCTTGGGTTTCATCATCGCTTTTGTTCGGTTTAGGCAAGTCTTTCAGGCGGCTGCCGGAAGCATCACGCACAAACGGTTTTAAGGTTTCATCAAAGCTGACGGTGAACTGCCGTGGCCCGAAATCCAGCAGCAGCGAACCGTTATCATCCAGACCGAGATCCGGTGCTAACCGATCTTCAAGTTCTGCCACTGTGAGTTCGCGACTTTCGGCAATGTCGGCAATTTTTTCTTTCGCCCGCTCCTGTAAGGCTTTGAATTTCAGTTTCTGGGCGATGCCGTTAAGCTGCATCAGGGCGATATCGCTGCCGATAGCAGCGAGAATATCCAACCCAACGGTGGCACGTTTATGCTGAGATTCGCCAGGCCAGGCGCGGATTAATGGCGTCAGTTTGCGGGCGGTGTCATCGTTGCCAAGAACACCTAATGCAGTGAACGCCCAGCTCTCTTTCGACGGCACGCCAGCGGTCTGCCAGGCGGTAAACAGATCCCAGGCAAACTCAGCCAGTGAGTCGGCAGTACAGGCGTCTTTCACCTGTAATAACCCCGGATACAGCGTATCTTCCTGAGGGAAGCGGAGCATTTCACCGAGGTGGAAGAGGGCGCTATCTGGCAGTGATTGGGCGTTTGCTTTTAATACCGGGCGCGTCCAGAGCGATGGCTGATAAAAGGCCGGAAGTGTCGGGATTTTAGTCGGGTGATTATCTAAGGGATCGAGCGCAAGTAGAGCGTTCACCGCATCGGTTACTTCCGGCTGGTTATAACGCTGGGCGATTTCTTGCAGTAATGACGGATAACCATTTTCAATCAACATACGTAAAGCGGCACGGGCGTTATCCTGGGATTCACCGGCTTTGCCGAGTGCCGCAGGTAGCAGGCCGGTAATGGCGTGTTGCGGGTATTTCAGCAGCCAGGTGCGGGCGTCTTGTCGTAGGGTTTTGAGTTTGTTGAAGGCGCGGGCGACGGCAGGTGCCAGTTCCGTTGCGGCAAAATAATTAGCAACCGCAAAACCTTCTTGAGGGTAGCGTGAAAACGAGTGTAGAAAACCACTCATACCTGCCAGTCGCAAATAAAGCATGACTGGTTTTATCGCGGTATGCGGCTCTTTGCTGAGAAATTCCCATAGCTTAATCGCTTTTTGCATAGGTAAAAAGGGAAGTGAGTTGAGATGCCACTCCCCCTGATACGGTGCATGGTGGGCTTTAAACATTTGGATGAGTGTAGCGAAGTCCTCACGTTCCCATGCGTCAATTGCTGAGTCAGAAGCGCCGATATATTTATATGTGTCAAAATCCCAGCGGCGATACCCCAGCGAGTAAAGGAAATCTTTAGCACCTTCACCTGGCTTATGCGGTTCCCAGTCCCAATGAGTTTGAAACTCTTTAGCTTCTGTGTCGGTTATTGTGCATATGGATTCGAGGTTGAGCGGTGCTAAATCAAGCACCGGAATCGGCGATTTTTTCTTTTTCGAAAGCCATGGTGGGGAGACTACTATGGCCGGCAGTAGATCGGCACTGGCATGGTTTGAGGGCTGTTTCAGTTGTTGCTGGCATGATTTCAGCACTGCAACTGCGGGTGTCGAAAGCCAGGGAATGACCTGTTCTGCTAGTGTAGGTTGCGAGATAAGCATCGTCATTAGCATAATGCGCCAACTATTCTCTTCTTTTTGCACTAGAAGTTCCGCCAGTGCTGCCAGTGCTGCGTGTGGGAACGCAGCGCAGGCTTTCGTCATTCGATCGTGACAGCGTTTAGTATGCCCGGCTACACGTATAAGCAGTGTTAATGCGAACGGATGATTGATATGACGCAACACATCGGCGCAGTAGTCACTTGCGACATAGGGAGCAAATCGGGGCAGGGCCGCAACACCTTGCTCCTGTAATACGGTGGCTGACCATATCGCACCACAATAGTAATCATCAAAAATGGCATATGGCTCGTGATATTTTTCTAATGAGGCAAGAATGTGCTCATCAGTCGCCACTATTTTTAGCCACTCCAGCGAGGGTAATTTCTTTTGCCCCAGTAGACGCTGGGCAATTTCATGTGCAATTTCTGGTTTTTCGGGCAATAACAAAGCAATTAATGGTTGCCGCCATTCTGGAATATGTGGAACTGCGGCAATAAGTTTTTGTGCACATTTTTGCCAGAGAGACTCTTCCGCCAGTGATAAATGTTTACGTAGGCGTAATTCAAAGCTGGAATATTGCTGCAAATAATCAGGTGAAATGCCAGACGACAGGAAAACAATATTATTGTTGACATAATCCCATTCAATAGATATTTGTTGAAGATGTATTATTACATCAGTAGCATATTCCAGACCGCCTTCCTGAATAATCTGATCCATAACATCCTCACGCTCTTTATATCTCGTGCAGTGCAGTTCAAGTGCCGCGAGTACAGCCATTACCGGTGATGGTAATTTTGTCGTTTTCGGGCTGTTAATCAGATCGATCGCCTGAGCGATGAAGTTTTGCCACTCTAAAGTACAGGCGCTGAAGTCAAATGTAGCTGTTTTGTTATCCCGTTGCGACACGCCACAGGCTAAGCGACGTAATTGGGTCAATTTGTCTGCTTGCTGAACAGGAACTCCGGGAAAGCGGCGATGACTTAACGTGGTGTGTACAACTTCGGGCGGAAAAACGACAGCAATATCTTTCGCCAGCCACGGTAAAACAGCATCTGTATTTTTGTCAGCCGCACGGGTTTCTGCTACGAAAGAGGGTTGTTCCTGAATAATGGTGGATAAGTTCGCTACCTTGAGAGAGTCCGTTACCGTTTGGGAAGGTTGCAAAGAATTATCCTTCGCTTGCTCCACATATCCCTTCTTCACCTTCTCCGCAATCAGCTTCAGTCCCGCTTTTTCCGCCGCTGCTGCATCCGCAAAACTTTTTACCTGGCTTTGTCCGTTGGTGCCGACTTTACCCCAGTTGATGTGCAGTTCGTTTCCCTGCTGCTCCACCGCCCAGAATTTATGTGATTTTTCGTCCTGAAAGATAAAGTGTCTCATTCTGCATCCCTGTAATTTTATCCAGTTGAATGCAGATGCTATCAGTATTTATGCGGGTTAGAGAGAGACAAAATCGCAAGAAAACAACTTTAGGAATTTATAAAGAAAAGGCGCTGTCGATGCAGCGCCTTGATGGGGGATTATTTCACCTGATGACCCGGTTTAGCACCGGCATCCGGGCTTAGCAGGAAGATATCTTTCCCGCCAGGACCGGCAGCCATCACCATGCCTTCGGAGATACCGAAGCGCATTTTACGTGGTGCCAGGTTAGCCACCATAATGGTGTGACGACCAATCAGTGCCTGCGGATCCGGGTAAGCAGAACGAATGCCGGAGAAGACATTGCGTTTTTCACCGCCGAGATCCAGCGTCAGGCGCAGCAGTTTGTCAGAACCTTCAACAAACTCTGCGTTTTCGATCAGCGCCACGCGCAGGTCAACTTTGGCGAAGTCGTCAAAGGTGATGGTTTCCTGAATCGGATCATCTGCCAGTGGGCCAGTAACTGGCGCGGCAGCTGCTTTCACTTCTTCTTTAGACGCTTCCACCAGTGCTTCAACCTGCTTCATATCGATGCGGTTATACAGCGCTTTGAACGGATTCACTTTGTGGCCCAGCAGCGGTTGCTGGATACCATCCCAGGTCAGTTCTGTATTGAGGAATGCTTCTGCGCGCTCGGTCAGTTTCGGCAGTACCGGCTTCAGGTAAGTCATCAGCACGCGGAACAGGTTTATGCCCATTGAGCAAATTGCCTGCAGGTCGGCATCGCGGCCTTCCTGTTTTGCCACCACCCACGGAGCCTGTTCATCGACATAGCGGTTAGCCAGATCAGCCAGCGCCATGATTTCGCGCACTGCTTTACCAAATTCGCGGCTTTCCCACGCTTCACCAATCACTTCAGCGGCATCAGTGAAGGTTTTGTACAACTGCGGGTCAGCCAGTTCGCTTGCCAGCACGCCGTCAAAACGTTTGTTGATAAAGCCTGCATTACGGGAGGCCAGGTTAACCACTTTGTTAACGATATCGGCATTCACGCGCTGAACGAAATCTTCCAGGTTGAGATCGATATCATCAATGCGCGAAGAGAGTTTCGCAGTGTAGTAGTAACGCAGGCTGTCGGCGTCAAAATGATTCAGCCAGGTGCTGGCCTTAATAAAGGTACCGCGAGACTTAGACATCTTCGCGCCGTTCACCGTCACATAGCCATGAACAAACAGGTTGGTCGGCTTGCGGAAGTTGCTGCCTTCCAGCATTGCTGGCCAGAACAGGCTGTGGAAGTAAACGATATCTTTACCGATGAAGTGATACAGCTCGGCAGTGGAATCTTTCTTCCAGTATTCATCGAAGCTTACGCTGTCGCCGCGCTTATCACACAGATTCTTGAAAGAGCCCATATAGCCAATCGGTGCGTCCAGCCAGACATAGAAATATTTGCCCGGCGCGTTCGGAATTTCAAAACCGAAATAAGGGGCGTCGCGGGAGATATCCCACTGTTGCAGGCCGGATTCAAACCACTCCTGCATTTTATTTGCCACCTGCTCCTGCAACGCACCGCTGCGGGTCCATGCCTGCAACATTTCGCTGAAAGAGGGCAGATCAAAGAAGAAGTGTTCAGAATCACGCATTACCGGCGTAGCGCCAGAAACCACCGATTTCGGCTCGATCAATTCAGTCGGGCTGTAGGTCGCGCCGCAGACTTCGCAGTTATCGCCGTATTGATCCGGGGATTTACATTTCGGGCAGGTGCCTTTCACAAAACGGTCCGGCAGGAACATGCCTTTTTCCGGATCGTACAGCTGAGAAATAGTGCGGTTTTTAATAAAACCGTTTTCTTTCAGGCGAGAGTAGATAAGTTCTGACAACTGGCGGTTCTCTTCGCTGTGCGTCGAGTGATAGTTGTCATAGCTGATGTTAAAGCCTGCGAAATCAGTCTGATGCTCCTGACTCATTTCGCCAATCATCTGCTCCGGGGTGATACCGAGCTGCTGAGCTTTCAGCATGATCGGTGTGCCGTGGGCATCGTCGGCGCAGATGAAGTTGACCTCGTGGCCGCGCATTCGCTGGTAACGGACCCAGACATCAGCCTGGATGTGCTCCAGCATATGGCCGAGGTGGATTGAGCCGTTAGCGTACGGCAGTGCGCACGTCACCAGAATTTTCTTCGCGACTTGAGTCATAGTAGGCATTACTTCTTAATAGTGAAAAGGGGTTAGATAGTACCAAATGGGAAAATGTTAAGTAAGTACTTCTCTATATTCTTCAGGTAAACTATCAGCTGATGGTTTATCTATACAAAAAAGGAGTCGGGATGAACGAACAATCCCAGGCCAAATCACCAGAAGCCTTGCGCGCAATGGTCGCCGGGACACTGGCCAATTTTCAGCACCCAACCCTGAAGCATAACCTCACCACGCTGAAAGCGTTGCACCATGTCGCCTGGATGGACGACACGTTGCATGTGGAACTGGTTATGCCATTCGTCTGGCATAGCGCGTTCGAAGAGTTAAAAGAGCAATGTAGCGCCGAACTGCTGCGTATCACCGGGGCGAAAGCTATCGACTGGAAACTGTCGCACAATATCGCCACCTTAAAACGCGTGAAGAATCAGCCGGGAATTAACGGCGTGAAGAACATCATTGCGGTCAGCTCCGGTAAAGGCGGCGTGGGTAAATCCTCCACGGCGGTAAACCTGGCGCTGGCACTGGCGGCGGAAGGGGCGAAAGTCGGCATTCTGGACGCCGATATCTACGGCCCATCAATCCCCACCATGCTGGGCGCAGAAAATCAGCGTCCAACTTCGCCGGACGGTACCCACATGGCACCGATTATGTCTCATGGCCTTGCAACCAATTCAATTGGTTATCTGGTCACTGACGACAATGCGATGGTGTGGCGTGGTCCGATGGCGAGCAAGGCGTTAATGCAAATGTTGCAGGAAACCTTGTGGCCGGATCTCGACTATCTGGTGCTTGATATGCCGCCAGGCACCGGTGACATTCAATTGACACTGGCACAGAACATTCCAGTAACTGGCGCGGTAGTGGTCACCACCCCGCAGGACATTGCGTTGATCGATGCGAAAAAAGGCATTGTGATGTTCGAGAAAGTCGAGGTTCCGGTGCTCGGTATTGTCGAGAACATGAGTGTGCATATTTGCAGTAACTGTGGTCACCATGAACCGATTTTCGGTACCGGTGGTGCAGAGAAACTGGCCGAGAAATACCACACGCAGTTGCTGGGGCAGATGCCGTTACACATCTCCTTACGTGAAGATCTCGATAAAGGCACGCCAACGGTTATCAGCCGTCCGGAGAGCGAATTTACCGCTATCTACCGCCAGCTGGCTGACCGCGTTGCAGCCCAGCTTTATTGGCAGGGAGAAGTCATTCCTGGCGAGATTTCCTTCCGCGCGGTCTAACGCGTATAAACCTTTTTGGTTGCTTTTCATACACCGCAGAGATGTTACATTGATGCGGTGTATTTGTTTTTGCCGCATTAATGAACACTTATTTAATGCTGCAAATATTCTGCGGACCTTCGTCCGAAACTCTATAAAGTCGATTGATCGTACAGGCAATGCTTCATTATCATCCTTCGTGGCTGTGTAGTGGATGTACAGCTATAGTTTGTTATGCACTCATTCTATCCAGGCATAACCTTTACTACAGGGATAACGTTCAATGAATAAGTACTGGCTGTCAGGAATTATTTTTCTTGCCTATGGAATGGCTTCTCCCGCGTTCTCTTCACAGACTGCCACATTAACGATTAATGGCAGGATCAGTCCCCCAACATGCAGTATGGCTATGGTTAATGGACAACCTCAACAGCATTGTGGTCAGTTAACGTATGATGTTGATACCCGTCATCAGGTTTCTTCGCCAGTCAAAGGTGTAACGACAGAAGTGGTTGTTGCAGGTAGCGATAGCAAACGTCGAATCGTGTTAAATCGCTACGATTAATTTGCCACCCTGGTTTTTTAATCGGATTTAGAAAGCTGAAATCATTCGTGTGAATGATTTTAGCTTTTTTATTGATATAAATAATACCATTTACAAAAATCTGCATTAATTAATAGATGTGATAAATATTTAATATGCTTAAGTATTTGTTGTATTTATATTGCAATAGTTAATTTGCTTTAAATCAATAAAACAATATGTTTACATTGCGGCAACTTTTTTGATGTGAGAAATTTGTTTCTAAGAGATACAGACTCTTAACAACCAAAAAATAAATTTTATTAAGGAACATATTATGAAACGTTCAATTATTGCTGCCGCTGTCTTTTCTTCTTTTTTTATGAGCGCTGGGGTATTTGCCGCAGACGTTGATACCGGAACATTAACCATTAAAGGGAATATTGCAGAATCTCCGTGTAAATTCGAAGCGGGTGGCGATTCAGTAAGTATTAATATGCCAACTGTACCAACCACTGTCTTTGAAGGTAAAGCTAAATACTCGACCTATGATGATGCAGTCGGTGTAACCAGCAGCATGTTAAAAATTAGCTGTCCGAAAGAAGTTGCTGGTGTAAAACTCTCGTTGATTACCAACGATAAAATAACCGGAAACGATAAGGCGATAGCCAGTAGCAACGATACCGTGGGGTACTATCTCTATTTAGGTGATAACAGCGATGTCCTGGATGTTTCTGCACCTTTTAACATTGAGAGTTATAAAACAGCGGAAGGTCAATATGCTATTCCGTTTAAAGCAAAATACCTGAAGCTGACAGATAATTCAGTGCAATCAGGTGATGTGTTATCTTCTCTGGTTATGCGTGTGGCGCAGGATTAATAAATAAAATTTCAAGTTTCTCCAGGTAATAAACATGGCCGCTATCCCCATGGCGGCCTTTTAATTTAAGAGGCATTAAGATGAAAGGATTATTTGCTTTACTCATTTCTTCTATGGTCCTTCCTGCACATGCCGGTATTGTTATCTACGGGACGCGTATTATTTACCCGGCAGAAAATAAAGAAGTGATGGTGCAGTTGATGAATCAGGGAAACCGTTCTTCGCTGCTGCAGGCGTGGATTGATGATGGTGATACGTCGTTACCACCAGAAAAAATTCAGGTTCCTTTCATGTTAACGCCACCAGTGGCAAAAATAGGGGCAAATTCCGGGCAGCAAGTAAAAATCAAAATTATGCCGAATAAACTGCCCACTAATAAAGAGAGCATTTTTTATCTGAATGTTCTGGATATTCCACCAAATAGTCCAGAGCAAGAGGGCAAGAATGCACTGAAATTTGCAATGCAAAACAGAATCAAATTGTTTTACCGGCCTGCGGGTATTGCACCGGTAAATAAAGCGACATTTAAAAAGTTACGGGTAAATCGCAGTGGCAATGGATTGGTGATAAAAAATGACTCAGCAAATTGGGTGACGATTTCGGATGTCAAAGCTAATAATGTCAAAGTCAATTATGAAACTATTATGATTGCCCCCTTAGAAAGTCAGAGTATTAATGTCAAAAGTAATAATGCGAATAACTGGCATCTGACCATTATCGATGACCATGGCAACTATATTAGTGACAAAATTTAATTGCAGGAGCTGCCTATGTTGAGAATGACCCCACTTGCATCAGCAATCGTAGCGTTATTGCTCGGCATTGAAGCTTATGCAGCTGAAGAAACCTTTGATACCCATTTTATGATAGGTGGAATGAAAGACCAGCAGGTTGCAAATATTCGTCTTGATGATAATCAACCCTTGCCGGGGCAGTATGACATCGATATTTATGTCAATAAGCAATGGCGCGGGAAATATGAGATTATTGTTAAAGACAACCCGCAAGAAACATGTTTATCAAGGGAAATTATCAAGCGGTTAGGCATTAATACCGATAACTTTGCCAGCGGTAAGCAATGTTTAACATTTGAGCAACTTGTTCAGGGTGGGAGCTATACCTGGGATATCGGAGTTTTTCGTCTCGATTTCAGTGTCCCGCAGGCGTGGGTGGAAGAACTGGAAAGTGGCTATGTTCCACCGGAAAACTGGGAGCGGGGTATTAATGCGTTTTATACCTCTTATTATGTGAGTCAGTATTACAGCGACTATAAAGCGTCGGGTAATAGCAAGAGTACATATGTACGTTTTAACAGCGGGTTAAACTTACTGGGGTGGCAACTGCATTCTGATGCCAGTTTCAGTAAAACAAATAGCAATCCAGGGGTGTGGAAAAGCAATACCCTGTATCTGGAACGTGGATTTGCCCAACTTCTCGGCACGCTTCGCGTGGGTGATATGTACACATCAAGCGATATTTTTGATTCTGTTCGCTTCAGCGGTGTGCGGTTGTTTCGTGATATGCAGATGTTGCCTAACTCGAAACAGAATTTTACGCCACGGGTGCAGGGGATTGCTCAGAGTAACGCGCTGGTAACTATTGAACAGAACGGTTTTGTGGTTTATCAGAAAGAGGTTCCTCCTGGCCCGTTTGCGATTACAGATTTGCAGTTGGCCGGTGGTGGAGCAGATCTTGATGTCAGCGTGAAAGAGGCGGACGGTTCGGTAACCACCTATCTGGTGCCTTATGCAGCGGTGCCGAATATGCTGCAACCCGGCGTGTCGAAATATGATTTTGCGGCAGGTCGTAGCCATATTGAAGGGGCGAGCAAACAAAGTGATTTTGTTCAGGCGGGTTATCAGTATGGTTTTAATAACTTATTGACGCTGTATGGCGGATCGATGGTCGCGAATAATTATTACGCGTTCACTTTGGGGACTGGCTGGAATACACGCATTGGTGCCATTTCCGTCGATGCCACGAAGTCGCATAGTAAACAAGACAACGGCGATGTGTTTGACGGGCAAAGTTATCAAATTGCCTACAACAAATTTGTGAGCCAAACGTCGACGCGTTTTGGTCTGGCGGCCTGGCGTTATTCGTCGCGTGATTATCGGACATTTAATGATCACGTATGGGCAAACAATAAAGATAATTATCGCCGTGATGAAAACGATATCTATGACATTGCCGATTATTACCAGAACGATTTTGGCCGTAAAAATAGCTTCTCTGCCAATATGAGTCAGTCATTGCCAGAAGGCTGGGGTTCTGTGTCCTTAAGTACGTTATGGCGAGATTACTGGGGGCGTAGCGGCAGCAGTAAGGATTATCAGTTGAGTTATTCCAACAACCTGCGAAGGATAAGCTATACCCTCGCGGCAAGCCATGCTTATGACGAGAATCATCATGAAGAGAAACGTTTTAATATTTTTATATCGATTCCCTTTGATTGGGGTGATGACGTTACGACGCCTCGTCGGCAAATATATATGTCTAACTCAACGACGTTTGATGATCAGGGGGTTGCCTCAAATAATACGGGATTATCAGGAACCGTTGGAAGCCGGGATCAGTTTAACTATGGGGTCAACCTGAGTTATCAGTATCAGGGAAATGAAACGACAGCTGGGGCGAATTTAACCTGGAACGCGCCGGTTGCGACAGTGAATGGCAGTTATAGTCAGTCGAGTGCTTATCGACAGGCTGGAGCCAGTGTTTCAGGGGGCATTGTCGCCTGGTCGGGTGGCGTTAATCTGGCAAACCGTCTTTCTGAAACGTTTGCTGTGATGAATGCGCCAGGAATTAAAGATGCTTATGTCAATGGGCAAAAATATCGCACAACAAACCGTAATGGAGTGGTGGTATACGACGGAATGACACCTTATCGGGAAAATTACCTGATGTTGGATGTGTCACAAAGCGATAGCGAAGCAGAATTACGTGGCAACCGGAAAATTGCCGCCCCTTATCGCGGCGCGGTTGTACTGGTTAATTTTGATACCGATCAGCGCAAGCCATGGTTTATAAAAGCGTTAAGAGCGGATGGGCAACCATTAACGTTTGGTTATGAAGTCAATGATATCCATGGTCATAATATTGGTGTTGTCGGCCAGGGAAGCCAGTTATTTATTCGCACCAATGAAGTACCGCCATCGGTTAATGTAGCAATTGATAAGCAACAAGGACTTTCATGCACAATCACCTTCGGTAAAGAGATTGATGAAAGTAGAAATTATATTTGCCAGTAATAGTCAGGTGGTTCTATGGAAATTCGCATAATGCTATTTATAGTAATGATGATGGTTATGCCTGTGAGCTATGCGGCATGTTATAGTGAGTTATCTGTTCAGCACAATTTGGTTGTTCAGGGGGATTTTGCACTTACTCAAACACAAATGGCGACATATGAGCATAATTTTAATGATTCGTCATGCGTGAGTACAAATACTATCACCCCTATGAGCCCGTCGGATATTATTGTTGGACTTTATAACGATACCATTAAATTAAATTTACATTTTGAATGGACCAATAAAAACAACATCACGTTGTCAAATACTCAGACCAGTTTCACCAGTGGTTATTCGGTAACGGTGACACCTGCGGCCAGTAATGCAAAAGTGAATGTTTCTGCGGGGGGCGGCGGTTCAGTGATGATTAATGGTGTTGCGACATTATCCAGTGCTTCATCATCGACACGCGGGAGTGCTGCAGTACAATTTTTACTGTGTTTATTCGGTGGCAAGTCATGGGATGCATGTGTAAATAGCTACAGAAATGCATTGGCACAAAATGCAGGTGTCTATTCCTTTAATCTGACATTGTCATACAACCCGATAACCACAACCTGCAAACCGGACGATTTATTAATTACGTTAGAGAGTATTCCCGTTTCACAATTACCAGCTACAGGTAACAAAGCAACAATAAATAGTAACAAAGGGGATATTGTTCTGCGTTGTAAAAACTTATTAGGTCAACAAAATCAAACATCACGGAAAATGCAGGTGTATTTATCAAGTTCTGACTTGTTAACCAACAGCAACACGATCCTGAAAGGTGCGGAAGATAATGGCGTAGGATTTATTCTTGAAAGTAATGGTACGCCAGTCACACTTTTAAATATCACTAACAGCAGTAAAGGATATACAAATTTAAAAGAAATTGCGGCAAAGTCAAAACTTACAGATACAACGGTTTCAATTCCGATAACGGCCAGTTACTACGTTTACGATACAAACAAAGTTAAATCTGGCGCACTGGAGGCAACCGCATTAATCAATGTGAAATACGACTAATAATAAGCAAGACGAGCAAGTGGCTAATAATAAAAAATAACAAGGTGTTTGCATTTCCCCCTCTCTCCGAGGGGGCTTTTTTTAGCGATGATAAAAAATCTCACCGTCGTAGGCTTTAATGATTTTACCGTCGGTGTCGCTGATCAACACGTACGCGCCACCCATATAGGTCCAGTGCGTCCCGGCATCAGGCGCGGGCAGGTTACGTAACTGCCACTGCTTAATGTTGTACTCATCGGTACGGTACATTTCTGGTACGGTGTCACCTGGTTTGAAATGCTTAAAGTCAGCAATGAAACTGCTTAACTCATACTTAGAAATTCCCGAGGTATTGGTCGAACCCGCGGTGGCTGGTGCGGCCCAGGCGGCACTGGTAACCAGCAAAAGCGCACCCAGCAACATCTTATTTTTAATGGTCATAAACTCTCCACTTTGGGGATCTGTAATATCAGTCGCATATCTTTCCTGCCATACAATATAACTGACAAGCGATATTTTGTTAGTGATCCCATGATTTCGTAAAAAGTGTAAATGAAAGGATGCCCTAAAAGCATCCTTAGCGAGCAGAGAGTCAGCGGAAATAGCTGATTTAAGAATCATCCTGGGCTGAAGATAACATGCAAGCCTAAAGGATTGAGTTATCGCATTATGCCCATGAAGCCATGTACGCCCATATACACACCAACTAAGCCAATCAACAGACTGGAAAAATAGGGAGCGCGTTTAGCGAGAGTGTTAAATCCGCTCCAGCGTTTTGCGACCTGCTGAACGCTGATTGCTGCGCCAACGCCTACGGTGACAAGCGTTAACGCCAGGCCGAGGCTGAAACTGACGACCAGTGTTGCGCCCAGTGTCAGGGCTTTCAACTGAATGCAAATCAACAGCACGGTAATTGCTGCCGGGCAGGGGATAAGGCCACCGGTTAAGCCAAATAGCAAAATTTGCCAGTTGGTGACCTCTCTACCATCAAAGCGTCGTTTAATGTCATTGGCATGGGCTCGTGCATGGGCATCCTGATACTCGCCATGTTCGTGATGGTGATGATGTCCATGGTCGTGGTGATCTTCGTGATCGTGGTGATGATGCTCATGATCATGCTCGTGCATATTCTCCAGCCAGTTGCGTTCGCCGCGCCAGGTACGCCAGAACATCCAGAACGCGGTGCTAATAATGATCACTGCGGAAATCAACTGGAGCCACGGTTCTGCTGATTGAGCAGTAAAGCGTTTGCTGATCACCATCCCGCCAAAGGCAATTAACCAGACCACTGCGGTATGCGAAATAGTTGCTGCCAGTCCGAGCATCACCGCCTGTTTAATGGTGCCTTTGATGGCGATGATAAACGCCGCCATCATCGTTTTTGAGTGCCCCGGTTCCAGGCCATGAAGCGCACCAAGTAAGATGGCGCTGGGGATGAAGAACCAGGCGTTTCCTTGCTGAAGAAGAGTTGTAAATTCGGTCATGATAATAATTCTTAGTATTAATTCGGCAATCTGATTCTACTCCCCCCCAGTACCTGATACTACCCCCCAGTAGATTAATAGTGCTATGATTTTTCATATTCTTGTTAACCTGGTGTTGCCATGTCTCATACCATCCGTGATAAACAGAAACTGAAAGCGCGTGCCAGTAAGATTCAGGGCCAGGTCGTGGCGCTCAAGAAAATGCTCGACGAGCCGCACGAATGCGCTGCAGTTTTACAACAGATTGCTGCTATCCGTGGCGCGGTAAACGGTCTGATGCGGGAAGTGATTAAAGGTCATCTGACGGAACACATCGTTCACCAGGGGGATGAGCTAAAACGTGAAGAAGATCTGGATGTCGTTCTGAAGGTGCTGGATTCATATATCAAATAATTTATTAACGCGATTGTAAAACTGCCGTTTTTCCTCGTTTACAACGCGTGCGCTGGACATTACCATCCTCCTTTGCGATTTATCATCGCAACCAAACGACTCGGGGTGCCCTTCTGCGTGAAGGCTGAGAAATACCCGTATTTTCTCATTTAGTGTTTTTTGTGGTTCGGGGTTGCTTGTGGTTGTTTATGTATGTATTTGATAAACAATAAATTATCCTGTTTTATTGTTTGTTGTTGTTCGTCGTTGTTCGTAGAGCTTCAACAAAATGTGTGGTCAGTTGTGTGGTCAGTTTTTTGAGGCTGGAGGACTGAAAAGAGGATCTGATAGTGGGAAAAGCACTAAACAAACTGAGCGATTCGACGTTAAAAAAATTGGCGGCTGTCCAGGCAGAAAAAGAGCGTTTTTACTCCGACGGGGGCGGGCTGGAGATTAAACACTCAAAGGGCGGCAAATTAACCTGGTATTTCCGGTACCGAACGGGAGGCCGTGAGGTTGCCGCAGAGCGGTTAAAGCTGGGGGCTTACCCTGAATTGTCGCTGAAAGCCGCAAGGGAAAAACGCACACTGTGCCGGGCATGGCTGGCTGAGGGTAAAAACCCCCGTTATGAGTTGTGCGCCACAGTACAGGAAGCACTAAAACCCGTTACGGTGAAGGAAGCGATTAACTACTGGCTGGAGGAATACGCGAAGGATAACCGCAAAGATTACATAAAGCTGGTGCAGCGTATGGATAAGCACATCATTTGCCATATTGGGGCAATTCCCCTTGATAAGTGTGATACAAGGCAGTGGATCGCATGTTTTGACCGCGTACGAAAAAAAGCACCAGTAGCAGCGGGCCATGTCATGCAGACATGCAAACAGGCGCTAAAGTTTTGCCGCAGGCGGCGCTACGCGTTTAGCAACGCCCTGGACGATTTGATCGTTACTGATGTGGGTAAGAGAGCAGAAATCCGCGAGAGAGTGCACAGCAACAGCGAACTAAAAGAAATTCTACGCGCTATTGATGGTGATGTGTTCGCTCCCTATTACAGTGCGTTAATGCGCTTGTTAATTGTGTTCGGGTGCAGAACGGCAGAGATCAGACTTTCAGAGATCAAAGAATGGGATCTGAAAGAAATGTTGTGGACAGTGCCAAAAGAGCACAGCAAAACGAAGGTAACAATATTCCGACCTATTCCTGATGGTATTTTGCCGTTCATTCAGAAGCTGGTGGAGCAAAACGCACACACTGGGTTATTACTCGGCGAACTGAAAAAAGATACCACGGTGGCGCAATATGGACGAAATGCGCATAAGCGGCTTAAGCAGGAACACTGGACGCTGCATGATTTCCGACACACGTTTACAACTATGCTGAATGATTTAGGTGTCGATCCGCATATCGTGGAGCACATCACAGCGCATCAGATGCCAGGTCAGCAAAAAACCTATAACCATTCACGCTATTTGCAGGCGAAACGGGACGCACTGAATCTATGGGTTGAGCGTCTTGATATGATTGCAGGATATAATGAAAATATTGTGATATTGAGAGGGATACAATGACGAAAAAAGTAAATAGTAAAAAAGATTTACCAAAGTCATTTGATTTAGGCAAATATGATTGCCTAGAAAACTTGTCGGATAAAGATCTATTTCGCCAATTATATTGGCGACAAGATGATTTAACGATGAAACATTCTGAGATGCCTGAATATGGATTTATGTTTGGTGCTGAATACCCGTTGCATAATAATTACGGGGATCCATTTGGAGAGCTGAAAGAAGACGATTGGTTTTGTGATAAACAAAAAGAATATGACCATAAAGTGCAACCGAAGTTAATTGAGCTAAGTTATGATGATGGAATTAAACCTGTAACAAGGTTTGATATATCAATGATTAATAAACTGACTGCGGAAAGAGGATATTGGAAGGATAAACCAATCATCATAGATAATGAGATGGTTGGAAGTTTAATATCAGAAGATAATGGGATGTTTTGGGCTGTGATGCGTGAACCAGTGAATCTCCTTTCTGATACATTAGATAATATGCTTGTTTCTGTTGACTTACTACATAACAGAGATGATGAGTTGATTGAAGCGTTTACAAAACTATTACCAAAATGGCGTAGTGAACTTTCAATTGTTGAGCCAGACAAACCAATTGCAGGAAGTTGGGAGAGCATACGACGTAAAATTATTGATTATAAGATAATCCCATTAATTGACTTATTATCTTGGGAGTTGTCTACAGATAGAAAAATTTCATTAGGGGTGCTTGCCGTATCTTTGTATCCTGATGGTGAAAAGGACACCTTTGCTATTGCTCAGACTGTAAAACCCTTCTTAGAAAAAATAATGCGCAGCGATTCTTTAGAAAAAATAAGAAAAATGTTATCTAATGAAAATTAATCATGGAGAACGATAAATTAGAATAAAGTTTATTTTTCCAATATTGCACCAACTGCTATGGTAAATAAGATGCCCTTGTTCGGTTACGTTCGAGGGTGTTTTTATGAATCAAAATACACAATTTCAATCACTAACAGATCGCGTAATTCGTGAGGATGAATGTCGTAAGTTAACAGGCGTCAGCCGTACTACACGCTACGAACTGGAGAAGAAAGGGGGCTTTCCGTCTCGCCGTAATCTTGGGGGGCGTTCTGTAGGCTGGTTGCTTTCCGAAGTTATGGACTGGGTGCAAAGCCGTGACCGCGTTAATTCAGGTAAGGCAGCGTAAAGGGGAGCATATGACATATAAAACAAAGACGACCGGGGGCGGTCGCCAATGGATACACACTAAACTTGAACGCATCACCAACAATGCCACATTTGCGGCTGGTGGGCAATGTGATCAGTCAGATTTGGTTCGTTCCAAGGTTTGCAACGAGAGCTTTTTCCTGTGCTCTTTAAGGAATTTCTCAAGAGCAAAAGCACATGGCGCGAATCTTTCTGATTCATGCTCTATCTTTCTGCGCCGTCTTTTCCGTGCCGGTGATAATGTTTTGGTCAATTCTTTATCGGTCATTGTGTTGTCCTGCATAGCAATGCGCCGTAATACCTTACACCACGGCGCTGATGGTGATTACTCTGGTTCTTTGGTCTTGCGACGCTGGAGTTCTTCGCGTGCAACGGTGACAAGCTGCCCGATTTCTTCCGCTGCTTTGATGCCGATTTGTTCGACCTTAGCCAGGGCATCCAGTGACGACACAAGGGGATTTTCTCCGCTGCCTTCTGCTTGGCGGCGGGCTATTTCTCCGCGCATGGCGGTTACGATAAATCCGGCATTGCTTTCGCCGTCCAGCTTAACGGATTCCATCCCTTGCATAACATCTAGTGGGACTCTGACAGTTGTCAGTTGTGATTTTGCGTTTTTGTTAGCCGTTGCCATTTCTGAAACTCCTAATCATCGGTGTGTTTCAGTATACACAAAAAAAGAAATACAAAAAGCCTTGACGTGTGTTTCATGCGCTCATAACATGAAACACACCGAAAGGATTGTTGAAATACAAAGAGCAACGCCCCGCAGTGCCGGAAACACATACGGGGCGTCTAACCACCAACGATAACGAGAGTATCGAGGCAGCTATGAGAAATCATACCATACACCCGCAAGGGCGGGACTCGTACAACCTGAATAAATACATCTGGCGTTTTATCGCCCTGAGCACGGCACAACCGCGCGTGATTACCATTGAGGCCAGCAGCGAACAGGAAGCACGCCAGCAATCCCCGGCTGGCTGCGTGATGGTATTCGCCGCCCGTATTCGTCAGGGGGGGTGCCATGCCTGATATGTCAAATTACCAGTACCTGATTAATCCGCATTTTAACTGTGAGCATGATATTGCTAAAAAGGTTTATTCCGCTGCGGATGGGGCTACTGACAATATATCAATGGCTGTTGCGTCAATTGGTAGCCTGATGTGGCATGCGTCAGAAAATGAGGACTATGACGAAAAGGCCATGCGCATTGATATGGGTAATATCGGTTTGTTACTGGCAATGCTTGGACATTTTGATATTTCGTTACGGTGCACCATTGAAAATGCCACAGATGCATTAAATGCTATAAAGAAAGCGAATACTGATTCAAATCGGGGATAAATAATCATGAGAACGTATTTATCTGGCTTGACTGCCAGCGGTTATGCACACCCCCAAATTATCCCCGGCGCTATTTATCTGGATAAGAACGGTAACAGAGTAACGGTAAAAGAACTGATGTTTGACCGTGTGTATTTTATCCGTGATGGCTATTCATTTCTTAGTTCGCTGAACGTGGAGATCTTTATTAGCAGATTCAGTCGGGAAATCCCGCTTTCCAGAAATAACCATGTGTCATGTATGGATGTTGATAAAAAACTACAGGAACTAAAAAACATGATTGCCGCGTGGAGAGAGCAGAAATGAAAAAAGCGCCAAATTTAAAACACCAGCCGCGTGACAAAATGACGGAAGTCATCATTTTTGCGGGTAGTGATGCGTGGGCACATGCGAAACAGTGGCAGGAACAGGACGGGCGACTGGCTGGCGATAACGTGCCACCTGTCTGGCTTGGAGAGCAACAACTTGCCGAACTGGACAACCTGCAAATCGTACCGGACGGACGCTATCGCGTGCGTCTCTATCAGGCGGGGTTATTGCGTCCGGGGCTTGTTAATACCATCGGGCAGAAACTGGCAGTGGCAGGTGTCAGGGATGCTGATTATTACCCTGAAGGAATGCACAGCCAGAAACGGGAGAACTGGCGCGAATATCTGGAACGTGAACGGGCAGAGCAGGCGGAAAAGAAAAAGGTAGTTGAACTGCCTGTAAAGAAAAAAGAGCGGGTAAAAGACGATAACGCTTCATCACTGGCGCTTAACCAGATGGGAGCAAGTCAACGCGGCGAAGTTCTCCTGGCACATTATGGCGGTGAACTGGCGATTCATGCTGACTCTGACACTGTTCACCATTACAACGGCGTTGTATGGGAGCCAGTACAGGATAAAGAATTACAGCGAGCTATGGCACAGATTTTCATTGATGCGGAGATCAGCTATTCGCAGAACGCCATTAAATCGGCGGTCGATACCATGAAGTTAAGTTTGCCTGTAATGGGGAATACAGCCCGTAACCTGATTGGATTCAGTAACGGGGTATTTGATACCAGAACAGGTAATTTTCGGGAGCATAACAAAAACGACTGGTTGTTAATTGCCAGTGAATTACCTTTCAGCCCACCAGCAGAGGGGGAAACGCTGGCAACACATGCGCCGAATTTCTGGAAGTGGTTACGCCGTTCGGTGGCTGAGAATGACCGCAAGGCGGATCGCGTACTGGCTGCATTATTCATGGTGCTGGCGAACCGGTACGACTGGCAGTTATTCATTGAGGTAACAGGTCCAGGGGGAAGTGGTAAAAGCGTGATGGCGGAGATTTGCACCATGCTGGCGGGTAAGGCCAACACAGTATCGGCAAGCATGAAGGCGCTGGAAGATGCAAGGGAACGCGCGTTAGTGGTTGGCTTTTCGCTGATTATCATGCCGGATATGACCCGCTACGCTGGTGATGGGGCAGGGATTAAGGCTATTACAGGCGGTGACAAGGTGGCAATTGACCCGAAACACAAAGCCCCCTACTCAACGCGTATTCCGGCAGTAGTGCTGGCGGTTAACAATAACGCCATGTCATTCAGTGACCGCAGCGGGGGGATCTCACGTCGTCGGGTGATATTCAATTTTTCGGAAGTTGTACCGGAGAACGAACGCGATCCAATGCTGGCGGAAAAAATAGAAGGTGAGCTGGCGGTAGTGATTCGCCATCTGCTTACACGGTTTGCTGACCAGGACGAAGCCAGACGCCTGTTATATGAGCAGCAGAAATCTGAAGAAGCACTGGCGATAAAGCGAGAGGGGGATTCGCTGGTGGACTTCTGCGGCTATCTCATGGCGTCGGTAATGTGTGATGGCCTGTTAGTGGGTAATGCTGAAATTGTGCCATTCAGCCCACGCAGGTATCTCTATCATGCCTATCTGGCTTATATGAGGGCACATGGGTTTGGTAAACCTGTAACACTGACGCGCTTCGGTAAAGATATGCCGGGGGCAATGGCGGAATATGGCAGGGAGTATATGAAACGGAAAACGAAGCACGGTTTTCGTTCAAACGTGACACTGACGGAGGAATCAGAAGACTGGATGCCATCATGTGTATCGGTCACTAATGACGATAGCAAAAATTAAACTTATTGAATAACTGTTCACCACTGTTCAGCCTGTCATAATTATCTTTTATATCAGTATATTATAGGGTGAACAGTTATTTATGAACTGTTCACCAAACTATTCACTGTTCACCTTTTTGGTTGTTTATTGAGCTTCAAGGGTGAACAGTGGTGAACAGTTGGTGAATAGTTTTTGTGAAACTGTTCACCCCTTAACAGTATGAATTTAAATGGAAAATATCAAAAGGTGAACAGGTGAAGGGTTAAAACGCAAAAATTTTAATTTACTGCTGTGAGATAAAGCCTATGACAGCGAAGCACACAAAAAAATCACAATCGCACGCCCTTGATTTGACGGAACACTGGTTAAGGGTGTCGATAAAAATCATCGACCGCAACGCCGGGGAAGGATATGCGAAAGCACATCCCGAACTGATTAGCGCATTCATGACAACGGCAGCTGCAAACTTTGCCACGCTGACAGAACGGGAGATTGCCGAAGCGGAACAGGTGACAACCATCAACGTTAAAACCGGAGAGCAGACAGCATGACAGCACAGATAGCGGCTTACGGGCGGCTGGTGGCTGACCCGCAGTTAAAGACCACCAGCAAGGGTACACAAATGACGATGGCTAGTATGGCGGTCCCCCTTCCGTGCAGCCAGGCAGATGACGGAACGGCGATGATGTGGTTATCCGTCCTGGCGTTTGGCAGACAGGCCGACGCACTGGCAAAACACCACAAAGGCGAACTGGTGAGCGTGGCGGGTAACATGCAGGTAAGCCAGTGGACAGGCCAGAACGGCGAAACGCGGCAGGGCTGGCAGGTTATCGCAGACAGCGTGATCAGTGCGCGAACAGCGCGACCGGGCGGCAAAAAAGGCCAGCAGGGGCAGGCCACTGACGCACTGAACAGGGCAAAACAGCAGACGGGTCAGCACGATGATCCGTACGGGGACAACATACCGTTTTAGCGACAACAGAGGGGACATTCCAGTGACATTTGAAGAAGTCCAGCAACATAAAAAGTTTCATGATTTTGATGATCTGGAAACCATGACAGCAAAAAAATATCGCCGTCTGCTTTCTTCCGATGCGTTGTTTGTTGTGGATCATCATGATTTTCTGCGTAGCTCACTGACCGGGGAAATTTTCGCAACCAACCGTGAGCAGGTGGAAGCGATGATCGAATATCTGTGGAAAATAAGGCGCAGAATGCGAGATCCCGTGAAACGGTAAAATAATAAAGGCCTGGTAAAATCCAGGCCATTTTTTTACAGTAAGCCTATTAGGGCACTTGCGCCAGCCCCAACAATGCTGGCAACGGTACTGTTTTCCAGTAACTGCTTTAATACTGATTTGGCTTGTACATCCCCCGATTTAGCGACTTTTTCAACCAGTTCAGTGATGCTGATGTTTACCAGCATATGGTTATGCTCACCTATCTGCACTTGATCACCACTAATTGAACCAATGTTAAATGTATTACTTTTAGTTGGCGTCATATGTTCATTTCCCGTGATATTTTCAATATAGAGAGTCAACATATTTGGATGATTGGTTCCCTGTCTGCGGGTTCCATTGGGAAGCAACTTCATATCTATAATTTTTAGATTTATCTCGTTTTTACCGACACGCTGGATAATGTGTTGACCAATAGTTACTTCCGGTTCATTTGTATATGGAATTAATACCTTGTTTTCTTTTGCGTTTCTTTTACCTCTGAATGATTCGCCATTAATTATGAAAGTATCAGGATATACCATTGCGCTTAAATTCATGATGCGTCCTTTGTTGTAGTCAGAGACAGCAATAATAGGCCATGGTTTACTTCTTTTGTAAATTATTTGTTCGTGTTCTTTCGTGGTTGTTCGGTCTGACTGACAGGTGTTTACATACTGATTTTTATGTATATGTTGGAGCGTGGCACTCAGACGTGAGCCGCCACAATGCCGCCTGACCCCCTGCGCGATGCCGGGTTGATCTGCGAGATGCCGAGAGTGTCGGGCGGCGCTCCCCCCGTGTTGGTTTCACGTCCTGAATCTTAACCAATACGAGAAAACCTTCATGAAGAAATTAATCGAACTCCGCCAGCAAAAAAACGCCCTGAAAAACCAGATGCGATCCCTGCTGGAAAAAGCCGACAGTGAAAACCGTAGTCTGAACGCTGAAGAAGGCAAACAGTTTGATGAACTGCGTGCAAAAGCTGATGCCCTCGACACAGAAATTTCCCGCCTCGAGTCTGTGGCTGATGAAGAACGCAGCAAGCCAGGAACGGGCATCCAGAAATTATCATCTGATGAATTGCGTAACTACATCGTAACCGGAGATGTGCGATCACTGTCCACCAGCACTGACAGCGGCAGGGATGGCGGATATACCGTAATTCCTGAGCTTGATCGCGAAGTCATGCGCCAGCTACAGGATGACAGTGTTATGCGCGTGATCGCGACCGTGAAGACCGCAAAATCAAATGAGTTTCAGAAACTGGTTTCCACTGGCGGCGCAACTGTAGGACGAGGCACAGAAGGCAGCGCACGCAGTGAAACCAACACCCCGAAAATTGAACGCGTAACCATCAAGTTGAATCCGATCTACGCCTACCCGAAAACCACGCAGGAAATCCTGGATTTTTCAGAGGTGGATATTCTGGGCTGGTTATCCTCCGAAATTGCCGACACGTTCGCCAGCACCGAAGAGGATGATTTTGTTAATGGCGACGGTAACGGCAAGCCGAAAGGCTTCATGGCTTACACCCGTGCGGCGACCAGTGACAAAACCCGCGCTTTTGGCACCATTGAAAAAATAGTAGCGGCAAGTGGAACCGCCATTACAGCGGACGAACTGATCGACATTCTCTACAAGCTGAAAGCGAAATACCGCAAAAATGCCGTCTGGGTGATGAACTCGGGCACGGCAGGGACACTACAGAAGCTGAAAAATGAGAACGGCGATTATATCTGGCGCGACAGCCTTAAAGAAGGTGCGCCGGATATGTTGCTTGGTCGTCCTGTTTACTGCCTGGAGTCCATGCCGGACATCGGCGCAGGAAAAGCACCGCTAGCGGTTGGCGATTTCAGTCGTGGTTATTTCATCGTTGATCATGTAACAGGGATTCGCACCCGACCGGACAACATTACTGAACCCGGATTCTACAAGGTCCACACGGATAAATATCTGGGCGGTGGTGTGGTGGATTCAAACGCCATCAAAATTCTGGAAATGAAAGCTGGCTAGTCATGAGTAAGGAGGAGGCTGCGGCCTCCTTTTTCAGCTTTATGGAGTACACCGATGAAAAACACCGATTTTGAAATCCGCACATCTGAACTGACCGCCAGCAATAAAAAGCTGGTGGGGTATGCCGTTCGCTGGAACAGCCTTTCAGAAATTATCTGGGACGAATTCCGCGAACAGTTCACGCCGGGGGCTTTTGCTGACTATCTGGCGACGGGTAATGATGTGCGCTGCCTGTATGAGCATGACTATACCCAACTGCTGGGGCGCACCAAATCCGGCACTCTGGTACTGACTGAGGATAACACCGGGTTACGTTTTGAACTGACACCGCCGGATACCCAGCTTGGAAAAGATGTGCTTACGCTGGTGGAGCGTGGCGACATTACAGGAATGAGCTTTGGTTTTCGCGCATTATGCGAGGAGTGGAGTATCGCGCAAAAACCGTATCTGCGTACCGTAACCGCCGCTGAACTCCGTGAAATCACAATAACGTCGATGCCTGCTTATCCAGAATCTGGCGTGGAGATTGCCCACCGTTCGTTGTTTGCACAGCACCCTGAATTACGTCCGACAGGAAATAATCGTCATCGCTGGTCTGAGCTGGCGGGGTTGTGATATGTGGTGGCCTTTTAGTCGTAAAAAAAGCGAGCAGCGTAACCTGTCCATTGATGATTTTCTGGCGCTGTCCGGCGTACCGAATACCGGATCCGGAGAATATGTTTCTGCCGGGACGGCTGAATCATTGCCTGCAGTGATGAATGCGGTTTCTGTCATCGCTGAGGCGGTGGCCACGATGCCGTGTTATCTGTATCTGGTACGTAATGACAAGGGCAGGGAGGCGCGGGAATGGCTGGACAGTCACCCAGTAGATATTCTGCTGAATGAGCAGCCTAATTCGTGCCAGACACCTTACCAGTTTAAACGCACAATGATGCGTCACTGCCTGCTGAACGGTAACGCCTATGCGGTTATTGAGTGGGGGCAGGACGGGCAGCCAAAATCACTTCATCCTTATGCGCCGGGGTGTGTTGTACCGGAACGCACAGGCGCACACAAATACCGCTATACCATCACCGAACCCTGTACAGGAACGGTGCGCACGTATTTACAGGAAGAAGTTTTGCATCTCCGCTATGCCTCGGATGATGGCTTTCTGGGGCGTTCCCCCGTCACGATTTGCCGTGAGGCGCTGGGGCTTGGCCTTGCTCAACAGCGTCACGGAGCCAGCATTATGAAAGATGGCATGATGGCGGCAGGGATTATCACGTCAGGCGAATGGCTGGACGGCGTGAAAGGTAAACAGGCATTGGATGCTCTGGAACGCTACAAGGGGGCGAAAAATGCCGGAAAAACGCCAATCCTTGAAGGGGGCATGGATTACAGGCAACTGGGAATGAGTAACCAGGATGCGGAATGGCTGGCCTCCCGTCGCTTCTCCATTGAAGACATCGCCCGCATGTTCAACGTATCGCCTATTTTTCTGCAGGAATACAGCAACAGCACCTACAGCAATTTCAGCGAGGCAAGCCGCGCGTTTCTGACCATGACAATGCGCCCGTGGCTGGCGAACTTCGAACAGCAAATCAAGGCCGCTTTGCTGGTGGCTTCTCCCGTACCTGGTACCCGTTATCTGGTTGAGTTTGATTCAGCCGATTTATTACGCGCCACACCCACCGAACGTTATGCCACGTATGAGAAAGGGATTAAGAACGGGATCATGAATCCGAACGAAGCCCGTGAGCGTGAGGGTATGCCGCCGCGTGAAGGTGGTGATGAGTTCAGCCAGGCATGGAAACAGACTGTGGAAATTAAAGGGAGAAAAGATGAGTGAAGCCAGAATTACACCTGATGAAGTCAGGGCACATCTTCGACTTGATGATGATTTATCCGGTGAAGGCGAACTTCTGAAAATGTATACCGATGCGGCGCTGGAAGCCTGCCAGAAGCATATCGGGAAACGTTTTGAAGACGGGCTGGAATTTACCCCGGCAATGCGTGTTGGTTGCCTGATGTACATCGCTTTCCTGTACGAGAACCGGGAAGCGGTTTCACCAGTGGAGCACTCGGAACTGCCTATGGCTATTTCTGCGCTCTGGTCAGTTTATCGTGACGTAGGGGTGTACTGATGCCGTGGCAACCATTAAGGCGATGCACTGAGCCTGGCTGTAATAAGCGCGTGAAGTCCGGCAAGTGTGAAGAGCACAGGCGGGCTGCATGGCGTGCAGAGGATGCCAGACGGGGACACCGCCGCGCGCGCGGGTATTCCCGACAGTGGGACAAATACCGCGCCCTGTACCTGAGCAAAAACCCGTTATGCGTGCGTTGTCTGGCTAAGGGGATTTATACGCCAGCTCTTGTGGTGGATCACATCATTCCCATCAATGGCGGCGGTGATGTTCTCTTCTGGCCTGAGTGGAATCACCAGGCATTGTGCCAGACGTGCCACAACCGTAAGACGACACGAGAAGATCCAGCCACGAAAGCAAACCGTAAAGCGGGCATGTATCGCGAGCAGGAAGAACGGGCGGCACACCGTAACGACTGGATGTATGGCGATGATGACTGAACAGGAGCAAACCAGGCTGATACGTGGACTGATAAGGCAGCGTGACACATGGAAGACACAGGAGACAGAGCACAAAGCCAACAGGACAGGGCGCACAAAACGCACCACAGCGAAGCGATTAACCGACCGTGACCGCGAGGTCATGGAATGTTTTCGCAATCGCTGGTGAGGCCGTCAGAGGGGGTGGGGGTGGTTTTCAGGACGAAACCGTCCCTGCCGGACACCGACCGCCCCCTCAAATTTTTGTGCACGGTAATTTTTTTGAAAATAATTGGGCGAAAAAAGAACATGGCAAGACCACCAAAAGCCCCCGCTTACCTGGATGAAATCGCGGTCAGGCAGTGGAAGGAAAAATCGCGCCAGCTTTCCGGGCGGGAAGACCTTACCCCCGCCGACTGGAGCAATCTGGAACTGTATTGCGTTAACTACTCTATATACCGCAAAGCCGTCGAAGACCTTGCGACGCGCGGGTTCAGCATTGTTAACAGTCAGGGCAGCGAGAGCAGAAACCCCGCACTGAGCGCAAAGGCTGACGCAGAAAGAATAATGATCAAAATGGCTTCTTTGCTGGGTTTTGACCCGGTAAGCCGTCGCAGAAATCCACCGGAAACAGAGGAAGAGGACGAACTTGACCGCCTGGCATGAGTACGCAGAAGGCGTAAAAAACGGCAAAATTACGGCCTGTAAACGACTGAAACAGGCTGTTAAACGGTATTTTTCTGACCTTGAAAACTCCCTTTACACGTTCGATCCGGAGGTCGTGGAGCGGTTTATTGCCTTTTCCCGGGTGTGCCCGCACGTAAAAGGCGCAATGCGCGGTAGCCCCATTGAACTTGAGCCGTGGCAGCAGTTCGCCTTTGCCTGCATCCTGGGATTTAAGGTTAAGGCCACCGGACGGCGCAAATACACCAGCGCATTCATTGAAGTACCGCGAAAAAATGCCAAATCCACGGTCGCCGCTATCCTGGCTAACTGGTTTCTGGTTATGGAAAACGGGCAGCAGGATATTTACACCGCCGCCGTGAGTCGTGATCAGGCGCGGATCGTGTTTGATGATGCGCGTCAGATGTGCCTTTTATCCCGACCGTTACGAAAGCGGGTAAATATTCAGGCGCACAAGGTGATACACCCGAAAACCAACAGCCTGTTAAAGCCACTGGCAGCAAAAGCGGCAACCATTGAGGGGACAAACCCGAGTCTTGCCATTGTGGATGAATATCACCTGCACCCAGACAACGGGGTTTATTCCGCACTTGAACTGGGGATGGGGGCGCGTCCGGAGGGGCTGTTATTTGCCATCACCACATCGGGGAGCAACGTTGTTTCAGCCTGTAAACAACACTACGACTATTGCTGCCAGATACTGGATGGTGAAGAGGTGAACGAATCCATGTTCGTACTGATTTACGAGCTGGATGATGAAAGCGAGGTTGACGATCCGGCGATGTGGATAAAGGCGAATCCCAATATCGATGTTTCCGTCGATCGTGAAAAACTGGCCTCAACCATCCAGAAAGCGCGGGGTATTCCGTCGCAGTGGGTGGAAATGCTCACCAAGCGATTCAATATCTGGTGTCAGGGGGCTACGCCGTGGATGGGTAACGGTGCATGGGCGGAGTGCGCCGGAACGTTCGCTGAGGCGGATTTATACGGGCAGGAGTGCTATGCGGGGCTGGACTTATCATCAACCAGCGATATTTCCAGCGTGTGCTATGCCTTTCCGGTCGGTAAAAAGATTATGCTGGTTTCACGTCACTATCTACCGGAATTTCAGCTACAGAACCCTGCCAATAAAAACCGCGCCATCTATCGCCAGTGGGCAAAGGCGGGCTGGATACGCACAACACCGGGTGACTGCATTGATTATGACCGTATCCGTGATGACATCATGGCGGATGCAGAGAATTTCAATATCAGGCTGGTGGGTTTCGATACATGGAACGCCACGCACCTGAGGACGCAGCTACAGGGAGCGGGATTTGAGGTGGAGCCGTTCCCGCAAACGTACCTTCGTTTTAGTCCGGCGGCGAAATCGTTCGAAGTTTTTGTTAACCGGAAGGTGATTGTTCATCGTGGTGATCCGGTGCTGGCCTGGTCAATGAGTAATGTTGTGATGCAGAGTGACGCGAACGCCAATATCAAGCCGAACAAGAAAAAATCATCCAATAAGATAGACCCGAGCGTTGCGGCGCTGATGGCGTTTGGCACATTCCAGGCTGAGCATGAGGAATTTGCATTTGATATGAGCGACAGCCAGAAAGAGCGACTTGCGGCATTTGATGGGGTATGACGAGAATGACTGAAACTGATCTACTAAAAATAATTCGCCGCATTACCGGAATCAGTCAGCAGCCTGACGAACAGGCTACACAGCCGGACAGCGTGATAGCCGAAAATTACGCGCGTGTGGTGGCTGAGGTAATGCGCCGTGACGGTATTGAGCTTAACGGCGTGGATATGCGCAACATACGAACCAGAGTTCTTGAGTTGCTGGCATACCGTCGCCGTTCTCAACAACGGAGGGAGAGCGCGAAAAATACTTACCAGTGGAGGAAGCCGGAGCACTTACGGCGGTAACTGGTTGATATTACCGAAAGTGCAAAAATGCACTTAGCAACTGGTGGCGAGTTGCAGATCTGCAACTCGACTATGAAACTACCCGTAGTTTGGGTAGTAAGAGTAACACCCAGATTTTGGGGCTTACTCGCGATACCCAAATAAAGGGTATCGGTGTAAGAAATATCGTTTCTCATATGTGAGCACCGAGGGCGGAATTCCGCCTTCGGTTACTTATTGTGCTCATGCACAGGGAGGGGCGGGTCAAATCTCTGTACCCTGACGTCTTCCGGACTGCCAGCCCCATCGATTTTTTATACCCGCGAAAAATGAAAAACGCTTCACGCTGGTGGGCCTGATGCCGATATGGTGAGCCACATACCGGAAATATCCACCAGCACGGCAACGGCAGAATAGCCACAACACAGAAAACCCACGAATATGGGGTTTTTGTTATGGCATGGTCATGATGACCGCCCCTGCTCTGAATGGTGGAAATCACCACGCAGATCATCCACCAGCTTCATGACGGATAGCCGGAAAATGATAACGGTTACGCAAAACCACCAGCAAATTTCCCTTTTGTTTGTTATTGTTCATCGTTGTTCGTAGAGCTTCAACGAAATGTGTGGTCAGTTGTGTGGTCAGTTTTGAGGCTTTTAATTTATGCATTCTTAAAAACTTATTTATTATCAATTACTAACAGGAATTAGTAAGAAATACCCGTATCACCTGATCTGGATAATGCCAGCGTAGGGAAGTCACGGACCACCAGGTCATTGCTTCTTCACGTTATGGCAGGAGCAAACTATGCAAGTCGACCTGCTGAGTTCCGCGCAATCTGCGCACGCGTTACATCTTTTTCACAAACATTCCCCCCTTGTGCACTGTATGACCAATGATGTGGTGCAAACCTTTACTGCCAATACCTTACTGGCGCTCGGTGCATCGCCAGCGATGGTCATCGAAACCGAAGAGGCCAGTCAGTTTGCGGCAATCGCCAGTGCGTTGCTGATTAACGTTGGCACGCTGACGCAGCCACGCGCACAGGCGATGCGTGCCGCCGTTGAACAGGCAAAACGCTCTCAAACACCCTGGACGCTTGATCCAGTAGCGGTGGGTGCACTCGATTATCGCCGCCGTTTTTGTCTGGAACTTCTGTCTCATAAGCCAACCGCCATACGTGGTAATGCTTCGGAAATCATGGCATTAGCTGGCGTTGCTAATGGCGGACGGGGAGTGGATACCACTGATGCCGCAGCTAACGCGATACCTGCTGCACAAACACTGGCACGGGAAACTGGCGCAATCGTCGTGGTCACTGGCGAGGTGGATTATGTTACCGATGGACATCGTATCGTTGGCATTCACGGTGGCGATCCGCTAATGACCAAAGTGGTAGGAACTGGCTGTGCACTATCGGCGGTTGTCGCTGCCTGTTGTGCGCTACCAGGCGATACGCTGGAAAATATCGCATTTGCCTGTCACTGGATGAAACAAGCCGGAGAACGCGCAGTCGCCAGAAGCGAGGGGCCAGGCAGTTTTGTTCCACATTTCCTTGATGCGCTCTGGCAATTGACGCAGGAGGTGCAGGCATGAAACGAATTAACGCTCTGACGATTGCCGGTACTGATCCGAGTGGTGGTGCGGGGATTCAGGCCGATCTTAAAACCTTCTCGGCACTTGGCGCTTATGGTTGCTCAGTGATTACTGCACTGGTGGCGCAAAATACCCGTGGCGTACAGTCGGTGTATCGCATTGAGCCTGATTTTGTCGCCGCCCAGCTCGATTCGGTGTTCAGCGATGTGCGAATCGACACCACTAAAATCGGTATGTTGGCGGAAACTGATATTGTTGAAGCGGTGGCAGAACGGTTGCAACGTTATCAGATCCAAAACGTGGTACTCGACACCGTTATGCTGGCAAAAAGCGGCGACCCGCTGCTTTCACCTTCGGCGGTTGCTACGCTGCGCAGTCGATTATTGCCACAGGTTTCATTAATAACGCCAAACTTGCCCGAAGCAGCCGCCTTGCTCGACGCGCCACACGCGCGCACCGAACAGGAAATGCTGGAACAAGGGCGATCGCTGTTGGCGATGGGCTGTGGCGCAGTGCTAATGAAAGGTGGTCATCTGGATGATGAGCAAAGCCCGGACTGGCTGTTTACCCGCGAGGGTGAACAACGGTTTACCGCACCGCGCATTATGACCAAAAACACTCACGGCACTGGTTGTACGCTCTCTGCGGCGTTGGCTGCACTGCGCCCGCGCCATACAAACTGGGCTGACACCGTACAGGAGGCAAAAAGCTGGCTTTCATCGGCGTTAGCCCAGGCCGACACGCTGGAAGTTGGTCACGGTATTGGTCCGGTTCACCACTTCCACGCTTGGTGGTGAGCACCGTACTATAGCTGCTTTGGTTATTGTCAGCCTTTGGCGCTGACATTCAGGGATGAAACCAATGCAGCTGAGAATCACCAGTCGAAAAAAATTCACCGTTTTATTATGCGCTCTTGGGCTAATTTCCATCGTTGCAATTTATCCGCGTCAGACGGTGAATTTTTTCTATTCGACAGCAATTCAGATTAAAGACTACATCCACTTCTACGGTTATCGCCCGGTCAAATCTTTTGCTATTCGCATTCCTGCCAGTTACACCATTCATGGTATTGATGTTTCACGCTGGCAGGAGCGAATCGACTGGCAGCGGGTGGCAAAAATGCGCGATAACGGTATTCGCTTACAATTTGCCTTTATTAAGGCGACGGAAGGCGAAAAGCTGGTGGACCCCTATTTTTCGCGTAACTGGCAACTAAGCCGCGAAAATGGCCTGCTGCGCGGGGCGTATCATTATTTCTCCCCGTCGGTATCCGCTTCAGTTCAGGCGCGATTATTTCTGCAAACGGTGGATTTCTCACAAGGCGATTTACCTGCCGTGCTGGACGTAGAAGAACGGGGAAAATTATCGGCAAAAGAATTACGCAAGCGGGTAAGTCAGTGGCTAAAAATGGTCGAAAAACGCACGGGAAAAAAGCCGATTATTTACTCAGGAGCCGTTTTTTATCACACGAATCTGGCGGGCTATTTCAATGAATATCCGTGGTGGGTGGCTCACTACTATCAACGTCGTCCGGACAATGACGGCATGGCCTGGCGCTTCTGGCAGCATTCCGACCGTGGGCAGGTAGATGGCATTAATGGTCCGGTGGATTTTAATGTGTTTAATGGCACAGAGGAGGAGTTGCAGGGATTCGTTGATGGGATTAAAGAAACGCCTTAAATAAGAAGCAGTGATATACTCCCACCAGACTCCCCGGCAGGAAAAAGACAAATGGAACAAGCGCATACCCAGCTGATTGCCCAACTGAACGAACGTATTTTAGCGGCGGATAACACGCCGCTTTATATTAAGTTTGCCGAAACGGTAAAAAATGCCGTGCGCAGCGGGGTGCTGGAGCATGGCAATATTTTGCCCGGTGAGCGTGATTTAAGTCAGTTAACCGGCGTTTCGCGCATTACGGTGCGCAAGGCGATGCAGGCGCTGGAAGAAGAGGGCGTGGTGACGCGTTCGCGTGGTTACGGTACGCAGATCAACAACATCTTCGAATACTCGTTGAAAGAAGCGCGAGGTTTTTCTCAGCAGGTGGTATTGCGCGGGAAAAAGCCCGATACGCTATGGGTTAACAAGCGTGTCGTGAAATGTCCCGAAGAAGTTGCGCAGCAGCTGGCGGTCGAAGCGGGAAGTGATGTCTTTTTGCTTAAGCGTATTCGCTATGTCGATGAAGAAGCGGTATCGATTGAGGAATCGTGGGTTCCGGCACATTTAATTCATGATGTTGATGCCATCGGGATTTCTCTTTATGACTACTTCCGCAGCCAGCACATTTACCCACAACGTACGCGTTCCCGCGTTAGCGCCCGGATGCCGGATGCCGAGTTTCAGTCACATATTCAGTTAGATAGCAAAATACCGGTGCTGGTGATCAAGCAAGTGGCGCTTGACCAACAGCAACGGCCTATTGAGTACAGCATCAGCCACTGTCGCAGCGATCTATACGTTTTCGTGTGCGAGGAGTAGTTCCTCGCGCGTTGGCGCACAATCACCGCCCCGATGCCCGACAACCAACGACGCCACTGCATTGCCCAGTAATACGGCATCCGCCAGTGGCAGACCAGAGGCCAGCCCGGCAAGTACGCCGCCGGCATGACTGTCGCCCGCCCCAATGGTGTCTACAACTTGCGTTGGAAATGCCGGAATGCAGCCAGAAGCGTCGTTGCTGAAATACCATGCGCCCTCTTTATCGAGACGAACGATCAACGGCGCGGCAAATTTCTCCTGCCATTGCTTGCCTAGTGTTGTTATCTCTGCGGATAAAGCAAAACGTTCGGCGGCAATCTCAGCCTCTTGACGATTGAGTGACACTAAAGGTCGACAGGCCATGATCCGCGCCAGTAATGCATCCGGGATATCGCCAATACGTGGGCCAAAATCGATAAATGGCGTCACGTCTTGCAGCTCTTCCAGCCATTCCACTAACAATTCGCCGCAGGGCGAGGCCAGTTGATAACCGGAAAAATAGAGCAGGCTGCCAGGCGCAACGGTTAATCGCGCCAGCCACTGGCGATTCCACTGATTTTCCACACCGCTGAATGACATAAAAGTGCGTTCGCCATCAGGCTCAACCAGCGCCAGACACCAGCCGTTATCACCTTCGGCGTTATCGATCAGGCTGATTAAGCCCTCTTTTGCCATCCGGTTGCGAATAATCTCCGCCCACACGCCCTGACCGAGCGGCAAGGCATTACCCGCTTCGATGCCGAGGCGCTTTAACGCCACGGCAATATTCAGTGCGCAGCCGCCAACGTTAACGCTCTGCTGTTTCAGTTCGATATCGCACCCACGCCAGGGGAGGGCATAAGCGTCGGCGATCACATCAATGACCGCCGCGCCGACGACCATCACCGGCTGACGCGTGGTTAATTCAGGCAGCAGCGTGTGTAATCGAGCGCCGCTCATATCGCCTCCCGTTGTTGGCGATACTTCGCCAGCGCCGTGGCATAGCGGTTGAAATCAAGCTGATTTACTGCATCCAGTTCCGCCTTTAACGCAGGATCGATAGCGTTAACGCCATGCAACGCGCCACAAATTGCCGTCGCCATAGCACCGATGGTGTCTGTGTCGCCGCCAAGGTTAGCGCACAGGACGGCGCAACGGTTCGGGTCGGTTTGTGCCAGTTCAACCAGCGCAATGGCGCACGGAACGGACTCAATAGTGCTGGTACCTGCGCCAACGACCTGGTAAAGCTGTTCGCTGGCGGATTCGGTGCCATCGGCATTGCGCACAATTTTCAGCGCAATCTCCAGACGTGCTGCCAGTGAGGCGCTGAAGGTAGTGATGCGTTTTTGTTGAGCATGTCGCGCAATTGAAGGCAGTGAATCAACAATCGCTGACCAGCTTTCTCCGTCAATGGCACGAGAAATCGCCCATGCGATGACTACCGCCCCCGCAACCGCCAGATCGGATTTATGTGTCGGGCTGGAGGCCAGCGCCACATCATCAATAAAAGAGTCAATATCGCGCGCCGGAAGCAAACAACCTAATGGCGAGACGCGCATCGCTGCGCCGTTGGTCACGCCGTTATTTTCCAGTTCAGCAACGGGTTTACCGTCGCGAATGGCGTTAAGCGCAATCTTCGAGGTCGGACCTAGTACGTTTTTGTTAAAGGCGTCGAAACGCAGCGCCCAGTCGAGAATATTACGCCCAATCAGATCCGGATCGATCTTGCCTTCACGTTCCAGTAACGCATCCGCCAGACACAGCGCCATCGAGGTATCGTCGGTGAATTCGGCGCGGTTAAAATAACAGGCTGCGTTATTCTCCTTTGGCCCAGGCAGAAAACGGTCAATCCAGCCAAAGTGTGCTTTGACGCGACTGCGCGGCCAAAGCTCGGAGGGCATCCCCATCGCATCCCCTAACGCCTGCCCATAAAGAGCACCGAGAATACGTTCTGTTTTCATTTAACTTCCCCTTGTGTCAACGCAATATCGCGATCATCGACCTTGATAGCCGTAATTTCGTTGTCGGATTCGCGGAAAAAAATCATGAACAGCACGGCGATAATGGCAATCATCACCGCGCCGAAAGTCCACATCCCGGCCCAGTTGAAAGTCAGTCCGTTTACCGGTTCCTGATAAGCGAACATCTTTTCCATCATCACACCGCCAAGACGATAGCCGAGCAAACTGCCGAAGCCCTGGCAGCAGAGCGTGATCAGCCCCTGCGCAGCGGTACGCATATGCACGGGGGCTTTTTTATCGACATAGATGTAAGCGGTAACGTAGTAAAAATCGTAACTTACGCCGTGCAGCAAAATGCCGAGGAACAGTAACGCGTAGGTGAAATATTCATCCGCACTACCGTAAATAAAGAAGCCATAGCGGATCGCAGCGGTGACCAGACCAAGCAACAATACCTTTTTGATACCAAAGCGTTTAGTGAAAAACGGCAATGCCAGCATAAAGAAGATTTCAGAGAACTGGCCGAGCGTCATCCAGCCAGTGGCGTTTTTCATGCCAACTTCGGTCAGATAACCGTTGGCAAAGATGTAATAGAACGCCAGTGGCATCGCAAACAGGAATGAACAGAAGAAAAAGACGAGGAAGTTCTTATCGCGCAGCAGGATCAGCGCATCCAGGCCGAGCATGACTTTAATATCCATTTTGCCGGTGCTTTTTGGTGGCGTGTCGGGCAGGAAAAACGCAAACACACCAAGCAGAGCAGAACTTCCGGCAGTAATCAGCAGCGGGATGTTCGTCGGTGAGATATCGGCATAACCCAGCATTTGCGGCAAGAATCCACATGCCAGACCAGAGGCAATCCAGCCGATAGTGCCCATCACACGAATGCGCGGGAAATCACGCTCCACATCCGGCACGTTGGCAAAAGCGATACTGTTAGTCAGCGCAATGGTCGGCATATAGGTTAGCGAGTAGGCCAGCAGTAACGGGAAGAAGCCGGCAAAAGTGGTCTGTTGCGCAGCGAAATACATCAGCACCGCACCAGCGAACATCAATACCGCCAGCACTTTCTGTGCCGAGAAAAAGCGGTCAGTGATGGAGCCAACCAGAATCGGCGACAGGATCGCCGCAATGGCGGTACAGGCATACGACCAGCCAATTTCTCCGGCACTAAAACCGCTTTTACTTAACCACAACCACAATGGCACAAACCACGCGCCCCAGATAAACCATTCAACAAACATCATGAACGACAGCTTTGCTGTTGTTTTCATCTTTTAATTCCTTCATGACAGGTAATGTAAGGTACGCGATGACAATACCACTTAATAATACCTTTTAAATACCTTTGCGGTGAAAACTTGACCGCTGTAACATTTTTTCTGATGAATCGAGCCAACAGAAAACGCTGAAAAAACATCCAAAAGATGGAAAAACTCGCCCGTAACGACCAGGATTATGATTGCCCGCAAAAGGCGGGCCAGGACAATCCATAGCCGATATCCAATCGGAATTTACGGGAGCATAGTAATGACAGATATTGCGCAGTTGCTTGGCAAAGACGCCGACAACCTTTTACAGCACCGTTGTATGACTATTCCTTCTGACCAGCTTTATCTCCCCGGACATGACTACGTAGACCGCGTGATGATTGACAATAATCGCCCGCCAGCGGTGTTACGTAATATGCAGACGTTGTACAACACCGGGCGTCTGGCTGGCACAGGATATCTTTCTATTCTGCCGGTTGACCAGGGCGTTGAGCACTCTGCCGGAGCTTCATTTGCCGCTAACCCGCTCTACTTTGACCCGAAAAACATTGTTGAACTGGCGATCGAAGCGGGCTGTAACTGCGTGGCGTCAACTTACGGCGTGCTGGCATCGGTATCGCGGCGTTACGCGCATCGCATTCCATTCCTCGTCAAACTTAATCACAACGAGACGCTAAGTTACCCGAATACCTACGATCAAACGCTGTATGCCAGCGTGGAGCAGGCGTTCAATATGGGCGCGGTGGCGGTTGGGGCGACTATCTATTTTGGCTCGGAAGAGTCACGTCGCCAGATTGAAGAAATTTCTGCGGCTTTTGAACGTGCGCACGAGCTGGGCATGGTGACAGTGCTGTGGGCCTATTTGCGTAACTCCGCCTTTAAGAAAGATGGCGTTGATTACCATGTTTCCGCCGACCTGACTGGTCAGGCGAACCATCTGGCGGCAACCATAGGTGCAGATATCGTCAAACAAAAAATGGCGGAAAATAACGGCGGCTATAAAGCGATTAATTACGGTTATACCGACGATCGCGTCTACAGCAAATTGACCAGCGAAAACCCGATTGATCTGGTGCGTTATCAGTTAGCTAACTGCTATATGGGCCGGGCTGGGTTGATAAACTCCGGCGGTGCTGCGGGCGGTGAAACTGACCTCAGCGATGCAGTGCGTACTGCGGTTATCAACAAACGCGCTGGCGGAATGGGGCTGATTCTTGGACGTAAGGCGTTCAAGAAATCGATGGCTGACGGCGTGAAACTGATTAACGCCGTGCAGGACGTTTATCTCGATAGCAAAATTACTATTGCCTGATACGCCTCATACGAACAGCACTACCCCGTAGGGCGGATAAGGCGTTTACGTTGCATCCGGCATAAAAACACGCGCACTTTGCTACGGCTTCCCTAACGGGAGGCCGTTTTTTTTGCCTGTAATTCTGATTAATTTTCACATTGTCGTTTTTGTGATCGTTATCTCGACATTTGAAAACAAATCATTTCATTGTATTTTGAAATCGAAAACAAACGACAGGATATGAAAATGTACGTGGTATCGACAAAGCAGATGCTGAACAACGCGCAGCGCGGCGGTTATGCGGTTCCGGCATTCAATATTCACAATCTCGAAACGATGCAAGTGGTGGTGGAAACTGCTGCCAGCATGCATGCGCCGGTCATCATCGCCGGAACGCCCGGCACATTTACTCATGCCGGTACAGAAAATCTGATGGCGCTGGTCAGCGCGATGGCGAAGCAATATCACCATCCACTGGCGATTCATCTCGACCATCACACGAAATTTGACGATATCGCTCAGAAGGTTCGTTCTGGCGTGCGCTCAGTCATGATTGACGCCTCGCATTTGCCTTTTGCGCAAAATATTTCACGGGTCAAAGAGGTGGTGGATTTTTGCCATCGCTTTGATGTCAGCGTCGAAGCGGAGCTGGGGCAACTTGGCGGCCAGGAAGATGATGTGCAAGTCAATGAAGCCGATGCGTTGTACACCAACCCCGTTCAGGCGCGTGAATTTGCCGAGGCAACCGGGATTGATTCCCTGGCGGTCGCCATCGGCACGGCTCACGGTATGTATGCCAGCGCACCGGCGCTTGATTTTTCTCGACTGGAGAACATTCGCCAGTGGGTGAACTTACCGCTGGTGCTGCATGGTGCGTCAGGATTATCGACTAAGGATATTCAGCAAACCATCAAACTGGGGATATGCAAAATCAACGTTGCAACGGAGCTGAAAAATGCCTTCTCGCAGGCGTTAAAAAATTACCTGACCGAGCACCCCGAAGCGACCGATCCCCGGGATTATTTGCAGTCGGCTAAATTCGCAATGCGCGATGTGGTGAGCAAAGTGATTGCCGATTGTGGCTGCGAGGGCAGGGCATAACGCACCTGCCATTTAACAAGGAAAAAATATGAAAACGTTAATTGCCCGGCATAAAGCTGGTGAACATATCGGCATATGTTCAGTCTGTTCTGCCCATCCGTTGGTTATCGAAGCGGCGCTGGCATTTGATCGCAACAGCACGCGCAAAGTGCTGATTGAAGCAACGTCAAACCAGGTCAATCAATTTGGCGGTTATACCGGAATGACACCGGCAGACTTTCGCGAATTTGTTTTTGCGATTGCCAATAAAGTTGGGTTTGCACGCGAACGCATTATTCTCGGCGGCGATCATCTGGGGCCAAACTGCTGGCAGCAAGAAAATGCGGATGCGGCGATGGAAAAATCCGTCGAGCTGGTAAAGGCATATGTTCGTGCCGGCTTCAGTAAAATTCATCTTGATGCGTCAATGTCCTGCGCGGGGGATCCTATACCGTTAGCCCCAGAAACGGTTGCTGAACGAGCTGCTGTGCTTTGTCTGGCGGCGGAAAGTGTGGCGACAGATTGCCAGCGTGAGCAACTGAGCTATGTCATTGGCACCGAAGTTCCGGTTCCGGGTGGTGAGGCCAGCGCCATTCAGTCAGTACACATCACCCAGGTTGAAGATGCCGCCAATACTTTACGCACGCATCAAAAGGCCTTTATTGCCCGTGGTCTGGCAGAGGCGTTAACACGCGTGATTGCCATCGTGGTGCAGCCTGGTGTGGAATTTGACCATAGCAATATTATTCATTATCAGGCGCAAGAAGCTCAGGCGCTGGCGCAATGGATAGAAAAAACCAAAATGGTTTATGAAGCGCATTCCACCGATTACCAGACTCAGGCGGCCTATCGGGAATTAGTCCGCGATCACTTTGCAATATTGAAAGTCGGTCCCGCATTAACCTTTGCTTTACGTGAGGCGGTATTTGCGCTGGCACAAATTGAGCAGGAACTTATCGCCCCCGAAAATCGCAGCGGTTGCCTGGCGGTAATTGAAGAAGTAATGCTCGACGAACCGCAGTACTGGAAGAAATATTATCGCACGGGTTTTCACGATTCATTACTGGATATTCGTTACAGCCTGTCGGATCGTATTCGTTATTACTGGCCGCATAGCCGGATTAAAAATAGCGTCGAAACGATGATGGTGAATCTGGAAGGCGTGGACATCCCACTGGGCATGATTAGTCAGTATCTTCCCAAACAATTTGAACGCATTCAGTCCGGGGAATTATCAGCAATACCGCATCAGTTGATTATGGATAAAATTTATGATGTTTTGCGCGCCTATCGCTACGGCTGTGCGGAATAAGGACGGTATATGACTAACCTGTTTGTTCGTAGCGGAATTTCTTTTGTCGATCGTAGCGAAGTTTTAGCCCATATCGGTAATGAGATGCTCGCGAAAGGTGTGGTTCATGATACCTGGCCACAGGCATTAATTGCCAGAGAAGCAGAATTCCCTACCGGGATAATGCTTGAGCAGCACGCCATTGCAATACCGCATTGTGAGGCGATTCATGCTAAGTCGTCAGCCATTTATCTGTTAAGGCCAACAAATAAAGTTCATTTTCAGCAAGCGGATGATGATAACGACGTGGCGGTATCGTTGGTTATTGCGTTGATTGTGGAAAATCCGCAGCAGCAATTGAAACTTTTACGCTGTTTATTTGGCAAGTTACAACAGCCCGATATCGTCGAGACACTAATTACTCTTCCTGAAACTCAGTTAAAGGAATACTTCACAAAGTATGTTTTAGATTCAGACGAATAAATCCCTCTGTAACAATAAAAAGGACTGTTTATGAAACGCAAGATTATTGTCGCTTGCGGAGGCGCGGTTGCGACCTCCACGATGGCGGCGGAAGAAATTAAAGAGTTGTGTCAGAGTCATAATATTCCTGTTGAATTAATCCAGTGTCGGGTTAATGAAATAGAAACCTATATGGATGGCGTGCATTTGATATGCACCACGGCCAGGGTGGATCGTAGTTTTGGCGATATTCCGTTAGTTCACGGCATGCCTTTTGTTTCTGGTGTCGGTATCGAAGCATTACAAAATAAAATTCTGACTATCTTACAGGGGTGACCTATGTTTTCAGAAGTCATGCGTTATATTCTCGACCTCGGCCCTACGGTGATGCTGCCGATTGTCATCATTATTTTTTCTAAAATATTAGGCATGAAGGCAGGCGATTGCTTTAAAGCGGGTCTGCATATCGGGATTGGCTTTGTTGGCATTGGCCTTGTGATTGGCTTAATGCTGGATTCCATTGGTCCGGCGGCGAAAGCGATGGCGGAAAATTTCGACCTGAATCTGCATGTGGTCGATGTCGGCTGGCCGGGCTCTTCACCCATGACCTGGGCGTCGCAAATTGCGCTGGTGGCGATTCCGATTGCGATTCTGGTTAACGTGGCGATGTTACTGACCCGTATGACGCGGGTGGTAAATGTTGATATCTGGAATATCTGGCATATGACCTTCACCGGCGCGTTGCTGCATCTGGCAACCGGTTCATGGATGATAGGGATGGCGGGTGTGGTAATTCACGCGGCGTTTGTTTATAAGCTCGGCGACTGGTTTGCCCGCGATACCCGAAATTTCTTTGAGCTGGAAGGCATTGCCATCCCGCACGGTACGTCGGCGTATATGGGGCCAATTGCGGTGCTGGTGGATGCTATCATCGAGAAAATCCCAGGCGTTAACCGAATTAAATTTAGTGCCGACGATATTCAGCGCAAATTTGGTCCGTTTGGCGAGCCTGTCACCGTGGGTTTTGTGATGGGGCTGATTATCGGCATCCTCGCGGGTTACGATGTCAAAGGTGTATTGCAGCTGGCGGTAAAAACGGCGGCGGTTATGCTGCTGATGCCACGGGTGATTAAACCCATCATGGATGGTTTAACGCCCATCGCTAAGCAGGCCCGTAGTCGTTTACAGGCGAAGTTCGGCGGTCAGGAGTTCCTGATTGGCCTGGATCCCGCATTACTGCTGGGGCATACGGCGGTGGTATCGGCAAGCCTGATTTTTATCCCGCTCACCATTTTAATTGCTGTTTGTGTGCCGGGTAATCAGGTGCTGCCGTTTGGCGACCTTGCCACCATCGGCTTCTTTGTGGCGATGGCGGTCGCGGTGCATCGTGGAAATCTGTTCCGCACCTTAATCTCGGGTGTCATCATTATGAGCATCACCCTGTGGATCGCGACGCAAACTATTGGTTTGCACACCCAACTGGCGGCTAATGCGGGCGCGTTAAAAGCCGGGGGTATGGTGGCTTCAATGGATCAGGGCGGTTCTCCCATTACCTGGTTACTGATTCAGGTTTTCTCCCCGCAAAATATTCCCGGTTTCATTATTATCGGCGCAATTTATCTGACCGGTATTTTCATGACCTGGCGTAGAGCGCGTGGTTTTATTAAACAAGAGAAAGCCGTTCTCGCAGAATAATTTTTACCTGAGGGGGAGGTTATCCCCCTTAACAATCAGGAGTTTTTATGAAATCAGTGGTGAATGATACTGATGGTATCGTGCGCGTAGCAGAAAGCGTCATTCCTGAAATTAAACATCAGGATGAGGTGCGGGTAAAAATTGCCAGCTCGGGCTTATGTGGTTCCGATTTACCCAGGATATTTAAAAATGGTGCACATTATTATCCAATAACGTTAGGCCATGAATTTAGCGGCTATATTGATGCGGTGGGATCCGGTATTGATGATTTACATCCCGGCGATGCGGTTGCCTGTGTGCCGTTATTACCCTGTTTTACTTGTCCAGAGTGTCTGAAAGGGTTTTATTCCCAGTGCGCAAAATATGATTTTATTGGCTCACGGCGTGATGGTGGATTTGCCGAATATATTGTCGTTAAGCGAAACAATGTCTTTGCACTACCTGCGGATATGCCTATTGAGGATGGCGCTTTTATTGAACCGATTACCGTTGGCCTGCATGCGTTCCATTTAGCGCAAGGATGTGAGAATAAAAACGTTATTATTATTGGTGCCGGAACCATTGGCCTGCTGGCAATTCAGTGCGCTGTCGCGCTGGGAGCAAAGAGTGTGACGGCTATCGACATTAGCTCAGAAAAACTGGCACTGGCAAAATCTTTCGGTGCGATGCAAACATTTAACAGCCGTGAAATGAGCGCGCCGCAAATACAGGGCGTTTTACGCGAGCTGCGCTTTAATCAGCTTATCCTCGAGACGGCTGGCGTCCCGCAAACCGTCGAACTGGCGGTAGAGATTGCCGGTCCTCATGCCCAACTGGCGCTGGTGGGCACGTTGCATCAGGATCTGCATTTAACATCGGCAACGTTTGGCAAAATATTGCGTAAAGAGCTGACGGTGATTGGCAGTTGGATGAACTACTCCAGCCCTTGGCCGGGGCAGGAGTGGGAAACGGCGAGCCGGTTGCTGACAGAACGTAAGTTAAGCCTGGAGCCATTAATCGCTCACCGTGGAAGCTTTGAAAGCTTCGCCCAGGCGGTGCGTGACATCGCTCGTAATGCTATGCCGGGCAAAGTGTTGCTCATTCCCTGAAACCGCGGGCCAGCGTGATGCTGGCCCGGTATTGTGCAAAACAGATCATTCACCAATGGTCCCCCTTCGTTTACACTAGCCACAATTGAATATGGGTAAATGACGATGAATTCATTCGAGCGAAGGAATAAGATCATCCAATTAGTGAATGAACAGGGAACCGTGCTTGTTCAGGATCTGGCGGGAGTATTTGCTGCCTCGGAAGCGACAATCCGTGCCGATTTGCGCTTTCTCGAACAAAAAGGCGTGGTTACGCGCTTTCATGGCGGTGCGGCGAAAATAATGTCCGGTAATAGTGAAACCGAGACCCAGGAAGTCGGGTTTAAAGAGCGATTTCAGCTCGCCAGCGCGCCAAAAAACAGAATAGCGCAGGCGGCAGTCAAAATGATCCACGAAGGGATGACCGTTATTCTCGACAGCGGAAGTACGACAATGCTTATCGCCGAAGGATTAATGACCGCCAAAAATATCACGGTGATTACCAACAGTCTCCCGGCAGCATTTGCCCTTTCCGAAAATAAAGACATTACTCTGGTCGTCTGCGGTGGCACGGTCCGCCATAAAACGCGCTCGATGCATGGCTCCATTGCTGAGCGTTCATTGCAGGATATTAATGCCGATTTAATGTTTGTCGGTGCTGATGGTATTGATGCGGTTAATGGTATTACGACCTTTAATGAAGGCTATTCGATTAGCGGGGCGATGGTCACAGCCGCAAATAAAGTGATTGCCGTTCTCGATTCATCGAAATTTAATCGTCGCGGTTTTAATCAGGTACTGCCAATCGAAAAAATTGACATTATTATTACCGATGATGCTGTGTCTGAGGTGGATAAACTGGCATTGCAGAAGACACGGGTAAAATTAATTACGGTGTAGTATTGTTCTGTATGCCGGATAAGGTGTTTACACCGCATCCGGCATTACGGATTCTCCCTGGTTCAAGAGAGAATAGTTTGATTAACGCAATAATGGACAATCCGGTGGTAATCGACAACGCAACGCCGCCGGAAGTATTTCAATATGAAAGTTTTGTCCGCTCAACGGTTCGCCATCAAGATTAAAAGTGATTTCGTGTGGGGCTTGTATATCAAACCACGACGAAGCGCCTTCGATAATATTCGGGTTATCTTCGTCAGATTTTAAGGTTGATACGAGAGCCGGAAGAATTTCATCGCCGGTAAAAATGCGCAGTTGCAGCAAGCCATCGTTAATTAACGCGTTCGGGCACAATTGCTGACCGCCACCAGCCTGACGCCCGTTACCAATACCAATGACCAGGGCGTCACCTTGCCAGTGAAAGTTTTCACCGCGGATTTCACAACGGTCCGGTTGCAGAGTATCCATGCGCATTAAGCCATGAATGATGTAAGAGACGCCACCCAGCGCGGCTTTTAATTTTTCCGGCGTTTCTGTGGTAATACGCGTCCCAAATCCGCCTGTCGCCATATTAATAAAACAGGTTTGTTTGTTGACCTGCGCCATATCTATCGCAATGGCGTTACCGGCAATTGCCAGTTTCAGCGCCTTATCCAGTGCCTCAGGAATCCCTACACTGGTGGCAAAATCATTGGCGGTTCCTAATGGCAAAATTCCCAGCGCGGGTATGTCATCCCCCTCACACTGAATCAACGCCGTAGAAACTTCATTAATGGTGCCATCGCCACCACCGGCAATCACCGTTGCGACGCCCAACTTCCGGGCCTCCTCTACATATCGTGCGGCATCGCCTTTCTCCCAGGTGACCCGCACATGGATCGTCATTCCTTCCTCACGCAACAGCATAATTGCTTCGCGCAGGGGTAGATTGTCAGTACTTTTGCCATTAAGAATCAGTAAGCTGGCGGGAAATTCTGCCATGATCGTATGTGCCTTTATGATTGGTCTGTAGATAGTGTAGAGCAGAAAAGAAAAGGTGGAGTCAGAACAGGATGAAAGTCGGAGGATAAAAAGTCAGTTCAGGTATGGGGATTCAGTGCTTACCACCAGGAGCTTGCAATGGGGACAGTGAATGTTAACGGTAGCCACCGATAAATTTCAAAAAAGAACATATACCTAATATTCAACTGAACAGTGGCATCTTCAATATACTATTAAAAATATATTACCCCCCCATGGGGTTTCCCGGAAGGGCATCCGTGTCTGTAATTCCTACTTATGTAGGAAATGTTGTACAGAACATTTATTATAATCCTATTCAATTATAATAATCATGCCATTATTATATTTAAACACCAGAGCGTGTCGTTGGTATTTAATGGGGGAAGGTAAGATGAAAAAGATAGCTGCTATATCATTAGTTAGTGTTTTTCTTATGTCTGGTTGTGCTGTACATAATGATGAAACAAGTATCGGTAAATTTGGCCTTGCATATAAAAGTAATATTCAGCGTAAACTCGATAACCAATACTACACCGAAGCCGAAGCTTCTTTAGCCAGGGGTAGAATATCTGGTGCAGAAAATATAGTAAAAAATGATGCAGTTCATTTCTGTGTTACACAGGGCAAAAAAATGCAGATAGTTAAATTGAAGACAGAAGGTGCAGGATTACATGGCGTCGCTCGTCTGACATTCAAATGTGGAGAGTGAGAATATTTTTTGGTAAGCGTCAAACATGCGCGTTCTGGCTGTGCGTAACCGGAACCTGTGCGAGCACGATGCCAATAAGTGAAAGGCATCGTGCTATGAAGGGAGATTCTATCGATGTGGTCAATGGAAGACGGTTACCAGAGATAGGGCTTAAGCATAAAAAATAAGCCCGTGTAAGGGAGATTTAGGGTGTCACCAGTAGGGGCTTTCAACGGTACAATGCGGGTTTGAGCGGCATAAATTACCACTGAAAGCCCTTAAACGTTACTCTACTGTGGACACTGTGTGGACACTCTCGGCCTCAGTACCACCTCTTAGCGGATTAAGAGAAATGGCGTCCTGAAGGTACTCTGGCGCAAAATGAGCGTAAACCATAGTTTGCTCAATCCGCGTGTGACCTAGTATCCGTTGTAGCGTGATAATACTTCCTCCATTAATCATGAAATGAGTGGCAAAGCTGTGCCTTAGTGCATGTGTGGCTTGCCCCATTGGCAAATCCGGTTTTATTGCTTTCATTGTTCGTCTGAAGCGAGGGTAATCAGCATCAGGGAATAAAAAACCTCGTTTGTTATCCGCGATCATTTTGGCAACAGCCTCTGAGATCGGGACGGTGCGTGGTTTGTTTGTTTTCGTTTTAACAAACGTGACGCGGTTATGGATGATATTTTCTGCTTTCAAACGAGCTGCTTCTCCCCAACGTGCTCCAGTACTCAGGCAAAGAATCGCAATCTTTTTGTTGTCGCCGTCAAGAGCAGCAAGCAGTAAGGCAATTTCTTCCTGCGTGAGATAGCCTGTGTCTGGTTTTTCCTCCTTAAGCCTTTTTGTCCCTCTGATAGGGTGCTCACCAAAGAATAACTCCGCTTCAATCAGGGCTGTAAACATGCCGCTAATACATGTTAAATCACGATTGATACTCGAAGGTTTAATACCCTGACTTCTTCGGGTGGCGCAGTACTGGCTGATAAGCGATTTCGTAATTTGAAATGCGCATGGGTCATTCGTTATTTTTGTGAAGATTTCAATTTTTCCAAGATTAGATTTCCCATGCTCTTCGTGTTTACCCTTTAAATCCCACCAGATCTGTGTCAGCTCCGACAGACGTCGCTTGTCTGTTGGTTTTGATAGCCATTCTTTATTGTGGTGGTTGTACAACGTGTATTTCTCGAAAGCGACAGCTTCGCTTTTCTTATCAAACTTCCTACGGATGCGTTTTCCATTACGTCCAGTAGGGCGGATGTCCACTTCATATCGACCATCATCGAGTTTTTTGATTGCCATCAGAAAACCCTCCGAGTGGTGTGTTTTTTTGCGACTACTAATCGCTTTTTTCGTGGTGGCTGAAATTTAGCCACCAATAGTAGGCACTTGTGATGAATATATTCACGATGAATTGTTAACCAGTCTTTTGACCGGAGTGGGGCGACGTTGTTTCGTTTTGCCCAAAGTGTGCGAGAGCGGGCGCAATTTGCCCGGACTCAGGAGCGATCTGATTGGTCATGAACCATAAAGTGTATTTGGTGAATTGTGGGGTCTGCAGGATGTTCATCATGACATCTGTTGGAGGTGTTGAACGACCACTTTCATAGTAACTCAGCGTGCCATACGGAACCCCTGTTAAATCAGCAAGTTGTTGTCTGCTCAAATACTCTGATTTTCGCATTAAGACTATCTTCTCGCTTATCGTGTTTGACATGGTGTTTAGATCTCAATAGTATTTAGTTTAGATGTAGATTGTTTAGTGCTTGGATGTGGGCACTAAAAGGCATTATAAGACATTAAACGCAATTCATGAGGGCTAGAGGACGACATGAGCAAGCAAGTAACACTCATGACTGATGCGATTCCTTATCAGGAGTTCGCAAAACTAATAGGAAAATCGACAGGAGCGGTTCGTCGGATGATCGATAAAGGAAAGCTGCCTGTAATTGATATGACCGATCCACAATCAGCTTCAGGTCGTGCAGGTGAATATTGGGTATACCTTCCGGCATGGAATAACGGACTAAAACTGGCTTATGAAAGCCGACCTAAAGAGATTCGTGACGGCTGGTTGATGTGGTTAGGTCTCGGTGAACCACGTTAAGGAGAACCGTATGAATGAGCCTCGTTGTATTGCTCAGTTACTGCGTAACGAAAGCCCCAGGGCGATTGACTTCACCATCACCCACGGTAAGGGGCGTAAGGGAATCATTATCCGCACCAAAAAACAGAGTCCGTTAAAAAAGGCTCTGACCTTTCTGAAAAGCCGGAGGGTCTGGAAATGACAGTGATGACGCTCAATCTCGTTGAAAAACAGCCAGCAGCTATGCGCCGGATAATTGGTAAGTATCTTGCCGTTCCTCGCTGGCAGGATACATGTGATTATTATAATCAGATGATGGAGCGCGAACGGCTAACAGTTTGCTTTCATGCGCAGTTAAAACAGCGTCACGCAACGATGCGTTTTGAAGAAATGAACGACGTCGAACGTGAACGACTGGTATGTGCAATTGATGAATTGCGTGGGGCATTCTCAAAACGTCGTCAGGTCGGTGCAAGTGAGTATGCATATATTAGTTTTTTAACAGTCAGTCAGCGTCGTACTTTATTTATGCATGCCGGATTGACTGAAAAAGAATTTAACCAGCCATACTGGCGAATTAATGAAGAGTCATGTTACTGGCGTGATGCTTTATTCCGTGCATTACGTGAATTATTCAGCCTGTTTGAGTATGCACCGACAATTCTGACGTCGGTAAAACCAGAGCAATATCTGCATTAAGTAATTAACCAGAGTTTTTAACGCACTTAATCGTGCGGGGCTTCTTTTTGCCTGGAGAAAGTTATGCATACAGTTTCTGAAAATCAGTGCGGTAAATACGCATTACTGCTGCAACAGGCCAGAACCGAAGCACAGGCCGACGCTGCGACGCGCTTTTCTTCTCATCTTGATGCCATGATTCGCCACATCACAAAGGCGGAGTTATCCCGCGTGGAGATAGTCGAGCTGCTCAGTCAGGAGTCGGAAAAATTTCACAATATCGGATTGTCTCGCGGGGAGGTGCTTTGATGTCCTGTTCTCGTTCAGTTGTATTACTGAATAACGCCTTAAAAATCGCCGTTATGAAAAATGGCGATTTGTCTCTTATTCAACTTGGTCTTGATAAAGAAAAACGCGAAATAACTGAGTCTGTTATCGCGATTTATCAGAACGAATTAAACCTCCTGTCTGATGTGGTCAATTTGCTTGTTAAACGCGCTGTGTTTCACAAGCAAATCTCCTCCGTGGATGAACTGACGAAATTAACGACAGAAATCGCCAGCTATTGCGCTGATGAATTTAAAAACCTTAACGACAAAAGGAACTGGTAATGCCGGACAACGTAGATTTTATTCAGGCACAACAGGCTGAATTACTGGAGCGCCAGATTAACGCGGCAAGGGTAAAACATTGCGGTGCTTCTGCGATGGTTTGCGAAGAGTGTGACGCGCCAATACCTGCTGCCCGTCGTGCGGCTTATCCGTCAGCCACGCGTTGTGTTTCCTGTCAGTCAGTTTTTGAAGCAAAAAACAAACATTACCGGAGAACGGCATGAGTATTCGTATTGAAATTGGCGAACGTTATGTCGTTACCAGTGACAGCTTTCAGTTTATTCTCCACGAGAAAAAGAGAGCTGAAAGCGGTAAAAACGCCGGTCAGGAATGGCTGGCGGTGGTTGGTTATTACCCGAAATTAAGCCAGCTCGTTTCCGGCCTGATGCATCACGATATTCTGACCGGAAGCGCAAAGTCTTTTGCTGATTTAAACGCGCAGGTTGAGCAACTCAGCAAGCGTTGTTCAGAGGCTTTTGGCTCATATGGCCGTTAAAGCCTCCGGGCGTTTTGTCCCTCCGTCAGCATTTGCCGCAGGCACCGGTAAGACGTTTACCGGTGCTTATGCATGGAACGCGCCACGCGAGGCCGTCGGGCGCGAAAGACCCCTTACACGTGACGAGATGCGTCAGGTGCAAGGTGTTTTATCCACGATTAACCGCCTGCCTTACTTTTTGCGCTCGCTGTTTACTTCACGCTATGACTACATCCGGCGCAATAAAAGCCCGGTGCACGGGTTTTATTTCCTCACATCCACTTTTCAGCGTCGTTTATGGCCGCGCATTGAGCGTGTGAATCAGCGCCATGAAATGAACACCGACGCGTCGTTGCTGTTTCTGGCAGAGCGTGATCACTATGCGCGCCTGCCGGGAATGAATGACAAGGAGCTGAAAAAGTTTGCCGCCCGTATCTCATCGCAGCTTTTCATGATGTATGAGGAACTCAGCGATGCCTGGGTGGATGCGCATGGCGAAAAAGAATCACTGTTTACGGATGAGGCTCAGGATCACCTGTATGGTCATGTTGCTGGCGCTGCACGAGCTTTCAATATTTCCCCTCTCTACTGGAAAAAATACCGTAAAAGACAGATGACCACGAGGCAGGCATATTCTGCCATTGCCCGTCTGTTTAACGATGAGTGGTGGACTCATCAGCTTAAAGGCCAGCGTATGCGCTGGCATGAAGCGTTACTGATAGCTGTCGGGGAGGTCAATAAAGACCGTTCTCCTTATGCCAGTAAACACGCCATTCGTGATGTGCGTGCGCGCCGCCAGGCAAATCTGGAATTTCTTAAATCGTGTGACCTTGAAAACAGGGAAACCGGCGAGCGCATCGACCTTATCAGTAAGGTGATGGGCAGTATTTCTAATCCTGAAATTCGCCGGATGGAGCTGATGAACACCATTGCCGGTATTGAGCGTTACGCCGCTGCAGAGGGTGATGTGGGGATGTTTATCACGCTGACCGCGCCGTCAAAGTATCACCCGACACGTCAGGTAGGAAAAGGCGAAAGTAAAACCGTGCAGCTTAATCACGGCTGGAACGATGAGGCATTTAATCCAAAGGATGCGCAGCGTTATCTCTGCCGTATCTGGAGCCTGATGCGCACGGCATTCAAGGATAATGATTTACAGGTCTACGGTTTGCGTGTCGTCGAGCCACACCACGACGGAACGCCGCACTGGCATATGATGCTTTTTTGTAATTCACGCCAGCGTAACCAGATTATCGAAATCATGCGTCGCTATGCGCTCAAAGAGGATGGCGACGAAAGAGGAGCCGCGCGAAACCGTTTTCAGGCAAAACACCTTAACCGGGGCGGTGCTGCGGGATATATCGCGAAATACATTTCAAAAAACATCGACGGCTATGCACTGGATGGTCAGCTCGATAACGACACCGGCAGGCCGCTGAAAGACACTGCAGCGGCTGTTACCGCATGGGCGTCAACGTGGCGCATCCCGCAATTTAAAACGGTTGGCCTGCCGACAATGGGGGCTTACCGTGAACTACGCAAATTGCCGCGCGGCGTCAGCATTGCTGATGAGTTTGACGAGCGCGTCGAGGCTGCACGCGCCGCCGCAGACAGTGGTGATTTTGCGTTGTATATCAGCGCGCAGGGTGGGGCAAATGTCCCGCGCGATTGTCAGACTGTCAGAGTCGCCCGTAGCCCGTCGGATGAAGTTAACGAGTACGAGGAAGAAGTCGAGAGAGTGGTCGGCATTTACGCGCCGCATCTCGGCGCGCGTCATATTCATATCACCAGAACGACGGACTGGCGCATTGTGCCGAAAGTTCCGGTCGTTGAGCCTTTGACTTTAAAAAGCGGCATCGCCGCGCCTCGGAGTCCTGTCAATAACTGTGGAAAGCTCACCGGTGGTGATACTTCGTTACCGGCTCCCACACCTTCTGAACACGCCGCAGCAGTGCTTAATCTGGTTGATGACGGTGTTATCGAATGGAGTGACCCGGAGGTTGTGAGGGCGCTCAGAGGTGCATTAAAATGCGGACTGAGAACACCAAATCGTCAGCAAAGAAACGGAAGTCCGTTAAAACCGCATGAAATAGCGCCATCAGCCAGGCTGACCAGGTCGGAGCGATTGCAAATTACCCGTATTCGCGTTGATCTTGCTCAGAACGGTATCAGACCTCAGCGATGGGAGCTTGAGTCGCTGGCGCGTGGGGCAACCGTAAATTATGACGGGAAAAAATTCACGTATCCGGTCGCTGATGAGTGGCCGGGATATTCAACTATAACAGAGTGGAATCAATTTGATGACGGGTAATCGAATGGAATGATCCGGCGGTCGTGAGGGCGCTCAGAGGTGCATTAAAACACGGTCTGAGAATACCAAATCGTCAGCAAAGAAACGGAAGTCCGTTAAAACCGCTTGCATTTGTGCCATCGCGAGGCTGATCAAATCAGGTTTGTGATAAATTACTAGTATTTATATAGACCTCGCTCAGTATGGCATCACACAGAAGTAATGTAAGCGTGGGGGGCGTGGTGTACCATTGATATACGACGGTCGAAAATTTACATAGCCGATTTCCTGTGATTGGTTTTCGTTATGCACTCTTTTCTGAAGAGATTAACTACTGATAGACTCAGGTTGGATGTCAGAATCGCTATAGATTTCTTGCTATATATGTATTTTTCAATGAAAATGATCTCTGATTTAAACTGTAGTAAGGTGATTGGTATGGATGGTTTATGGGAAAAAATATCGTCATATAATATATTTAATAATCTTTTTCCAGGTGCTCTTTTTATTTATCTTCTTGAGAGAATGACGAATATCGTTTTATCTGGCGATGATTTAATAAAAAATGTTGTCCTCTATTATTTTGTTGGCTTAGTCATTGGCCGGATTGGTTCTATCGTATTGGAACCTTTTTTAAAACTATCGCGTTTGATTAAGTTTGCTCCTTATAAAGATTATGTGTCAGCATGTGGTGTGGATGGAAAAATTGAAACTTTGCAAGAGATTGCGAATATGTATAGGACGATATTTTCAATGTCAATTATTCTTTTGGCGACATTGTGCGTTGTAGGACGGTTTACTGGCGAGACATATGGCTTATCTAAAATAACGTTGGCGGTTTTTGCTATTTTGTTTGTTGTCTCATATATTAAACAAATAAGATACATAATATATAGAGTAAATGCTGTTAATAATAAGCTGCCGTAAGGCAGCTTTTGAATTATTCTTCGGTTCTATAGTTACTAATGTATGATCGTGGAGTGGCTGTTTTCCATCCTGCCCTTTCAGGAGCATTATAAAAATGGTACTTACCAAGCCCCTCGGTGGCGATAACTTTCGCTCCTCGTCGAGTAAAGGCATTAATTACAGCTTGATGGGGATGTTTATCTGAACCTGGGGCACATGATACAAATGCGGTTATCTCCCTTTTTTCGCCTTCATTTACAATGTTACCAACAAGTTTATCGAGAACATCAGGGCCTACATTTCTCCGGCTACCATGATGAGGTACTTGAATGAATCTTAATGATTCTTTATTAATGTATTGGGAGGCTTGATCTAAGGCTGTTATACCAGCATCGCCAGTGAACACTAACGTTCTTCCATCAATCTCAAGTTTCAAAATGACACTTGAGTTATTTTGTGCCGAGGTGGTATCTTCATTATCAATACCTTCATCAGTAAACCATTCAGCAACGTAATCAATAAATTTCTTCGTTTTTTCAACTACAGACTCAAAGACTGCTTTTAGTACTTCAAATCCAGCTGTATCCTCAGCTTTTTTGGGCATTCTTGCGAAATCAGGTATTAGAGTCTCATAGTAAGATTGGGTTGGCCCGATAACAACCAGAGTAGCATTATCCCAGGTCATTCCTTGAAAAGGCTCTTTTATTTCAATTCCTTTTTTTTCCGCTAATTTGACAGCGTCATAAGCTTTTTGTAAGTTTTCTTTCATTCGATTTGCAATACTGGCATCAGTTATCCTGCCATCTGCAAACTCACTTGCGAGACCTTGATTATGTTCCCAAGGCTTATGAATCCAAAACTCTTTTACTTCTGCATTTTCTAGAACAGATGTAAGTCCACCGACGTGGTCACCATCGGGGTGTGTGGAGATAAGCAAGTCAATAGTTTTTGTGCGGTAGTATTTTTCAATATGCTCAATGACTTGTTCTCCGGTGCTGGCATATCCTGCATCAATAACGACAACTTTTTGTTCATCTCTTGAACCATGTAGGTTTCCCCATCTGATGCAGATCGCATCGCCGCTTTTTTTTTCGCCAACAGCTAGAAAATCAATTTCGTAACCCATTCCATATCCTTATTAAACTGTGAATTAACATGAATCCAAGATGTTAAATCATATGGATAATAACGCAACTTTTCCGCAGTAAACACTGTGAGCGGATTTAATCTCGTCAGAACTAAAAGCAAGTAGTGTGACGAGGGACAATGAGTCTCTTTGGGGCGTTGGCTATGATACTGACGCAACCAGATTAACGCCGTGAGTCAGCAGATTTGTAATCACACCGGCAATGACCCCAGGAGTCCCATCTTTCACCGCACTGATCACTTTATCCCCCATCGTTTCATTTCCACCAAGCACCTCGGGTTTTTTGTTAAGAACTGTGAGCGCTTTTTCAGTAAGTCGAACATCGTAAAAATACGACTGATGGTCTGTGTTGTACTGAATGTACCCGTTTTCACAGAGAAAATTGAATGTACCTTCAACCACACTACGCAACTGATTTAACGCTTTCATTTCTGGTGAGTTAAGTTGGTCAAAGTAGTCATCAGGTAGCGCGGCGTTAAATTTGTCGTAGTTAATCACCTGTGGTACGGGAAAATTTTCCCATAGTACTGCAAAGATTTCCGCCGTTTGTTGGTTAAATAAATCGAGATTTTTCGACATGCAAAATTCCATTTCTTTTGATAATGAGTGGGTTAAACGCTGGACGAGGCAGATTACCACTCTGGCACAAAACAATGATCTTAGTTCACGCGAAGTTGACATATATACCGATAAGCTGGTTGCGCAGGCAACTAGCGTAGAACTCGCTCAGGTCATCAAGATGCTATTGAATTATATTCGAATGAACAAATAAAATGATCTGTATCAATCTGTTAGGTGTCGTTTGTAAAAATGTGTGGACACGATTGTTCTGCTAATTGTTGTCAACATGTGCGTCAACAGTGAGATTGGTGCATTGCGCGGCCAGTGACAACTTTAAAAATTGGCCAAAACCGGCACTATGAATGCCGGTTTTTTTGTGTTTTTTTCTGCGATACTCCTATTTTTAGCAGTGCATGCAATATGTGCGTGGTTTTGCATGTGCCTAAGTTGCATGTTCTGGCTGTGCACCGTCAGGACGGACGCCCCTCAAAAGTGGTAATGCACCTGCATTAAAACCGACCTATGAAGCGGGCGGGCGAGGCGGGGAAAGCACTGCGCGCTGACGGTGGTGCTGATTGTATTTTTTCAGCGTCTCAGCGCGTCGTGACGGCGCTTAGTCTGCCCGTTGAGGCGTTGTGTGTCTGCGGGGTGTTTTGTGCGGTGGTGAGCGTGTGAGGGGGGATGACGGGGTGTAAAAAAGCCGCCCGCAGGCGGCGATGTTCAGCCGTTGTCAGTGTCCAGTGAGTAGTTTTTAAAGCGGATGACCTCCTGACCGAGCCAGCCGTTTATTTCCCGAATTCTGTCCTGTAACGGGATAAGCTCATTGCGGACAAAGACCTTTGCCACTTTCTCAATATCTCCCAGTGACCCGACGTTCTCCGGCTTGCCGCCCATCAACTGAAAGGGGATACGGTGCGCGTCCAGCAGGTCAGCGGCGCTGGCTTTTTTGATATTAAAAAAATCGTCCTTCGTTGCCACTTCACTGAGCGGGATAATTTTAATGCCGTCGGCTTTCCCCTGCGGGGCATAGAGAAACAGGTTTTTAAAGTTGTTGCGGCCTTTCGACTTCACCATGTTTTCGCGAAGCGTTTCGATATCGTTGCGATCCTGCACGGCATCGGTGACGTACATGATGTATCCGGCATGTGCGCCGTTTTCGTAATACTTGCGGCGGAACAGCGTGGCCGACTCATTCAGCCAGGCAGAATTAAGGGCGCTGAGATATTCCGGCAGGCCGTACAGCTCCTGATTAATATCCGGCTCCAGCAGGTGAAACACGGAGCCGGGCGCGAAGGCTGTCGGCTCGTTGAAGGACGGCACCCACCAGTAAACATCCTCCTCCACGCCACGACGGGTATATTTGGCCGGTGAGGTTTCCAGTCTGATGACCTTACCGGTGGTGCTGTAACGCTTTTCCAGAAACGCATTACCGAACACCAGAAAATCCAGCACAAAGCGGCTGAAATCCTGTTGCGAAAGCCACGGATGCGGGATAAATGTCGAGGCCAGAATATTGCGTTTAACGTAAATCGGTGAGCTGTGATGCACGGCAGCACGCAGGCTTTTTGCCAGACCGGTAAAGCTGACCGGCGGCTCATACCATCTGCCGTTACTGATGCACTCGACGTAATCCAGAATGTCACGGCGGTCGAGTACCGGCACCGGCTCACCAAAGGTGAATGCCTCCATTTTCGGGGCGCTGGCGGTCATTGTTTTTGCCGCAGGTTGCGGTGTTTTCCCTTTTTTCTTGCTCATCATTAAAACTCCAGAATGGTGGATGTCAGCGGGGTGCTGATACCGGCGGTGAGTGGCTCATTTAACAGGGCGTGCATGGTCGCCCAGGCGAGGTCGGCGTGGCTGGCTTCCTCGCTGCGGCTGGCCTCATAGGTGGCGCTGCGTCCGCTGCTGGTCATGGTCTTGCGGATAGCCATAAACGAGCTGGTGATGTCGGTGGCGCTGACGTCATATTCCAGACAGCCACGGCGGATAACGTCTTTTGCCTTGAGCACCATTGCGGTTTTCATTTCCGGCGTGTAGCGGATATCGCGCGCGGCGGGATAGAACGAGCGCACGAGCTGGAACACGCCGACACCGAGGCCGGTGGCATCAATTCCGATGTATTCGACGTTGTATTTTTCGGTGAGTTTGCGGATGGATTCAGCCTGAGTGGCAAAGTCCATGCCTTTCCACTGGTGACGCTCAAGTATTCTGAATTTGCCACCGGCCACCACCGGCGGTGCCAGTACCACGCATCCGGCGCTGTCGCCACGGTGTGACGGGTCGTAACCAATCCATACCGGTCGGGAGCCGAACGGATTTGCGGCAAACGGCGCATAGTCTTCCCATTCTTCCAGCGTGTCGACCATGCAGCGTTGCAGCTCCTCGAACGGGAATACCGACGCCTTGTCGTCAACAAATTCACACATGAACAGGTTTTTAAAATCGTCGGCGCTGTTTTCGCGTTTAAGCTGCTCAATGTCGAACAATGTGCAGCCACCTTTCAGGGCGTCCTCAATGGTGACAATCTGCCGCCACTGGCCGTCCGCACAGAGAAGACCTCCGGCAAGGGCGTTATGACTGACGTCGATTTCCACGCGTTCGGCGGCGCTGGCGCGTCCCCGGTTAAACAGTTCACCGGACCAGAACGGATAGGCGTCGTGCGCCAGCGTGGACGGGGTGGAGAAATAGGTCGAGCGCAGGTGACTCTGTGAGGCCATACCTGATGCCACCTTACGCAGTACCTGAAAATTCGGGATCCAGAAAATCTCGTCGACGTACAGGTCGCCGTTATGGCTCTGTGCGGTGTTGGAGTTGGTGCCGAGAAAAATCAGTTTTGCGCCGTTATTGCCCAGGACAATCGGGTCACCGGTCAGGTCAACGTCAACCAGCCGGGCAAAGGCGATGATGTATTCACGGAACACATACGCCTGCGTTTTACTGGCCGACAGAAAAATCTGGTTATGACCGGTTTTCAGGGCGCGCAGCAGTGCCTCGCGGGAAAAATAAAACGTCGCGCCAATCTGGCGGGATTTCAGGATATCGCGGATGCGGTGCTCAAGCCCGGCGCGATACCAGTGCAACTGATAGTCGAAAGACTGCTCAAAGAAAATCTGCTCCAGCTTTTCGATGGCCTCGTCACTGAAAAAATTTTTTTTCGGTTTGCGCCACCCGCCTTTGTTGCGGTTAGCGACGTTCGGATTAAGGTCTGCCTCGTTGCCGGTCTGGCTGTAACGATTTACCCGTGCCAGTCGTTCAATCTGGCGTCCCAGCAGGTCAATTTCCTTGAAGTCACCGCCGGTTTTCTGCGGTTTGATGATGAGCTGGGTCAGCCGCGCTTCCAGGCTCATTTCGACACGGCTGATGGGGGCAACGCTGTCCCAGCCGTCGCGCTGTTTCCAGCTCTGCACCGTCGGGCGTTTCATCTGCAACATGGCGGCAATCTGCGGCACGGAAAACCCCTGCCAGTACAGCAGCGCCGCCTGACGACGCGGGTCGTGTAAAAGAGTGGTGTCTGTGGTGATGGTCATGAATACCTCGCCGTGATGAATACACGGCAAGGCTACTGAGTCGCGCCCCGCGATTCGCTAAGGTGCTGTTGTGTCAGTGATAAGCCATCCGGGACTGATGGCGGAGGATGCGCATCGTCGGGAAACTGATGCCGACATGTGACTCCTCTAATCACTATTCAGGACTCCTGACAATGGCAAAAAAAGTCTCAAAATTCTTTCGTATCGGCGTTGAGGGTGACACCTGTGACGGGCGTGTCATCAGTGCGCAGGATATTCAGGAAATGGCCGAAACCTTTGACCCGCGTGTCTATGGTTGCCGCATTAACCTGGAACATCTGCGCGGCATCCTGCCTGACGGTATTTTTAAGCGTTATGGCGATGTGGCCGAACTGAAGGCCGAAAAGATTGACGATGATTCGGCGCTGAAAGGCAAATGGGCGCTGTTTGCGAAAATCACCCCGACCGATGACCTTATCGCGATGAACAAGGCTGCGCAGAAGGTCTACACCTCAATGGAAATTCAGCCGAACTTTGCCAACACCGGCAAATGTTATCTGGTGGGTCTGGCCGTCACCGATGACCCGGCAAGCCTCGGCACGGAATACCTGGAATTCTGCCGCACGGCAAAACACAACCCTCTGAACCGCTTCAAATTAAGCCCTGAAAACCTGATTTCAGTGGCAACGCCTGTTGAGCTGGAATTTGAAGACCTGCCTGAAACCGTGTTCACCGCCCTGACCGAAAAGGTGAAATCCATTTTTGGCCGCAAACAGGCCAGCGATGACGCCCGTCTGAATGACGTGCATGAAGCGGTGACCGCTGTTGCTGAACATGTGCAGGAAAAACTGAGCACCACTGAGCAGCGCCTCGCTGAGATGGAAAACGCCTTTTCCGCACTTAAGCAGGATGTGACTGACAGGGCGGATGAAACCAGCCAGGCATTCACCCGCCTGAAAAACAGTCTCGACCACACCGAAAGTCTGACCCAGCAGCGCCGCAGCAAGGCCACCGGCGGTGGCGGTGACGCCCTGATGACGAACTGCTGACCGGCGTCAGTCAGTCCGGGAAAACCTTCACGATTAACCCTTAATTTCAGGAAAAACTATGCGCCAGGAAACCCGCTTTAAATTTAATGCCTACCTGTCCCGTGTTGCCGAACTGAACGGCATCGACGCCGGTGATGTGTCGAAAAAATTCACCGTTGAACCGTCGGTCACCCAGACCCTGATGAACACCATGCAGGAGTCCTCTGACTTTCTGACCCGCATCAACATTGTGCCGGTCAGCGAAATGAAAGGGGAAAAAATTGGTATTGGTGTCACCGGCTCCATTGCCAGCACCACCGACACCGCCGGTGGCACCGAGCGTCAGCCGAAGGACTTCTCGAAGCTGGCGTCAAACAAGTACGAATGCGACCAGATTAATTTCGATTTTTATATCCGCTACAAAACGCTGGACCTGTGGGCGCGTTATCAGGATTTCCAGCTCCGTGTCCGTAACGCCATTATCAAACGCCAGTCCCTTGATTTCATCATGGCCGGTTTTAACGGCGTGAGGCGTGCCGAAACCTCTGACCGCAGCAGCAATCCGATGCTGCAGGATGTGGCGGTCGGCTGGCTGCAGAAATACCGCAATGAAGCCCCGGCGCGCGTGATGAGCAAGGTCACTGACGAGGAAGGTCACACGACCTCTGAGGTCATCCGCGTGGGTAAGGGCGGTGATTATGCCAGCCTCGATGCACTGGTGATGGATGCGACCAACAACCTGATTGAGCCGTGGTATCAGGAAGACCCTGACCTTGTGGTGATTGTGGGGCGTCAGCTACTGGCGGACAAGTATTTCCCCATCGTTAACAAGGAGCAGGACAACAGCGAGATGCTGGCCGCTGACGTCATCATCAGCCAGAAACGCATCGGCAACCTGCCGGCGGTACGCGTCCCGTACTTCCCGGCGGATGCGATGCTCATCACGAAGCTGGAAAACCTGTCCATCTACTACATGGATGACAGCCATCGCCGCGTGATTGAGGAAAACCCGAAACTCGACCGCGTGGAGAACTACGAGTCAATGAATATTGATTACGTGGTGGAAGACTACGCCGCCGGTTGTCTGGTGGAAAAAATTAAGGTCGGTGATTTCTCCACACTGGCTAAAGCGACCGCAGAGCCGGGAGCGTAACCGATGACGAGTCCCGCACAGCGCCACATGATGCGGGTCTCGGCAGCGATGACCGCGCAGCGGGAAGCCGCCCCGCTGCGACATGCAACTGTCTATGAGCAGATGCTGGTTAAGCTCGCCGCAGACCAGCGCACACTGAAAGCGATTTATTCAAAAGAGCTGAAGGCCGCGAAAAAACGCGAACTGCTGCCGTTCTGGTTGCCGTGGGTGAACGGCGTGCTGGAGCAGGGCAAAGGTGCACAGGATGACATTCTGATGACAGTCATGCTGTGGCGTCTGGATACCGGCGATATTGCCGGTGCGCTGGAGATTGCCCGTTATGCCCTGAAGTACGGTCTGACCATGCCGGGTAAACACCGCCGCACCCCGCCGTACATGTTCACCGAGGAGGTGGCGCTCGCGGCCATGCGCGCTCACGCTGCCGGTGAGTCTGTGGATCCCCGCCTGCTGACGGACACCCTTGAACTGACCGCCACGGCTGACATGCCTGATGAAGTGCGCGCAAAGCTGCACAAAATCACCGGTCTGTTTCTGCGTGACGCTGGTGATGCCGCAGGGGCGCTGGCACACCTGCAACGTGCGACACAGCTCGACTGTCAGGCAGGCGTCAAAAAAGAGATTGAACGACTGGAGCGGGAGCTGAAACCGAAGCCGGAGCCACAACTCAAAGCGGCCACCCGCGCCCCGCGTAAGACCCGGAGCGTGACACCGGCAAAACGTGGACGCCCGAAAAAGAAAGCCAGTTAACAACCGAATGCGCCCCGCGCCAGGGCGACACGCCGGTCAGTGTGGGTGAATCACCTGACACTGCACCGGCGTCCACCGCCCTACTTTTCAGAGGTAGTCATGATGACGCTGATTATTCCGCGAAAGGAGGCTCCCGTGTCCGGTGAGGGTACGGTGGTCATCCCGCAACCGGCAGGCGACGAGCCGGTGATTAAAAACACGTTCTTTTTTCCCGATATCGACCCGAAGCGCGTCCGGGAACGTATGCGCCTTGAGCAGACCGTCGCCCCCGCCCGTCTGCGTGAGGCCATCAAGTCAGGCATGGCGGAGACGAATGCGGAGCTGTACGAGTACCGCGAACAGAAAATTGCCGCCGGTTTTACGCGTCTGGCGGACGTCCCGGCGGACGACATCGACGGTGAAAGCATCAGGGTTTTTTACTACGAGCGCGCCGTGTGTGCGATGGCGACCGCATCGCTTTATGAGCGTTATCGCGGCGTGGATGCCAGTGCGAAAGGCGACAAGAAGGCCGACAGCATTGACAGCACCATTGATGAGCTGTGGCGGGATATGCGCTGGGCGGTGGCGCGTATCCAGGACAAGCCGCGCTGCATCGTGAGTCAAATCTGATGAAGACCTTTGCGCTACAGGGCGACACGCTCGACGCCATTTGTGTCCGGTATTACGGGCGCACTGAGGGCGTGGTTGAGACCGTGCTCGCCGCAAATCCGGGACTGGCTGAACTGGGCGCGGTGCTGCCACACGGCACCGCCGTCGAACTGCCCGACGTTCAGACCGCGCCCGTGGCTGAAACTGTCAATCTGTGGGAGTAACGCATGACAGCAGAAGAAAAAAGCGTCCTGTCGCTTTTCATGATTGGGGTGCTGATTGTTGTCGGCAAGGTGCTTGCCGGTGGTGAACCCATCACCCCGCGTCTGTTTATCGGGCGCATGTTGCTCGGTGGTTTTGTCTCGATGGTTGCCGGTGTTGTTCTGGTGCAGTTTCCTGACCTGTCACTGCCTGCAGTGTGCGGCATCGGCTCCATGCTGGGTATCGCCGGTTATCAGGTGATTGAGATTGCCATTCAGCGCCGCTTTAAGGGCAGGGGGAAACCGTAATGCCGGTAATTAACACGCATCAGAATATCGCCGCCTTTCTCGACATGCTGGCGGTATCCGAAGGGACGGCGAATCATCCGCTGACGAAAAACCGTGGCTATGACGTGATAGTCACCGGACTGGACGGGAAGCCGGAAATTTTCACCGACTACAGTGACCACCCGTTCGCGCATGGCCGACCGGCGAAGGTGTTTAACCGTCGCGGTGAAAAATCCACGGCCTCCGGTCGCTATCAGCAGCTTTACCTGTTCTGGCCGCATTACCGCAAACAGCTTGCCCTGCCGGATTTCAGTCCGTTGTCACAGGACAGACTCGCCATTCAGTTGATCCGCGAACGCGGTGCGCTGGATGACATCCGGGCGGGACGCATTGAGCGCGCCATTTCACGCTGTCGCAATATCTGGGCGTCCCTGCCGGGTGCCGGTTACGGTCAGCGTGAGCATTCACTGGAAAAACTGGTCACCGTCTGGCGTACCGCTGGCGGCGTACCGGCTTAAACGGAGTAAACACCATGAAGAAATTATCCCTTTCACTGATGCTGAACGTGTCGCTGGCGCTGATGCTGGCACTGTCCCTGATTTACCCGCAGAGCGTGGCCGTCAGTTTTGTCGCCGCCTGGGCGATTCTGGCGACGGTTATCTGTGTGGTTGCCGGTGGTGTCGGCGTGTATGCCACTGAGTATGTGCTGGAACGCTACGGGCGGGAGCTGCCGCCGGAATCGCTGGCCGTGAAGATTGTCACGTCGCTGTTTTTGCAGCCGGTGCCGTGGCGCAGACGGGCGGCGGCTCTGGTTGTGATGGTGGCGACATTTATCTCGCTGGTCGCTGCCGGGTGGATTTTTACCGCGCTGATTTATCTCGTAGCGTCGCTGTTTTTCCGGCTGATACGCACGGCCTGCCGTCAGCGTCTTGAGGGGCGGGAATTATGTCAAAGCTGATGATTGTGCTGGTCGTGTTGTTATCGCTGGCGGTGGCGGGTCTGTTTCTGGCGAAGCATAAAAACGCCAGCCTGCGCACCTTACTGGACAGGGCAAACAACGTAGCCAGCGAGCAACAGGCGACCATCACCATGCTGAAAAATCAGCTTCATGTTGCGCTCACCAGGGCAGACAAAAACGAGCTGGCGCAGGTGGCACTGCGTCAGGAGCTGGAGAACGCTGCGAAGCGTGAAGCACAGCGCGAGAAAACCATCACGAGGTTACTTAATGAAAACGAGGATTTTCGCCGCTGGTACGGTGCTGACCTGCCTGATGCTGTGCGCCGGTTGCACCAGCGCCCCGCCTGCACCGACGCCAGTGATTGTCCACAACGACTGCCCGAAAGTGAGTCTTTGCCCGATGCCGGGCAGTGACCCGGAGACGAACGGCGATTTAAGTGCCGATATCCGGCAGCTTGAGAACGCGCTGGCACGCTGTGCCAGCCAGGTAAAAATGATTAAACACTGTCAGGACGAAAACGATGCTCAAACCCGACAGCCTGCGCAGGGCGCTGACTGATGCCGTCACGGTGCTGAAAACCAGTCCCGAGATGCTGCGGATATTTGTGGATAGCGGGAGTATTGCCTCCACGCTGGCGACGTCGCTGTCATTCGAAAAGCGTTACACGCTCAATGTGATTGTGACCGACTTTACCGGTGATTTTAACCTGCTCATCGTGCCGGTGCTGGCGTGGCTGCGGGAAAATCAGCCCGACATCATGACCACCGACGAAGGCCTGAAAAAGGGCTTCACGTTTTATGCAGACATCAACAATGACAGCAGCTTTGATATCAGCATCAGCCTGATGCTGACCGAGCGCACGCTGGTCAGTGAGGTGGACGGCGCGCTGCATGTGAAGAATATCCCGGAACCCACGCCGCCGGAGCCGGTCACCCGCCCGATGGAGCTTTATATCAATGGCGAACTGGTGAGTAAGTGGGATGAATGAGTTTAAGCGTTTTGAAGACCGGCTGACCGGACTGATTGAATCGCTGTCACCGTCAGGGCGTCGGCGACTGAGCGCCGAACTGGCGAAACGTCTGCGGCAGAGTCAGCAGCGTCGGGTGATGGCACAGAAAGCCCCGGACGGCACACCCTACGCGCCACGCCAGCAGCAGAGCGCCAGAAAAAAGACTGGTCGTGTTAAGCGAAAAATGTTTGCGAAACTTATCACCAGTCGTTTTTTGCATATCCGCGCCAGCCCGGAACAGGCATCAATGGAGTTTTACGGCGGGAAGTCACCGAAAATCGCCAGTGTGCATCAGTTCGGTCTGTCGGAAGAAAACCGGAAAGACGGTAAGAAAATTGATTATCCGGCGCGTCCCCTGCTCGGCTTTACCGGTGAGGATGTGCAGATGATTGAAGAGATTATTCTGGCGCACCTCGACTGTTAGTTGTGCCATTCCCGACACCTCATCGTCACATTGCCGCCGGTATGACCCGGCGGCATCCTTCCCGTTATGAACACTCTCGCAAATATTCAGGAACTCGCGCGCGCACTGCGCAACATGATCCGCACCGGCATTATCGTCGAAACCGACCTTAACGCCGGTCGCTGCCGTGTGCAGACCGGCGGCATGTGCACCGACTGGCTTCAGTGGCTGACCCATCGCGCCGGTCGTTCGCGCACATGGTGGGCACCTTCCGTGGGGGAACAGGTGCTGATTCTGGCCGTGGGCGGTGAACTCGACACGGCATTCGTTCTGCCGGGGATTTATTCCGACGATAACCCCGCGCCGTCTGCGTCGGCGGATGCCCTGCATATCCGTTTCCCTGACGGGGCGGTGATTGAGTATGAACCCGAAACCAGTGCACTTACGGTAAGCGGAATTAAAACGGCCAGCGTGACGGCTTCTGATTCTGTTACTGCCACGGTGCCGGTGGTCATGGTGAAAGCATCAACCCGCGTCACCCTGGACACACCGGAGGTGGTCTGCACCAACAGGCTGATTACCGGCACGCTGGAAGTGCAGAAGGGCGGGACGATGCGCGGCAACATTGAACACACCGGCGGTGAACTCTCATCAAACGGTAAGGTACTGCATACCCATAAACACCCCGGCGACAGTGGCGGCACAACCGGGAGTCCTCTATGACAGCGCGTTATCTTGGAATGAATCGCAGTGATGGCCTGACTGTCACTGACCTTGAGCATATCAGCCAGAGTATCGGCGATATCCTGCGCACGCCGGTCGGCTCACGGGTGATGCGTCGTGATTACGGCTCGTTGCTGGCGTCAATGATTGACCAGCCGCAGACTCCGGCGCTTGAGTTGCAGATTAAGGTCGCCTGTTACATGGCGATGCTGAAATGGGAACCCCGCGTCACCCTGTCATCCGTCACCACTGAGCGCAGTTTTGACGGGCGAATGACTGTCACTTTGACCGGCCAGCACAACGACACCGGCCAGCCACTTTCGTTAACCATCCCTGTGAGTTGAAACCATGCCGATTATCGACCTGAACCAGCTACCCGCACCGGATGTGGTCGAGGAGCTGGACTTTGAAACCATTCTTGCCGAACGCAAGGCGACACTGATTTCCCTTTACCCGGAAGACCAGCAGGAGGCGGTTGCCCGTACCCTGACGCTGGAATCCGAGCCTCTCGTCAAACTGCTGGAGGAAAATGCTTATCGTGAGCTTATCTGGCGTCAGCGTGTGAATGAGGCCGCACGGGCGGTGATGCTGGCCTGTGCCGCCGGTAATGACCTTGATGTGATTGGTGCCAATTACAACACCACGCGCCTGACTATCACCCCGGCAGATGATTCGACTATCCCGCCGACACCGGCAGTGATGGAGTCTGACACCGATTATCGTCTGCGTATTCAGCAGGCGTTTGAGGGCTTAAGCGTCGCCGGGTCGGTGGGAGCCTATCAGTATCATGGTCGCAGTGCCGACGGGCGTGTCGCGGATATCTCGGTCACCAGTCCGTCTCCGGCCTGCGTCACCATCTCTGTGCTGTCACGTGAAAATAACGGTGTGGCATCCGAAGACCTGCTGGCCGTGGTGCGTAACGCCCTTAATGGCGAGGACGTCAGGCCGGTGGCCGACCGCGTGACCGTGCAGTCTGCCACCATTGTTGAATACCAGATAAACGCCACGCTTTACCTTTACCCTGGTCCCGAAAGCGAACCCATCCGCGCTGCTGCCGTGAAAAAACTGGAAGCGTACATCACGGCGCAGCACCGGCTGGGGCGCGACATCCGTCTGTCTGCCATTTATGCCGCTTTGCATGTGGAAGGCGTGCAGCGTGTCGAGCTGGCCGCACCACTGGCCGACATTGTGCTCAACAGTACGCAGGCGTCTTTCTGTACCGAATACCGCGTCGTGACCGGAGGCTCGGATGAGTGATTCGCGCCTGCTGCCGACCGGCTCATCGCCGCTTGAAATTGCTGCCGCAAAAGCCTGTGCGGAAATTGAAAAAACGCCGGTCAGTATTCGTGAGCTGTGGAACCCGGATGCCTGTCCGGCAAATCTGCTGCCGTGGCTGGCGTGGGCGTTTTCGGTCGACAGGTGGGATGAAAAGTGGCCGGAAGCAACAAAACGCGCCGTTATCCGCGATGCGTATTTCATTCACTGCCATAAGGGCACTATAGGCGCAATCCGGCGTGTGGTGGAGCCGCTCGGCTATCTCATCAACGTGACGGAGTGGTGGGAAAACAGTGACCCGCCCGGCACCTTCCGGCTTGATATTGGTGTACTGGAAAGTGGCATCACAGAGGCAATGTATCAGGAAATGGAACGGCTTATTGCTGATGCCAAACCTGCAAGTCGTCATCTTATTGGCCTGAACATTACCCGGGACATTCCCGGCTACCTGTTCGCCGGTGGTGTGGCTTACGACGGCGATGTAATTACGGTTTACCCCGGATAAGTGAGGAATAATGAGCACAAAATTCAAAACCGTTATCACCACTGCCGGTGCAGCAAAGCTGGCAGCGGCAACCGCACCGGGAGGGCGGAAGGTCAACATTACCACGATGGCCGTCGGGGATGGCGGTGGTAAATTGCCTGTCCCGGATGCCGGACAGACCGGGCTTATCCACGAAGTCTGGCGGCATGCGCTGAACAAAATCAGCCAGGACAAACGAAACAGTAATTATATTATCGCAGAGCTGGTTATTCCGCCGGAGGTGGGCGGTTTCTGGATGCGTGAGCTTGGCCTGTACGATGATGCTGGAACGTTAATTGCCGTGGCGAACATGGCCGAAAGTTATAAGCCAGCTCTTGCCGAAGGCTCAGGGCGTTCGCAGACCTGCCGCATGGTCATCATCGTCAGCAGTGTGGCCTCAGTGGCGCTGACCATTGACACCACAACGGTGATGGCGACGCAGGATTACGTTGATGACAAAATTGCAGAGCACGAACAGTCACGACGTCACCCGGACGCCTCGCTGACCGCAAAAGGTTTTACTCAGTTAAGCAGTGCGACCAACAGCACGTCTGAAACACTGGCCGCAACGCCGAAAGCGGTAAAGGCTGCTTATGATCTTGCTAACGGGAAATATACCGCGCAGGATGCCACCACAGCGCGAAAAGGCCTTGTCCAGCTCAGTAGCGCCACCAACAGCACGTCTGAAACGCTCGCCGCAACGCCGAAAGCGGTAAAGGCAGCATATGACCTTGCTAACGGGAAATACACTGCACAGGACGCCACCACAGCGCGAAAAGGTCTTGTCCAGCTCAGTAGCGCCACCAACAGCGATTCTGAAACGCTGGCCGCAACGCCAAAGGCGGTTAAGACAGCGTATGACCTTGCTAACGGGAAATACACTGCACAGGATGCCACCACGGCGCGGAAAGGTCTTGTCCAGCTCAGTAGCGCCACCAACAGTGATTCTGAAACGCAGGCTGCAACGCCAAAGGCGGTGAAGTCTGCCTATGACAATGCTGAAAAACGTCTTCAGAAAGATCAGAATGGTGCGGATATTCCGGGAAAGGATACCTTCACGAAAAATATCGGTGCCTGTCGTGCTTATAGCGGTGCTTTGAGCACTGAAGCCGGAAACTGGACAACCGCTCAGTTTATTGAATGGCTGGATTCCCGTGGTGCATTTAATCATCCGTACTGGATGTGCAAAGGCTCCTGGTCATATGCAAATAACAAAATCATTACGGATACCGGATGTGGTGATATCCACCTGGCTGGTTGTGTCGTCGAGGTCATGGGAACTAAATCTGCAATCACTATCCGAGTGACCACGCCGACAACATCAAGCGGTGGCGGTACAACCAGCGCACAATTCACTTACATTAATCATGGGGACGGCTACTCCCCCGGCTGGCGTCGTGACTGGAATCGTCAGGGCGACGCAATGACCGGAACGATTAATCAGGACGGTGGAAGCCAGAATGCCTATATGTCTACGGCCTTATGTTCAGGCACAAGAGGCGGCAAAAAATATCTCAGAAAGTTTCGTGGTGGAGAAGGAGACACTATCTGGCATGAAACAGTACAGGGCGGGGTAGTTCGTTGGGCGACTGGTAATACTGATGCTCAGGAAGAATTATCACTCAGCTCCGCTTATGGTCTCCGTTCAAGAGGTGAGATTACATCACTCAGTGCTAATGGTCTGCGCATTGCTTATGGCAATTATGGTTTCTTTATCAGGAATGATGGCGGCAGCACATATTTAATGCTGACGGCCTCTGGCGATAAATTTGGGACATGGAACGGCTTAAGACCGCTGACTATCAATAACGCCAATGGCGGAGTGTCAATGGGGCATGGCCTGAGTGTTACAGGTGATATTGTCTCAAGTACCAAAGTACGTGCCGGTAGCGGGAAAAAGTTCACGGTCAGCAGCAGCAATACATCCACGAAGGAAGCCGCATTCAATTTGTGGGGAAACTCAAGTCGTCCTGTGGTGGCTGAATTAGGTGATGATGCAGGCTGGCATTTTTACAGTCAGAGAAATACAGATAACAGCATCACTTTTGCTGTTAACGGGCAGGTATCACCATCTAACTATAGTAATTTTGATTCCCGTTATGTACGCGATATCCGGCTTGGGACTCGAGTTGTCCAGACCATGAAGAAAGGGGTGATGTATGAGAAAGCAGGGCACGTAATTACCGGGCTTGGTATTATCGGTGAAGTCGATGGTGATGACCCCGCAGTATTCAGACCAATACAAAAATACATCAATGGCACATGGTATAACGTCGCACAGGTGTAATTTATGCAGCATTTAAAAAATATTACTGCGGGTAATCCAAAAACTGTTGCCCAATATCAACTGACAAAAAATTTTGATGTTATCTGGTTATGGTCCGAAGAGGGAAAAAACTGGTATGAGGAAGTAAGTAATTTTCAGGCAGACACGATAAAGATTGTTTACGACGAGAATAATATAATTGTCGGCATCACCAGAGATGCTTCAACGCTTAACCCTGAAGGTTTTAGCGTTGTCGAGGTTCCTGATATTACCGCCAACCGACGTGCTGATGACTCAGGGAAATGGATGTTTAAGGATGGTGCCGTGATTAAGCGGATTTATACGGCAGACGAACAGCAACAACAGGCAGAATCACAAAAGGCCGCGTTACTTTCCGAAGCGGAAAGCGTTATTCAGCCACTGGAGCGCGCTGTCAGGCTGAACATGGCAACAGATGAGGAGCGTAGCCGACTGGAAGCATGGGAACGCTACAGTGTTCTGGTCAGCCGTGTGGATCCTGCAAATCCTGAATGGCCGGAAATGCCGCAATAAGTGATATGATCTCTTGTGTTAGTTAACATAGCTATAGTACAGAGTAAGGCCTAATCTGACAGTCCGCTCTGTGCTAGGAGCGGACATTATCAACATCATGCTATGTTAATGTATAAAGTGAAGATAAATTGATATAATAAGGCCACCATGAATATTTCAGAACCTTGTCAAAAGGTTTGCACATACTCTAGTCTTGCAATGTGTAGTTGATAGTTCCACTGAGGAGGTTCTTCGACATTCTTTATAAAAATGTACATTTTCATCAATAATAAGAGGTAAAAGGGCTTTAATAGTTTTTTGTGGATGTTATTTCTACTCATAAATTTTGAGATAAGTATTGAGTTGAGATAAAGTTAAACTCGTTAAATTCACCTTTAAAAGGATAAAACATGGACTGGAAAGATCTTGCATCAACCGCTGTGTATACAGGTATGACTGATGAAAATGAAAGCATATGGGAACGTGTTGATGGGGTTGACGTTGCCTTCATAGGTGCCTTTCTTACTGCGCACTTGAGCCTTGAAAAGTATATTACTGATTATCTTGGATTAAGATATCCTTCGTTAGCTTGGGGTGATGCAAAACTCACATTTTCACAAAAAATAGCTTTAATACAACATGAGCCTGCAAAACCCCCTTATGATGAAATATATTTAAGAATAAAAGACTTTAACAGCATAAGAAATAAAATCAGTCATCAATTGAATTATCAGATTACGGATAAAGAAAAAAGTAAGTTTGTGGACTTCTATATGAAGATTACTAAAGCCAGTAAAACTAAACCAAATATTGATATTGATAACATGGCAGATTTGTTGGGTTTTTTCGTATCGATGACAAAATCCTATTTTGCTAGTGCTATTTCTTATTATCATTATAATAAAAAGGTTGCAGGTAAAAGTAATAAAATTGATTAATAAAACTGGGCTTAGGGATAATTAATATATAGACGTTCTATCATTTTTAGAGTGTGCGGCAGCTCCATACATTCATGCGGATGTCAGCACCTCGCTCAAAGCAGACAGTCAGATTTGATAGCGTTTGGACTATGTAAATAGTCAGTTGGAAAATGAGTGAGTACAAATCAGGACAGGCGGGCGAATTGCCCGCCTTTTCTTTATCTGTTGTTTCATCCACTGACCAGCCAGGTCAAATAGCGTCTCATGCTCTGCACAACAGAAAATAGTTGCACCCATTAACCACGGAGTTAAACGGATGAGTGACTATCATCACGGCGTGCAGGTGCTGGAGATTAACGACGGCACCCGCGTCATTTCCACCGTATCCACTGCCATTGTCGGCATGGTCTGCACGGCCAGCGATGCGGATGCGGAAACCTTCCCCCTCAATAAACCTGTGCTGATTACCAATGTGCAGAGCGCAATTGCAAAGGCCGGTAAAAAAGGCACGCTGGCGGCGTCGCTGCAGGCCATCGCTGACCAGTCAAAACCGGTCACCGTTGTCGTGCGTGTGGAAGACGGCACCGGCGACGACGAGGAAACGAAACTCGCGCAGACCGTTTCCAATATCATCGGCACCACCGACGAAAACGGTCAGTACACCGGACTGAAAGCCCTGCTGGCGGCGGAGTCGGTAACCGGTGTTAAACCGCGTATTCTCGGCGTGCCGGGACTGGACACCAAAGAGGTGGCTGTTGCACTGGCATCAGTCTGTCAGAAGCTGCGCGCTTTCGGGTATATCAGCGCATGGGGCTGTAAAACCATTTCCGAGGTGAAAGCCTACCGTCAGAATTTCAGCCAGCGTGAGCTGATGGTCATCTGGCCGGATTTCCTCGCATGGGATACGGTCAGCAGCACCACCGCCACCGCGTATGCCACCGCCCGTGCGCTGGGTCTGCGCGCTAAAATCGACCAGGAGCAGGGCTGGCATAAAACGCTGTCCAACGTCGGGGTAAACGGTGTTACCGGCATCAGCGCATCTGTATTCTGGGATTTGCAGGAGTCCGGCACCGATGCTGACCTGCTTAACGAGTCAGGCGTCACTACGCTGATTCGCCGCGACGGTTTCCGATTCTGGGGTAACCGTACCTGCTCTGATGACCCGCTGTTCCTTTTTGAAAACTACACCCGCACCGCGCAGGTGCTGGCCGACACGATGGCTGAGGCGCACATGTGGGCGGTGGACAAGCCCATCACCGCAACGCTGATTCGCGACATCGTTGACGGCATCAATGCCAAATTCCGTGAGCTGAAAACAAACGGCTATATCGTGGATGCGACCTGCTGGTTCAGCGAAGAATCCAACGATGCGGAAACCCTCAAGGCCGGAAAACTGTATATCGACTACGACTATACACCGGTACCTCCTCTTGAAAACCTGACCCTGCGCCAGCGTATTACCGATAAATATCTGGCAAATCTGGTCACCTCGGTTAACAGCAATTAAGGAGCCTGACCGATGGCAATGCCGCGCAAACTCAAGTTAATGAACGTCTTTCTGAACGGCTACAGCTATCAGGGCGTCGCGAAGTCCGTCACGCTACCAAAACTGACCCGTAAGCTCGAAAACTATCGCGGTGCGGGGATGAATGGCAGCGCACCGGTAGACCTCGGCCTTGATGACGATGCGCTGTCAATGGAGTGGTCGCTCGGTGGCTTCCCGGATTCGGTTATCTGGGAGCTTTACGCCGCAACCGGTGTGGATGCCGTACCGATTCGTTTTGCAGGCTCTTACCAGCGCGACGATACCGGCGAAACGGTGGCCGTCGAGGTGGTCATGCGTGGACGTCAGAAAGAAATCGACACCGGCGAGGGTAAACAGGGAGAAGACACCGAGTCGAAAATCTCCGTGATCTGCACCTATTTCCGGCTGACGATGGACGGTAAGGAGCTGGTCGAAATCGACACCATCAACATGATTGAGAAGGTGAACGGCGTCGACCGGCTGGAGCAACACCGCCGAAATATCGGCCTGTGATTTTCATCCGGTCAGCCAGGCTGACCGGTTAACCCTGATTAAGAAGTGAGAAAACCATGAACAAAGAAAATGTGATTACCCTGGACAATCCGGTCAAGCGTGGTGAGCAGGTTATCGAACAGGTCACGCTGATGAAACCCAGTGCGGGGACGCTGCGCGGTGTCAGTCTGGCTGCGGTCGCAAACTCCGAAGTCGATGCACTGATTAAAGTGCTGCCTCGCATGACGGCACCGATGCTGACCGAGCAGGAGGTCGCCGCGCTGGAACTGCCTGACCTTGTGGCGCTGGCCGGTAAGGTGGTCGGTTTTTTGTCGCCGAACTCGGTGCAGTAACGTTCCCGAAAAATCTCTCGGTCGATGACCTGATGGCGGATGTGGCAGTGATATTTCACTGGCCGCCATCAGAACTGTATCCCATGAGCCTGACCGAACTCATCACATGGCGCGAAAAGGCGCTCCGGCGAAGCGGAAACACGAATGAGTAACAATGTAAAATTACAGGTATTGCTCAGGGCTGTTGACCAGGCATCCCGCCCGTTTAAATCCATCCGCACAGCGAGCAAATCGCTGTCGGGGGATATCCGGGAAACACAAAAATCACTGCGCGAGCTGAACGGTCACGCATCCCGTATTGAGGGATTTCGCAAGACCAGTGCACAGCTCGCCGTGACTGGTCATGCACTTGAAAAGGCACGGCAGGAGGCCGAAGCCCTTGCCACACAGTTTAAAAACACCGAACGTCCGACACGTGCTCAGGCGAAAGTGCTGGAATCCGCAAAGCGTGCGGCGGAGGACTTACAGGCGAAATATAACCGCCTGACGGATTCAGTTAAACGCCAGCAGCGGGAACTGGCCGTTGTGGGAATTAATACCCGCAATCTTGCACATGATGAGCAGGGACTGAAAAACCGTATCAGTGAAACCACCGCACAGCTTAACCGTCAGCGTGACGCGCTGGCGCGTGTCAGTGCGCAACAGGCAAAACTTAACGCAGTAAAACAGCGTTATCAGGCAGGCAAGGAACTGGCCGGAAATATGGCCTCAGTGGGCGCTGCCGGTGTGGGGATTGCGGCGGCGGGAACGATGGCCGGAGTTAAGTTGCTGATGCCCGGTTATGAGTTTGCGCAGAAAAACTCAGAATTGCAGGCCGTGCTCGGAGTGGCAAAAGACTCCGCCGAAATGACCGCACTACGCAAACAGGCGCGCCAGCTCGGCGACAATACCGCCGCTTCGGCGGATGATGCGGCCGGTGCACAGATAATCATCGCGAAAGCGGGTGGGGATGTTGATGCCATTCAGGCGGCAACGCCGGTCACGCTGAATATGGCGCTGGCGAACCGCCGCACGATGGAAGAAAACGCCGCCCTGCTGATGGGGATGAAATCCGCCTTTCAGCTTTCAAACGATAAGGTCGCTCATATCGGGGATGTTCTCTCCATGACGATGAACAAAACCGCCGCCGATTTTGACGGCATGAGCGATGCGCTGACCTATGCCGCACCTGTGGCAAAAAATGCCGGTGTCAGCATTGAAGAAACCGCCGCAATGGTCGGGGCGCTGCATGATGCAAAAATTACCGGTTCAATGGCGGGGACGGGAAGCCGTGCCGTGTTAAGCCGCCTGCAGGCACCGACGGGAAAAGCATGGGATGCACTCAAAGAGCTTGGTGTGAAAACCTCAGACAGCAAGGGAAACACCCGGCCAATATTTACCATTCTGAAAGAAATGCAGGCCAGTTTTGAGAAAAACCGGCTCGGTACTGCCCAGCAGGCTGAATACATGAAAACTATTTTCGGGGAGGAGGCCAGCTCAGCCGCCGCCGTGCTGATGACTGCCGCCTCAACCGGAAAGCTGGACAAACTGACCGCTGCGTTTAAAGCCTCAGACGGGAAGACCGCCGAGCTGGTAAATATCATGCAGGACAACCTCGGCGGTGACTTTAAAGAGTTTCAGTCCGCTTATGAGGCGGTGGGGACTGACCTGTTTGACCAGCAGGAAGGCGCGCTGCGTAAGCTCACGCAGACGGCCACAAAGTATGTGTTAAAACTCGACGGCTGGATACAGAAAAACAAATCACTGGCGTCAACCATTGGTCTCATTGCCGGTGGCGCACTGGCGCTGACTGGCATCATCGGTGCAATTGGTCTTGTAGCCTGGCCGGTTATCACCGGCATCAATGCCATCATCGCGGCAGCAGGCGCAATGGGGGCAATCTTCACGACGGTTGGCAGTGCTGTTATGACGGCCATCGGGGCGATTAGCTGGCCGGTTGTGGCCGTGGTGGCTGCAATTGTCGCCGGGGCGTTGCTTATCCGTAAATACTGGGAGCCTGTCAGCGCATTCTTTGGCGGTGTGGTTGAAGGGCTGAAAGCAGCATTTGCGCCGGTGGGGGAACTGTTCACGCCACTTAAGCCGGTATTTGACTGGCTGGGTGAAAAGTTACAGGCTGCGTGGCAGTGGTTTAAAAACCTGATTGCACCGGTCAAAGCCACCCAGGACACCCTGAACCGTTGCCGTGACACGGGCGTCATGTTCGGGCAGGCACTGGCTGACGCGCTGATGCTGCCGCTTAATGCGTTCAACAAATTACGCAGCGGCATTGACTGGGTACTGGAAAAGCTCGGTGTCATCAACAAAGAGTCAGACACACTTGACCAGACCGCCGCCAGAACTCATGCCGCCACGTATGGCACCGGTGGTTATATTCCGGCGACCAGCTCTTATGCAGGCTATCAGGCTTATCAGCCGGTCACGGCACCGGCTGGCCGCTCTTATGTGGACCAGAGTAAAAACGAATATCACATCAGCCTGACGGGTGGTACTGCACCGGGGACACAGCTTGACCGCCAGTTACAGGATGCGCTCGAAAAATACGAGCGGGATAAACGTGCGCGCGCCCGTGCCAGCATGATGCATGACGGTTAAGGAGGTGACGAAAAATGATGCTCGCGTTAGGTATGTTTGTTTTTATGCGCCAGACGCTGCCACACCAGACCATGCAGCGTGAATCAGATTATCGCTGGCCGTCAAATTCCCGTATCGGTAAACGGGATGCCTACCAGTTTCTCGGTGTTGGCGAGGAAAACATGACGCTTGCCGGTGTGCTTTATCCCGAACTGACCGGCGGCAAGCTGACGATGACCACGCTCAGGATGATGGCTGAGGAAGGCCGGGCGTGGCCGTTGCTGGATGGCACCGGCATGATTTACGGCATGTATGTCATCAGCAGGGTGAGTGAAACAGGGAGTATTTTCTTTGCAGACGGCACACCCCGGAAAATTGATTTTACGCTGTCGCTCACCCGCGTTGATGAATCACTGGCCGCGCTTTATGGCGATATCGGTAAACAGGCGGAGTCGCTCATCGGTAAGGCTGGCAGTATGGCGACCAGATTCACGGGTATGACGGGGGCAGGATAATGCTGGATGCGCTGACATTTGATGCAGGCAGTACGCTGACGCCGGATTACATGCTGATGCTCGACAGCAGGGATATTACCGGCAATATCAGCGACCGTCTGATGAGCATGACCCTGACGGATAACCGGGGCTTTGAGGCTGACCAGCTTGATATTGAACTGAACGATGCCGACGGGCAGGTCGGGCTGCCGGTTCGTGGCGCTGTCCTGAAGGTGTATATCGGCTGGAAAGGTTTTGCCCTGGTATGCAAAGGGAAATTTACCGTTGATGAGGTTGAACACCGGGGCGCACCGGATGTGGTCACCATCCGCGCCCGGAGTGCAGATTTTCGCGGGACGCTCAATTCCCGCCGGGAAGGCTCCTGGCATGACACCACGCTCGGTGCGATTGTTGAGGCGATAGCCTCCCGTAACAGGCTGGAAGCCAGTGTTGCTCCGTCACTGGCCGGAATTAAAATCCCGCACATCGACCAGTCGCAGGAGTCTGATGCGAAATTCCTGACCCGCCTTGCTGAACGCAACGGCGGTGAGGTGTCGGTAAAAATGGGAAAACTGTTGTTTCTCAAAGCGGGGCAGGGGGTGACGGCCAGCGGTAAAAAAATCCCGCAGATTACCATCACCCGCAGTGACGGTGACCGTCATCATTTTGCGATTGCTGACCGTGGAGCCTATACCGGCGTAACGGCAAAGTGGTTACACACCAAAGACCCGAAGCCACAAAAGCAGAAGGTAAAACTGAAACGCAAAAAGAAAGAGAAACACCTGCGCGCACTGGAGCACCCGAAAGCGAAACCAGTCACGCAGAAGAAAGCGCCAAAAGTACCGGAAGCGCGCGAAGGTGAATACATGGCAGGTGAGGCTGACAACGTTTTTGCCCTGACCACGGTATATGCCACGAAAGCACAGGCCATGCGCGCAGCTCAGGCGAAGTGGGATAAACTGCAACGGGGTGTAGCGGAGTTCTCCATCAGCCTGGCTACCGGTCGGGCAGATATTTACACGGAAGCACCGGTCAAAGTGTCAGGCTTTAAGCGCGTCATAGACGAGCAGGACTGGACAATCACTAAGGTGACACATTTTCTGAATAATAGCGGCTTCACGACGTCCTTAGAGCTTGAGGTCAGGCTTTCTGATGTGGGGTACGAAACAGAAGGTGATGAGTGATGTCTATTGTTTATCTGTTTGTTTTATAAGGATAAATTAACTAAAATGGCACCATCAACAAAACCGGAAGAGGTGCTCGCGATGTTTCATTGTCCTTTATGCCAGCATGCCGCACATGCGCGTACAAGTCGCTATATCACTGACACGACAAAAGAGCGTTATCATCAGTGCCAGAACGTGAATTGCAGCGCCACGTTCATCACTTATGAGTCGGTACAGCGATACATCGTGAAGCCGGGAGAAGTCCACGCCGTAAGGCCGCACCCGTTGCCATCAGGGCAGCAAATTATGTGGATGTAATTACAAACAGAAAGCCCCTCAGTCGAGGGGCTTTTTTGTCGATGTGGTCAATGTGTGGACGTGACCAGAAATAAATCCTTTTATTTCAATTTATTGTACGTAAAAAATAAGCCCGTGTAAGGGAGATTACACAGGCTAAGGAGGTGGTTCCTGGTACAGCTAGCATTTTATGGGTTATGTTTTTCAGCGAAACGGATGATAACCTTAATAAATGCAGCTGTATGTGATCGGTTTCTAAGAATTTTCCATCCGGGAAAAATAATCGAAATTAATCACTTACCGTGGGGGTTACGCGTGGTTTCCCCGGAGAAATTACGCATCAGCAGCGCGTAATTTAGCTCAAGATCCTGCGGCACCGGGATCCACACAGTATAACCATCGCCCGGTGCGACCGGCATTGCTTCGCCTTTGGCGTTTTCCATATGCTCAAGGGTAAAGTTAATGTTCCCTTGCGGCGTCATCAGCTCAAGGCTGTCGCCAACGGAGAATTTATTTTTCACCGCTACCGCCGCGAGGTCGCCCTTGCGCTCACCGGTAAACTCACCAACAAACTGCTGGCGGTCAGAAACTGAATAACCGTATTCGTAGTTCTGATAATCGTCGTGAGTATGACGACGCAGGAAACCTTCGGTATAGCCACGATGCGCCAGACCTTCCAGAGTTTCCAGCAGGCTGGTATCGAATGGTTTTCCCGCAGCTGCGTCATCGATAGCTTTACGGTAAACCTGCGCGGTGCGTGCGCAATAGTAGAAAGATTTTGTACGACCTTCGATTTTCAGCGAATGCACGCCCATTTTGGTCAGGCGTTCAACGTGGGCGATAGCGCGCAGATCTTTCGAGTTCATGATGTAAGTGCCGTGCTCATCTTCAAACGCAGTCATATACTCGCCCGGACGCTGAGCTTCTTCGATCATAAACACTTTGTCGGTTGGCGCGCCGATGCCCAGCGTCGGCTCAACATTTTGCACCGGAATCGGCTCGTACTTGTGCACGATGTTGCCAACGTCATCTTCTTTCCCTTCCTGGACGTTGTACTCCCAGCGGCAGGCGTTGGTGCAGGTGCCCTGGTTCGGGTCGCGCTTGTTGATATAGCCAGAGAGCAGGCAGCGACCGGAGTAGGCCATGCACAGCGCACCGTGAACGAAGATCTCGATCTCCATATCCGGCACCTGATTACGGATCTCTTCAATCTCTTCCAGCGACAGCTCGCGAGAGAGGATCACGCGGGTCAGTCCCATTTGCTGCCAGAATTTCACCGTCGCCCAGTTCACGGCGTTAGCCTGCACCGAGAGGTGGATCGGCATTTCAGGGAAGTGCTCGCGCACCAGCATAATCAGCCCTGGATCGGACATAATCAGCGCATCCGGCCCCATCTCCACCACCGGTTTCAGGTCACGGATAAAGGTTTTCAGCTTGGCGTTGTGCGGTGCAATGTTGACCACGACATAAAACTTTTTCCCCAGCGCGTGGGCTTCATTGATGCCGAGCTGGAGATTTTCGTGGTTGAATTCGTTGTTGCGCACACGCAGGGAGTAACGCGGCTGGCCCGCATAAACAGCATCTGCGCCATAAGCGAAAGCGTAACGCATATTTTTCAGCGTTCCCGCCGGGGAAAGGAGTTCCGGTTTAAACATAATTCTCTCGTTCTGATGACAGGTCAGATCCGCTTCACCTGATGAAGCGGTTAGGGGAGTGCCCCCACTTTAAGGGCGGGCATTGTAGCGCAATCGGCGGGTTTAGCTCCAGTGTAAATGTCTGGAGGCGTACTGGTTTTGGTTAAGGATACGAATGACGATAATTTCCTCTGGTGATTGCAGGAAATAAATTACGTGGCGTTCAAAAGGAAGAACAAAAATACCTTCGCCTAATTCAGGTCTGGGCGTACCTATATTATTGTTACTCAGAATCTGGAGAACGTCTGAAAGATGTTCCACATATCTGTCGGCTTGTGGTTCGCCGAAATGGTGATAGCTGTAATACCAGATGCCTTCTAAATCCTCATTGGCTTTTGGCATGAGTTTTATAGTACGCACATTATTTCCTTATCCCTGCTTTCACCTTCCGTAAAAACGCGTCCTTTTCCCACGGCTGAGCTTCACCACTACTCAACCCTTCAGCGAGCATGTCACGTAACGCTTGCAGGCGAGACTCTGCTTGCTTTTCTCGAAGTAAGCGCAGCGACTCACGGATCACTTCGCTTTGGGTGCGATAGTCGCCGGATTCAATTAAGGACTCGATAAATTCACGCAACTCATCGCCGAGATCAACCGTCATCGTTCTGGCCATTTTACGCCCGCCTGTAAGTAAAAATCTTACATCAGTGTATTTCATAAACCGGATAGCGTCACGAAAGTATTAGAAGATATTTTGGCATATGAACATGTTCAGGAAGATAAGTATGGGATGGTAAACAAAGAAAGCACAACGAGTGCTCGTCAGTGCCCACTATTTTAATGGCGGAGGTTAATCTTAATTATCAATAAATAAGAGTTGTTTTGATATAAAGCCGGACGCCAACAACCCACGCCCGGCATCGTCATTACGTATTATCTTTTACCGTCTGGCTTGTGCCATTGGCTTTAACGGAGGCAATTCCGGTTTCACGAGATTGCGCGGTGGCGTACATCTGGCTGGAGCCGATAATTTGATGATTGGCGGCTTTCAGATTGAAATAGAATTTGCCGTTGCTTGCCGTTTTTTTCTCATAGCGTTCTTCTTGCGGGCTGTTGCTACGTACCGACGCGATGCCCTTTTCCGCAGAGGCTTTTGAGGTATACAGCTCGCTGGTGAGGATAGTCTCACCATTGCCCGCTTTTAGCACAAACCGGAATTGATTATCACTGCTCTTACTGAGTTCAAACCAACCAGCCATAATGACTCCTTGATTGAAATTGCGTATCGAAAACAGCATCTAAAAGGACTGTTTGCCGATTAAAGTATGAGCGATTTTCAGGTGCTTGCCAGGGCGGAGAGATAATGTCAGATAGCCGACAATGCATGGGATAATGTTGCCGGATGCGGCGTGAATGCCTTCTCCGGCAGGTAAAAATATTAAACGATGCGGCAGGCGTCGGCTTCCCAGCGGTAACCGACGCCGTAAACGGCGCGGATAAATGACTGTTCGGCGTCGAGAGATTCCAGCTTGCGGCGCAGGTTTTTAATGTGGCTGTCGATGGTGCGGTCGGTTACTACGCGGTAGTCGTCATAAAGATGATTGAGCAATTGCTCGCGGGAGAACACTTTTCCTGGTTCATGAGAGAGCGTTTTCAGCAGACGAAATTCCGCAGGCGTCAGGTCAAGCATTTTTCCGCGCCATGAAGCCTGAAAACGACCTTCGTCGATAATCAACGGGCTTTCAGCATCCTGTTGCTGCAACTCACGCTGCGGTTTGCAACGGCGCAAAATGGTTTTGACGCGCGCTACCACTTCCCGTGGGCTGTACGGTTTGCAGATGTAGTCATCTGCGCCAATCTCCAGCCCGAGCAGGCGGTCGATCTCTTCGATTTTTGCTGTCACCATCACGATCGGAATGTCAGAAAAACGACGAATCTCCCGACACAACGTCAGGCCATCGGTGCCAGGGAGCATCAGATCCAACAGGATCAGATCCGGTGGTGTCTGGCGCACATATGGCAGTACCTGATCGCCGTGGCTGATAAGCGTCGGCGCATAGCTCGCAGCACGCAGATAATCAATGAGTAACTGCCCCAGCTTCGGTTCATCTTCCACGATCAAAATACGTGGCGTGTTTTCGTCGATTGGTAACTCGGTCATACTTCTCTCTGTAAATCCCGTTCCAGCGGTAACTCTACTGTAATGCTTACCCCGCCAAAAGGCGAATGGGCAGCAATAATGCGACCATTATGTGCTTCAACAATGTTCAGGCAAATCGCCAGCCCCAGCCCGGAACCGCCGCTGGCTCGGTTGCGGGAGCCTTCGGTGCGATAAAAACGTTCAAACAATTTTTGTAGCTGATCGTCACTGACGCCCGGCGCGCTGTCGGCAAAGGTCAGGCGCACCGTTTTGTCGTGCTGCTCGGCAGAGATTTTCAGGCTACCGCCGCTGTCAGTGTAGCGCAGGCTGTTTTCCAGTAAGTTATTGAATAACTGCATTAAACGGTCGCGATCGCCAAATACGGTAATACTGTCTGGCAGGGAAAATTGCAGTTTCAGCCCGCGGCTGGCGAAACGCTCACGAAATGCGCCACCCGCGACTTCCAGTAGCGGGATCAGATCCACCGACGATTTCTGGTAGGCGAGAGCGCCTTCATCAGACATCGACAATTGATGAAGATCATCCACCAGTTTGGTCAGTGTACCGACCTCTGCCTGTAAAGAAGCCACCGTCTCCGGCGTGAATTTACGCACGCCATCCTGAATAGCTTCCAGTTCGCCGCGCAGTACCGCTAAAGGCGTGCGCAGCTCGTGGGAGATATCGGCCATAAAATCGCGGCGCATCTGTTGGTTTTTCTCCAGCGTGCTGGCGAGCTGGTTGAAGTCTTGCGCCAGTTTGCCCAATTCATCTTCACTGGTGGGCGTCACGCGAGTAGTGAAATCGCCCGCTGCCAGTTTGTGTGTACCGTCCACCAGTCGTTTGACCGGAGCCAGCAAACCGCGCGCCAGTGGGAATGTCGCCAGCGCCGCTAACAAGGTAGATAAAGCGACAATCAGCCAACTGGTTTGCCTCTGTTGTCTGTCAAAATTGATATCGGTATTGCGGGTCAGTCGTTCAACAGGGGAGGCGATCACCGCACCCACTTCCGCCCCATTGACCATAATGGGCCGCCGTGTGCCGTCGGGTGGAATCGGTGCTCGCGGGCCAACCAGCACTTTGTTGTTTTGATCAACCACCCAGAATTGCGTGCGCCAACCGTGTGGCGGCATACCGGGGCCGGGCTTATCTTCGTTGTTATCATGCTCCAGCGAACGTAGGATCTGAAATACAAAGCGATCGTTATTACGCAGGAAGCGCCAGTTCCCGTGCTGGGCGTACTGCTCACCAAGCGCATCGCCGAGCATTTGCAGCCGTTGTTCATTACCATGCTTGATGTAATCGATAAAGCCGCGCTCAAAACTGATACGTACCGCCCAGTGCATCGTGATCAATAAGACAATGCAGGTGGCGAAAATCGCCAGAAACAGTTTGCCGGTAATACCGGGTCGCCAGAACTTCATTGCGCGCTCCTTTTTCGCCGCGAAATAGCTACATTTTGATGCGTATCGTTCGGCACTCTGGCAAAGATGAACGCCGGAAGGGCGATGATAAACGCCATGCTAAGCCAGGTGTACATAAAGACGGTTTGTGTGGTGCCGCTGTCGACGCTGACATGCTGTGAACCAAAAAGTCCCAGCAACAGCCCGGCGATAGTGACGCCGATACTCATCGACAATTGCATAATCATCGACAGCAGGCTGTTTCCGCTGCTCGCCAGATTGTCCGGGAGATCTTTCAGCGTCAGGGTGTTCATGGAGGAGAAACGCGTCGAGTTGACCATCCCTTGTAAAAACAGGACGAACGGCAAAACGTAGTACCAGCCCAGCAGAGCAGTGGTCATAAACAACAGGGTGACCAGCGACAGACCCAGCGTGGTCGCCACCAGTACCCGACGATAACCAAAGCGATTCACTACCTGTACCACAATTCGCTTCATCCCCATGCTGCCGAGCACCATCGGGATCATCATCAGTCCGGCATGAAACGGTGAGAAGCCAAGGCCAATTTGCAGGAAAACCGGCGTCATAAAGGGCAACATGCCGCTACCGATACGTCCGGCAAAACTCCCCGCCAGACCCAGCGAAAAGGTACGAGTACGGAACAGTTTCAGACTGAAAAGAGCGCGGTTGTTATTTCTGGCGTGCAGCAGATAAAGCACCAGTGCTACCACGCCAACTGCGACCAGGCCAGCAATCGCCAGCGGCGATAAACCTGTACCTTTACTGCCGTCCAGCGCCAGGGTTAATACCGCCATGCCAACCGCCAGCAATAAAAAGCCGGAGAGATCGAAGCGCCGCGTCTGCATGGTGTAGTTCGGCATTAACATCAGTGTGGCGATCGCCCCAATAATCCCCACCGGAATGTTGATCAAAAAGATCCAGTGCCACGATGCGTACTCCACCAGCAGACCGCCGAGCGCCGGGCCAAGCAGCGGACCGACCTGACCGGGCAGTGTGACAAAGGTCATCGCCGCCATATACTGCTCGCGCGGTACGATTTTCATCACCGTCAACCTGCCGACCGGCACCATCATCGCACCGCCAACGCCCTGTAACGCGCGTGCCAGCAACAGTTCGTTCAGCGTGCCGGAAAGTGCGCAAAATAGTGAACCGAGAGTAAACAGCACGATGGCGGTAAAGAAAATATTGCGCACGCCGACTTTGTCCGCCAGCCAGCCGCTGGCGGGCAGCATCACAGCCACGGTCAGCACATAAGATACGATGACCATGTGCATATGCAACGGACTTTCCCCGAGGCTTTGCGCCATTGAGGGAAGCGCGGTGTTAACGATGGTGGTGTCCAGCGACTGCATAAAGAAGCCGAAAGCCACAATCCACAATTGCCAGCGGGTGCTGTCGGGAAGATCTGTCATTTACTCGGTTACCGTTTGTTTAGGTTTACGCGAAAAACGCAGCCGCAGACGGTCGAAAAAGAGATACACCACCGGCGTGGTATACAGCGTCAGGAGCTGGCTCATTACCAGTCCGCCGACAATAGTAATCCCCAGGGGTTGCCGCAGCTCCGAGCCGTCGCCGCCCGACAATACCAGCGGCAGCGCACCAAACAGCGCCGCCAGGGTAGTCATCATAATCGGGCGAAAACGCAGCAGACAGGCCTGGAAAATAGCTTCCTGCGGCGTGAGGTTACCGTGCCGTTGGGCTTCAAGCGCAAAATCGACCATCATAATGGCGTTTTTCTTCACGATGCCGATTAATAGCATGATCCCTATCAGGGCGATTAGGCTGAACGGGGCATTGAACAGCTCCAGCGCCAACAGCGCTCCAACGCCCGCCGAGGGCAGGGTGGAGAGAATCGTCAGCGGATGTACGTAACTCTCGTAAAGGATACCCAGCACGATATACACCGTGGCGATGGCGGCGATAATCAGGATCACCTGCGAGTTCATCGTCTCCTGGAACACCTGCGCCGTGCCGGCAAAACTACCGCGCACCGTCGAAGGCACACCAAGCTGGGTCATTGCGCGATCGATCGCCGCACTGGCGTCCGAGAGCGATTTACCGGTCGGCAGGTTGAACGAAATGGTCGAGGCCGCCGATAATCCCTGATGATTCACCGACAGTGGGGCGTTCGCCGGTTGCCATTTAGCGAAATACGACAGCGGGATCGCTTTTCCTTCGTTATTGATAACGAACATTTTTTCCAGCGCACTGATGTCCTGGGTATAGCGCGGATCCACTTCCATCACCACTTTATACTGGTTCATCGGCTGGTAAATGGTCGAGATTTGCCGCTGACCGAAGGCGTTATTTAACAGGCTGTTGGCGGCCTGTACGTCGATTCCCAGCCGTGCCATGGTGTCGCGGTCGTAAACCAGATTCATCTCCGCGCCGTTATCCTGCTGATCGGAGTTCACGTCCGCCAGTTCCGGCAACGTCGCCAGTTTTTTGCGGATTTTCGGCTCCCATTCGCGCAGTGCCGCCAGGTCGTCGGATAACAACGTGTACTGGTAGCTGGCGTTCGACTGACGTCCGCCAACGCGAATATCCTGTACCGCCATCAGGAACAGATTCGCCCCCGGCTCTTTCGCCAGCTTTACCCGCAGACGGTCGATAATTTGCTGCGCCGTTTCGCTGCGTTCGCCGCGTGGCTTGAGGGTGATAAACATCATCCCGCTGTTCACTCGCGAACCGCCGGTAAATCCGGTGACATTATCCACCGCCGGATCGTCACGGATAATTTTCATAAAATCCTGCAACTTGCCGCGCATCGCCTGAAACGAAATACTCTGATCCGCCTGTATCCCGCCCATCAGTACGCCAGTGTCCTGCTCCGGGAAGAAGGTTTTCGGGATCGAGATATACAGCCAGATATTCAAAGCAATGGTGCCAAGCAGCACCACGCCCACCAGACGGGTATGATTGAGCACCCATTTCAGTGACTTGCCGTAGCCTTGTTGCAGGGCTACCAACATGCGACCAAAACCACGCAGTCGCTTTTGCTCGCGCGGCTTGCTGGCTTTCAGCATCCAGCCGCACATCATCGGCGTTAGCGTCAGGGAAACCAGCAACGAAATACCAATGGCGACAGAAAGCGTCACGGCAAACTCGCGTAACAGTCGGCCCGGCAATCCGCCCATCAACAGCAGCGGCAGGAACACCGCCACCAGTGACAGACTCATCGACAGCACCGTAAAACCGACTTCGCGAGTACCTTGCAGTGCGGCCTGTAGTGGTTTCATCCCCGCTTCCAGGTGACGGGCAATGTTTTCCAGCACCACGATGGCGTCATCCACCACGAAACCAGTAGCGATGGTGAGTGCCATTAACGAAAGGTTATTGAGACTGAATCCGCACAGGTACATCGCCGCAAACGTACCAATCAGCGAAACCGGCACCGCAACGGCGGGAATAATGGTGGCGCGACCCGAACGCAGGAACAAAAACACCACCAGAATCACCAGCGCCACCGAGATAATCAGCGTCTGCTCAACCTCTTCCAGCGACGCGCGGATAGTAGGGGAGCGATCCTGGGCAATTTGCAGATCAATTGCTGCCGGGATGGTGGATTGTAATTCCGGCAGACGGGCGCGGATGCTGTCTACCGTCTGGATAATATTGGCTTCCGGCAGCTTGCGGATCATCAGCAAAATGGCCGGTTTGGCGTTGGTCATCCCGGCGTTACGTACATCTTGTACAGAGTCGGTCACCGTCGCCACATCGCCCAGACGAACCGCTCCGCCGTTGTTGTAATGAATAATCAGCGGCTGATATTCAGCGGCAGTTTTCAGTTCGTCATTGGTCTGGATCTGCCAGCGGTGGGTGCCATCTTCCAGTACGCCCTGCGGTTTACGCACGTTGGCATTGCTGATGGCAGTGCGTACGTCGTCCAGCGAGACGCCCTGATTAAACAGCGCCTGCGGATTCAGCCCGACGCGTACGGCGGGCAGCGAGCTGCCGCCAACATCGACATCACCGACACCGTCGATTTGCGAAATCGTCGGAGCCAGCTGTGTCGAGGCGAAATCGTACAGTTCACCCTGCGAATAAGTATCGGATGTCAGCGTGAGGATCATAATTGGCGCATCCGATGGGTTCGCTTTGCGATAGGTCGGACGGCTGGGCATCCCGCTGGGTAGCAGACTTTGCGCGGCGTTGATCGCCGCTTGCACATCGCGCGCTGCGCCGTTGATATCCCGGTCAAAATCAAACTGCAAAATAATGCGCGTGCTGCCGAGCGAACTGCTGGAGGTCATTTCGCTGACTCCGGCAATGCGCCCAAGTGAGCGCTCCAGCGGCGTGGCAACGGAAGACGCCATTGTTTCTGGTGACGCACCGGGCAGCGAGGCGCTGACCATAATCACCGGAAAATCGACCTGCGGCAGCGGGGCGACCGGCAGCATACGGAAGCCCAGTATGCCGCACAGGGTAATGGCGACCGACAGTAAAATCGTCGCCACCGGGCGGTAAATGAAGAGGGCAAAAAACTTCACTTACGCCTCCTCTTCATGACGGGCAAAGCGGCTTTTGGTCCACAATGCCAGGCGGTCGAACAGCAAATAAATCACCGGCGTGGTAAACAGCGTCAGCACCTGGCTGACTATCAGACCGCCGACCATGCCGATACCTAACGGACGACGTAGTTCCGCGCCGACCCCGGTACTCAACATCAGCGGCAGCGCACCAAGCAGAGCCGCCAGAGTGGTCATCAGGATCGGACGAAAACGCAACAGACAAGCCTGGTAAATAGCTTCGCGCGGCGACATGCCTTGCTCGCGCTCAGCAGCCAGCGCGAAGTCGATCATCATGATGGCGTTCTTCTTCACGATACCGATCAGCAAAATAATGCCGATAATGGCAATCACATCCAGTTCGCTACCGGCAATCATTAACGCCAGCAGCGCGCCGACCCCTGCCGTGGGTAGCGTCGAGAGAATGGTGATCGGGTGAATAAAGCTCTCGTACAGAATGCCGAGCACGATATACATCGCCACCACCGCCGCGACAATCAGCCAGACCGTGCTGCCCAGCGCCGACTGGAAGGCGAGGGTGCTGCCCTGGAACTGCGTGGTGATATCCACCGGCAGATTCAGCGTCTTTTCGGTGTCCATAATCGCTTGCACCGCATCGCCCAGCGAATAGTTATCCGGCACGTTAAAGGAGATGGTCGTTACCGGGAACTGATCCAGATGGTTGATGGAAAGCGGCGCAAAACGCTGCTCAATTTTGGCAATTGAGCTTAGCGGCACCACGCCGCCGTCGCTGCTGGTCAGGCGAATAGTATCCAGCGCCGCAAGCCCAGGAGTATTTTCGGTGTTGTGCTCCAGCACCACGCGATACTGGTTGGCCTGAGTATAAATAGTGGAAATCAGTCGCTGACCAAACGCGTTGTAAAGGGCGTTATCGACGTCCGCCATGCTGATCCCCAGACGGCTGGCGCTGTCGCGATCAACATTGACATACGCCACCAGCCCTTTGTCCTGCCAGTCGCTGGAGACATCAGAAAGCTGTGGCAGCTGCTGGAGTTTTTCCATCAACTGTGGCACCCAGGTACTGAGCGCATCCAGTGACGTGGCCTGCAAGGTAAACTGGTACTGGGTGCGGCTGACCTGAGTATCAATAGTCAGGTCCTGCGTTGGTTGCAGGAAGAGATCGACGCCCGGCACTTTATCTACCGCCGTTTGCAGACGGGCGATGACTTTTTGCACCCGGTCATCTCGTTCATCCAGTGGTTTGAGATTGATCTGTAAACGTGCACTGTTCAGCGACGGGTTAGTGCCATCAACGCCAACAAATGAGGTCAAACTTTGCACTGCCGGATCCTGCAAAATCACGTCCGCGACCTGGCGTTGCCGCTGGGCCATATTGGCAAAGGAGCTGGATTGCGGTGCCTGCAAAGTGCCCTGAATAATGCCGTTGTCCTGCACCGGGAAGAAACCTTTCGGAATGAACACCCACAGCAGCACGCTAAGCAGCAGCGTGCTGAGCGCCACGCTTAAGGTCAGCCACGGATGATTCAGCACTTTCGCCAGTCCACGACCATAGGCGGCGATTATCCTGTCGAACATTTTCTCCGAGGCACGGGAGAAGCGGTTCTGTTTACGCAGTGACTCCTGGCTGAGCATCCGTGCGCACATCATCGGCGTCAGGGTCAGCGACACCACGGCTGAGATCAAAATCGCGACTGCCAGAGTAATGGCAAATTCGCGGAACAGTCGCCCGACGATATCGCCCATAAACAGTAGCGGGATCAGCACTGCAATCAGCGAGAAGGTCAGCGAGATAATGGTAAAACCGATTTCACCCGCGCCCTTGAGCGCCGCCGCCAGCGGTTTTTCGCCTTTTTCGATATAGCGCGAAATGTTCTCGATCACCACGATGGCGTCATCGACCACGAATCCGGTGGCGATAGTTAATGCCATCAGCGTCAGGTTATTGATCGAAAAATCGAGAAACACCATGACTGCGAAGGTGCCGATTAACGACAGCGGCACTGCGACGCCAGGAATAATGGTCGCCGGAATATTGCGCAAAAACAGGTAGATAATCATGACTACCAGCGCGATAGCCATCATTAATTCAAACTGAGTATCATCGACGGATGCGCGAATATTGGTGGTACGGTCAGAAAGTACTGTCACCTTCACCGATTTCGGCAAACTCTCGGTGAGTTGTGGCAGCATCTGCCGGATGCTGTCGGCGGTGGAGATAATGTTAGCACCGGGCTGGCGCTGAACATTCATCACAATGGCCTGTTCTTTGTTCGCCCACGCGCCGAGCCAGCTGTTTTCTGCTCCTTGCTCTACGGTTGCGACATCGCCCAGACGAATCGGCGCGCCGTTCTGGTAGGCGATGATCAGCTGGCGATACTCTTCGGCGGATTGCATCTGGTCGTTCGCGGAAAGTGTGACCGCACGGGAAGGGCCGTCGAGGCTACCTTTTGCCGAGTTAACGTTAGCGCCGGTAATAGCGGTGCGCACGGTTTCGCTGGTCAGGCCGAGGGCGGCAATCGCCTGGGCGTTAAGTTTGACGCGAACAGCCGGACGCTGGCCGCCGGAAAGCGTCACCAGGCCGACGCCGGAAATCTGCGAGATTTTTTGCGCGACGCGGGTTTCCACCATATCTTCCACTTGCGTCATCGGCATGGCGGTTGAGGTGACAGCGAGCGTCATGATCGGCGGATCTGCCGGGTTCACTTTGCTGTAAACCGGCGGGTTAGGCAGATCGCTCGGCAACAAGTTGGTCGCAGCGTTAATCGCGGCCTGCACTTCCTGCTCGGCGACATCGAGCGGTAATGTTAGCTGGAACTGCAAAGTGATAACTGACGCACCGCCGGAACTTTGCGACGACATCTGTTTCAGGCCAGACATCTGCCCAAACTGGCGTTCAAGCGGCGCGGTAACGGCAGAGGTCATGACATCCGGGCTCGCACCTGGGTAGAGGGTGACCACCTGAATGGTTGGATAGTCCACTTCCGGCAGCGCCGAAACGGGCAGGGCGCGATAACCGATAATCCCGGCGAGTAAGATCGCCACCATCAGCAGCGTGGTGGCGACAGGACGCATAATAAACAGGCGCGACGGGCCGCCTGTGCTGCTCGGGGGTAACACCTGCATCAGGAGCGTGCTCCTTTTTTCGCGTATTCGCGGCTGGTGGCTTTCTCTTCCGAAGTGGTGGCGCTCTGGGCTTCCACCACTTCCACTTTCGCCCCTTCGGTCAGGCGATCAATGCCATCCGTCACCACGCGATCGCCCGCAGAAATACCTGCGCGGATCACCACTCTCTGACTGTCCTGAATGCCCGGTGTCACCAGATGTTTGCTGACCTTGTTTTCGCTATTCAGCACCCAGACAAAATGGCCTTCGTTGCCCATTTGCAGAGCGGCGGTGGGGATCACCACGGCGTTTTGTTCGGTGTCGACTAACATGCGCGCGTTAACAAACTGATTAGGGAAAAGCGCATCATCCTGATTATTAAAGCGAGCTTTCACTTTAATCGTACCGGTAGTGGCATCGATTTGGTTATCAAGGCTTAACAGCGTGCCTTCACTTAACTTCTTCGAGTTGGTGCGATCCCAGGCTTCTACCACCAGCGGTTTTCCGGCTTTTTGTGCCTGTACAACGGTGGCGATATCGCTTTCCGGCAGAGTAAAGACCAGATCGATAGGATGTGTTTGGGTGATCACCACAATCCCGGTGGTGTCGCCACTGGAGATTTGGTTACCAACATCAACCTGCTTGAGACCAACGCGACCATCAACTGGTGCGGTGATACGGCTCCAGTCGAGTTGCAATTGCGCGCTGGCGACGCTTGCTTCATCAGCCTTAATGGTACCTTCGGTTTCACTGACCAGCGCTTGTTGGGCATCCAGTTCCTGACGAGATACGAGATTGGTTTTTACCAGTTGTTGATAACGCGCCAGGTCACGGCGGGCGTTGGCAAGCGTGGCTTTATCTTTTGCCAGTTGGCCCAGGGCTTGTGCTAATGCAACTTTGAACTGGCTGGGGTCAATTTCTGCCAATAAATCGCCAGCTTTGACCTGCTGGCCTTCTTGGAAATGCAACGCCATCAGTTGACCGTCCACGCGGCTGCGCACCGTAACAGTATTAGCGGCGGTAATGGTGCCAAGCCCGGTGAGGTAACGCGGAACAGCCTGTTCTACGGCGGTCGCCGCCTGAACCGGGGCTAATGGGCCGGAACGCATACCACGGCGACCACCCGCTGGCGATTGCTGCGCTTGTTTCGTCGCCCCTGGGGCTGCACTCCGGGAGTCATTGCGGCCTTGCCAGAACCAGAATGCGGCGATGGCGGCGATAACCACCACGATTACGATTACCCAACGGGATTTATAACTGCCTTTCATCGTTAAGAGTTTCTCTTCCTGAAACGTTTCGCGGAATGATACTAGTGTAGCCAGCCAATAAGGGAGAAAAATGGAGGAATTATGAAACACTATCGGGAATCGTCTGAATGGCGGGCACATTTGCGAGCACGCATCCAGTAATAACACAGGAAACTATTTTATCTACGCGTTAGCGATAGACTGTATTCAGGGCAAAAGGAGGTAGGCCGACGATTTCAGCGGGACGCTGAAACGGGAAAGCCCCTCCCGAGGAAGGGGCCTTAAATAAGGAAAGGGTCATGATGAAGATACTCATCATCGTGGTGCTCTTAGTCATAAGCTTCCCCGCTTACTAAGACTACCAGGGCGGGGGAAACCCCGCTCTACCCTCACTCCTGAAATTATGCCTTCACGATAAGATTGTCAATCCGCAGGCTTTGTAGTCTGCGATCCTGCCAGCAAATATTCTTTGCGAGTCGTTACGGAATAATCACAGAGGAAACTATTTTGTTCACGCGTTAGCGATAGACTGCATTCAGGGCGAAAGGAGGTAAGCCGACGATTTCAGCGGGACGCTGAAACGGGAAACCCTCTCCCGGAGAAGAGGGCTTTTAATAAGGAAAGGGTTATGATGAAGCACGTCATCATACTGGTGATACTCTTAGTGATTAGCTTCCAGGCTTACTAAGAACACCAGGGGGAGGGGGGAAACCTCTCCCTAACCCTCACTCCTGAAATTATGTCACTCCGCCCTTAGTGTCAATCGACGGCTCTCCGTTCTTGCGAGGCGAATAGCAAAATTTTCTGCGCCGCCGGGCCTAATTCTGAAAGTTTCTTCGTTTGCTCTTATTTCATTATTGCAATCGGTATGATACCGGACCTCAATAATTCTCTAAGAAAGGATTTCTTATGAGCGAACAAATCACGTTTGCCACCAGCGATTTTGCCAGTAACCCGGAACCACGTTGCCCCTGCATTTTGCTGCTGGATGTTTCTGGTTCTATGAACGGTAGACCCATTAATGAACTTAACGCCGGATTGGTTACCTTTCGCGATGAGCTGCTTGCTGACCCGCTGGCCTTAAAAAGAGTGGAACTCGGTATTGTGACGTTCGGCCCAGTGCATGTGGAACAACCCTTTACCAGCGCCGCTAATTTTTTCCCGCCCATCCTGTTTGCCCAGGGCGATACACCAATGGGCGCTGCCATTACCAAAGCCCTGGATATGGTAGAGGAGCGGAAACGTGAGTATCGTGCAAATGGTATTTCGTATTATCGCCCGTGGATTTTCCTGATCACCGATGGCGCTCCAACCGATGAGTGGCAGGCTGCCGCCAACAAAGTGTTTCAGGGGGAAGAAGATAAGAAGTTTGCCTTCTTTTCCATCGGTGTTCAGGGGGCGGATATGAAGACTTTGGCACAAATCAGCGTTCGTCAGCCTTTGCCATTGCAGGGATTACAATTCCGTGAACTGTTTAGCTGGTTATCCAGTTCGCTGCGTTCGGTTTCCCGCTCCACGCCGGGAACGGAAGTTGTGCTGGAAGCGCCAAAAGGCTGGACGTCAGTGTGAGCTGGCGTCTGGTCTATGCATCAACCGTTGGAACGTCGCACATCAGCGCGGACTTGCCTTGCCAGGATGCCTGCCAGATGCAGGTTGCCTGGTTAAATGACCAGCAGCCATTATTGTCGGTATTTGTCGCTGATGGCGCAGGCAGTGTCTCGCAGGGTGGCGAAGGCGCGATGCTCGCCGTCAATGAAGCGATGGCTTATATGTCGCAAAAAGTGCAGGGCGGGGAATTGGGGCTTAATGATGTCCTCGCCACGGATATTGTGCTGACCATTCGTCAACGACTTTTTGCCGAGGCGGAAGCCAAAGAATTAGCGGTTCGCGATTTTGCCTGCACATTTTTGGGATTGATTTCATCAGCTAATGGCACCTTGATTATGCAGATTGGCGATGGCGGCGTGGTGGTAGATTTGGGTCACGGTTTGCAACTGCCGCTCACGCCGATGGTGGGGGAATATGCCAATATGACGCACTTCATTACCGATGACGATGCTGTTTCCAGACTGGAAATTTACACCAGTACTGAGCGTGCGCATAAAGTTGCAGCATTTACGGATGGTATTCAGCGACTGGCGTTAAATATGCTGGATAATTCTCCGCATGTGCCTTTCTTTACCCCGTTTTTCAATGGACTGGCGTCAGCAACGCAGGAACAACTCGATTTATTACCTGAATTGTTAAAGCAGTTTTTGTCCAGCCCGGCGGTAAACGAGCGTACGGATGATGATAAAACGTTGGCACTGGCTATGTGGACAGAATGAACATCGCATGGCGGTTGAAGACAACGGTTCAACCGCCAGTTTAAGCAATCAATATAATGGCTGGCTAGCGAACTAATTTTGCTCTTAGCTCGTCGGCTTCTTCTTTTGGATAGGTGACCAATAAAGGATCAATGGTATAACCACCGTAAATTTTATCCCCGCGCGTATACATCCAGTCTGAAATATCTTCTTTCTTGATTTTCCACTCCTGGCCATATTCTACGTTTGTAACAATACCAGGGTCATTGCTTATTATACCAATAAACATGCCGTTAGAATAAGTGACATCCGTGAGCCAGAAATGCTCGGTTTCTCCGCGATCGGTTATCGGGGCTTTGACTGCGAAAGTATCAGCATCTTTTTTATTCATAACTTCGATGAATTGATCGGTTTCTTTCCGCGCATGTTTAATCGCGTCAGACATCGCCTTTTTATCATAACCTCCTGTCACTAACGTATCCGAAATCTCACAATAGCTTGCGGTAGTAAAAAATAGCAGACTCAACATAAGTAATATCTTTTTCATTTTTTTCTCCAGAATCCCTGTGTAGTAAAAGTTAGCAAAAAACCTGTGGAAGTGAATCATTATCAGGTTGGAATTGAATTGTATCCTGATGAAATTGCATTATCATTTTTATTCTTGAGTGGGACTCTTCCAATATAGAAATAATTATAATGGGCAGTGTTATTATTCATTGAAATATAATATGACTGCCCTTGAAACATTATGAAGACAAATATAAAAGTATTTACATCGACAGATGAATTGACCACTCTCGGGCGTGAACTGGGCAAAGGCGGCGAAGGTGCGGTTTATGATATCGAGGAGTTTGTCGATAGCGTCGCCAAGATTTATCACACGCCGCCACCCGCCTTAAAACAGGACAAACTTGCCTTTATGGCTGCGACAGCTGACGCGCAATTGTTGAATTATGTCGCCTGGCCGCAGGCAACGCTTCACGGTGGACGAGGCGGAAAAGTAATCGGTTTTATGATGCCAAAAGTTTCTGGTAAAGAACCGATTCATATGATCTATAGCCCGGCACATCGTCGTCAGAGTTACCCTCATTGTGCGTGGGATTTTCTCCTCTATGTTGCGCGCAATATTGCTTCATCTTTTGCTACGGTTCACGAGCACGGGCACGTTGTGGGTGACGTAAACCAGAACAGCTTTATGGTAGGCCGTGACAGCAAAGTGGTGTTGATTGATAGCGACTCCTTTCAGATTAACGCCAATGGAACGCTGCATTTATGCGAAGTGGGCGTGTCGCATTTTACGTCGCCAGAGCTGCAAACCTTGTCGTCATTTGTTGGCTTTGAACGCACCGCGAATCACGATAATTTTGGCCTTGCGTTGCTGATTTTTCACGTCTTGTTTGGTGGTCGGCATCCTTATTCCGGTGTACCGCTTATCTCTGATGCGGGTAATGCGCTGGAGACGGATATTGCCCATTTCCGTTATGCCTACGCGTCAGATAATCAGCGACGTGGTTTAAAACCGCCGCCACGATCTATTCCGCTGTCGATGTTACCGGGCGATGTTGAAGCCATGTTTCAGCAGGCATTCACGGAAAGTGGCGTGGCAACCGGGCGTCCGACGGCAAAAGCGTGGGTAGCGGCACTTGATTCTCTACGCCAACAATTAAAGAAATGTACCGTTTCGGCAATGCATGTTTATCCCGGTCATTTGGCTGACTGCCCGTGGTGTGCTCTGGATAATCAAGGCGTTATCTATTTTATTGATCTCGGCGAAGAGGTCATTACCACCAGCGGTGATTTTGTGCTGGCGAAAGTCTGGGCGATGGTGATGGCGTCAGTAGCACCGCCAGCATTGCAACTGCCATTACCCGATCATTTCCAACCGACTGGCAGGCCGCTTCCTTTAGGCCTGTTAAGGCGTGAATACATCATTCTGATTGAGATCGCACTGTCAGCGTTATCGCTGTTGCTTTGCGGCCTTCAGACAGAACCACGTTATATTATTTTGGTTCCTGTGCTGTCGGCTATCTGGATTATTGGCAGCCTGACAAGCAAAGCGTACAAAGCAGAAATCCAGCAACGAAGAGAGGCTTTTAATCGCGCAAAAATGGACTATGACCATTTAGTCAGCCAGATCCAACAGTTGGGCGGGCTGGAAGGTTTTATCGCCAAACGGACGATGCTCGAAAAAATGAAGGACGAAATTCTTGGGTTACCGGAAGAAGAAAAGCGCGATCTGGCAGCACTTCAGGACACCGCAAGGGAACGGCAGAAGCAGAAGTTTCTGGAGGGATTTTTTATTGATGTTGCCTCTATTCCCGGCGTTGGCCCTGCGCGTAAAGCGGCGTTACGGTCCTTTGGTATTGAAACGGCGGCAGACGTTACCCGACGGAGCGTTAAGCAAGTAAAAGGTTTTGGTGATCATCTGACCCAGGCGGTTATCGACTGGAAAGCGAGTTGCGAACGCCGTTTTGTTTTCAGGCCGAACGAAGCGGTAACGCCTGCAGACAGACAAGCGGTACTGACTAAAATGGCCGCCAAACGACATCGGCTGGAATCGGCGTTGACTGTCGGTGCGACAGAGTTGCAGCGATTCCGCCTTCATGCTCCAGCACGGACCATGCCGTTGATGGAGCCGCTACGTCAGGCGGCAGAAAAACTGGCTCAGGCGCAGGCTGATTTAAGCCGCTGCTGAGCCATTTTTCAATTAACGAAACACCACTTCCGCCCAGCGTGCCAGCCCGGCGGTGACGGAGCCAAAGTCATCGCCGCCTGCAATCGGAATGCCCGGCAACTGTTCTGCCAGCGCTTTTTTAATCAGCGGCGATCGGGCGCTACCACCAGTCAGATAGATGACATCCGGTTTTTCCTGGGCGTTATCCAGCGCCAGTTGCACCTGTTCCAGAATTCGCGCCAGCGGCTGACTGAGGGCGTTTTCCAGCCCTTGCTGGCTAATCAGCGTTGCCAGTTCATCGCTGATAAACGGCAGTGAGGCGCGGGTTTCCGCTACGCTTGAAAGCGCAATTTTGCTCTCTTCTGCGCTACGTACCAGGCGATAGCTTAAACGCTGACGCCAGACTTTCTGTAACAGGGCCACTTTTTCCGGTTCGCGGGCATCGCGTACCAGATCGTTAAGCAGACGACCGTTGGCACTACTGTAGAAATCACTTTGCGCAGGGACGTCGTTGATGGCAACCGCATTCCACCACGGCAGAATCGGCAGGGCGATGCCTTTTTCGGTTTCGCCACCCATGCCCAGTAACGGCATCAGGTTTTTAAACGCCAGTGCGATATCCAGATCGTTACCGCCAATACGGCAACCACTGTGACCCAGCAGGCTGGCTTCACGATCGAGACGCGAACGCCACTGCGGCCCCATCAGCAGCAATGAACAGTCAGTCGTACCACCACCAATATCCACCACCAGCACCCGTTTTTCTTCCTGCAAGGTGGCTTCGTAATCCAGCCCAGCCGCCACCGGCTCGTACTGGAATACCACGTCCTTAAACCCGGCACGCTTCGCTGCGCGCTCCAGAATCCCTTGTGCCTGGGCGTTTGCTTCATCGCCGCCCAGCCCCTGGAAGTTGATCGGGCGACCAATCACCGCCTGGGTAATCGCTTCTGGCAATTGCGCCTGCGCCTGTTGGCGAATGTGCAGCATCATTGCGCAGACCAGATCCTCAAACAGCGCTACCTGCTGCGGTTTTAAGCCGCTGGCACCGAGGAACGATTTTGGTGATTTCACAAACCACACCTCTTCTGGATCATCAATGTACTGTGCCAGTGAGGAAAGACCGAACTGCACGCTTTTCGCCGTAACATCGATATCTTCTTCGCGGTTATAACGAATCGCCCGACGTAACAGCGCCTGCGTTTCATCGTCGTCTGCCGGAACGTCGTGATGGCGGTACAGCCATTCGCTTACCGCTTCACGCGTTGGCGCGCAAAGCATTGAAGGCAGCAGCGTGCTGTCGTTTTCCATTTTTAGCAAGTGCGGCTTACCGTCGCGCATGACCGCCACTGAACAGTTTGCTGTACCGTAATCAAAACCAATAAACACGAAATAATCCCCATGCCGGTGAAGAAGGGGCGTGACTTTAGCGAAATGTTGCCGTCGCGACAACCGGAATATGAAAGCAAAGCGTAGCGTCTGAATAACGTTTATGCTGAAAGCGGATGAATAAGGAGATGCGATGTATACCCTGAACTGGCAGCCGCCGTATGACTGGTCGTGGATGTTGGGATTTCTCGCCGCCCGTGCGGTGAACGGTGTGGAAACGGTCGCGGACAGTTATTATGCCCGTAGTCTGGCGGTGGGCGAATATCGCGGCGTGGTGACTGCTATTCCGGATATAGCCAGCCATACTCTGCACATAAATTTAAGTGCAGGTTTAGAACCTGTTGCCGCTGAGTGTCTGGCGAAAATGAGCCGCCTGTTTGATTTGCAATGTAACCCGCAGATTGTTAACGGTGCGTTGGGCAAGTTAGGCGCGGCGCGGCCCGGATTGCGTTTACCTGGTTGTGTTGATGCTTTTGAGCAGGGCGTGCGGGCGATTTTAGGCCAACTGGTGAGCGTGGCGATGGCGGCAAAATTGACCGCCAGAGTGGCACAGCTTTATGGCGAACGGCTGGATGATTTTCCGGATTATGTCTGCTTCCCCACGCCTCAGCGGCTGGCAGCAGCCGACCCGCAGGCATTAAAAGCGTTAGGTATGCCGTTGAAACGGGCGGAGGCGCTGATTCATCTGGCAAATGCGACGCTGGAGGGCACCTTACCAATGACAATACCGAGCGACGTAGAACAAGCGATGAAAACGCTGCAAACTTTTCCGGGTATCGGGCGCTGGACGGCGAATTATTTCGCCTTGCGCGGCTGGCAGGCGAAAGATGTTTTTCTACCGGATGATTATCTGATTAAACAGCGATTTCCGGGAATGACACCGGCACAAATCCGCCGATATGCCGAGCGCTGGAAGCCCTGGCGTTCTTATGCGCTGTTGCATATCTGGTATACGGAAGGCTGGCAACCAGACGGAGCATGACGTTGGTCGCCGGATGCGGTACGAGCGCCTTATCCGGCCTGGGGAATGAGCGATTTGTAGGCATGATAAGACGCGTTAGCGTCGCATCAGGCAATGGGCAAACGCTCCCTCAGTTAATCGCGAAATAACTGCTATTCACCAGCAAATCCAGCGGTTGGGCATCGGCAATCACATCGCCATAAATCAGATCGACGCCGATGCCAGAAAGCGTATCCATCACTAAGGGTAAAACGACTGGCCCGGCGATGGTTTTCATCCCGAGTCGCTGAGCGTGCCCCTGAATGATCGTAATCAGCATCTCATCCATCAAATTTCCCTGCACGTTGGCGCATAACTCACCATCAAGTAGCAGGTAATCTGCCATATTTGCTTTCAACGAGTTGAAGATTTGCAGATCGCGGCCCACCTGACTGAATACGATCCGACATCCCGCCAGCCGCAGTTTTTGCACGCTTTCTGCGTGATCTAAAATCGCGTCTGCCGGAATAATCAGATGTAATAACCGTGGTGGTAGAGGGCTATTTTCCAGCTGCTCAATTAGTTCATTCACCAGCGTGGCGCTACTCAAACCGGCAACGGAAAGGGGGAGGGCGATGCTTAAGCCTTTACTGGCAATCGCTTTTGCGGTCTGCTGGAAAAAATCGTGGAATACCCGTCGGTCAAGAGCATGGCTAAGTGCCGGATCGCTGAAGCTACGACGAAATGTTTGTTCATCAATAATCTCGCCTTCGCAACTCCAGAGCTTAAGTGAAATCAGCCACAAATTACGCGCTTGCGGGATCCGCGGCGAAGCGACACCGTGGGCGATCATCATCAACTGATTCTCTTTAATCATCCGCCACTGTTCATCAAGCGACATCACCGCCCGTTCGCTATTTGTGGCAGCTTGCTGCGGTTCGTAAACCGTCACCCGGCCCCGTCCACCATTTTTGGAGGCATAACAGGCGATATCAGCCTGCGACATCACTTCAGCCGCCTGATGATTGTTGTCATCAATCAAGGTAATCCCGGCACTGGCACCTACCCGATGTACTCGTCCTTCCCAGATAAAGTGATAGTCATTCACGGCGCTGATAATGCGTGTAGCGATAAAACGCGCACTTTCGACATTACAATCTGGCAGCAGCAGACCAAATTCATCGCCACCGAGTCGCGCCAGCACGTCGCTGGAGCGCAGCATACTCAGCATCAATGACGCCAGTTCGCGCAGTAAAGCGTCGCCAGCGGCGTGCCCGGCGCTGTCATTCACCGCTTTAAAGCGATCAAGATCGATAAACACCAGGGCATGTCGCTGATGCGTACTGTTTACCGTTTGCAGCAGGATGCGTAGTTGCTTCTCAAAACTGGCGCGATTGGCGAGATGCGTCAGTGCATCATGGGAGGCGCTGTAGCTCAGCTGGCGCAGCATTTTGCGCGATTCGGTGACGTCCTGAATCACCAGAACCGAACCAATATTGCTGCCGTCCAGAGTACTTAACGGCGTAATACTGTAATGCACGTCGTAGCTGCCGCCGCTTCGGCAGTGCAACACCACATCTTGTTCAATCGCGGAACGTGAGGTGTCGGCACTGTAAATGTTCTCCATTAATGGTCCGTTGTCGCCAAAAGTAATATGCAACACCGTCAGGAGCGGAACACCTAACGCTTCTTCCTGCGTCCAGCCGCTCATCTTCTCCGCCACCGGATTCATAAAGGTAATTTTCATTGCCATATCAATACAGACCACGGCTTCGCCGATGGAATCCAGCGTTATGTGCAGGCGCTCTTTTTCCTGAAACAATGCCTCGTTAAGCTGTTTCACTTCGGTCATATCCATATTAATGCCGAGCAGGCGTTCGACTTCGCCTTCTTTATTCAGTACCCGGTTAGCGAGGGCGCGGATATGGCGAATGCCGTCTTTCACGGTAATGCGAAATTCCAGTTTAAAGGGCGAGCGTGATTGCAACGAATCACGAATCACTTTTTCGGCGTGCTGGCGATCTTCCGGCAGCACGCACTCGTACCACACCTGCCAGTTCGGTTTGATATGCGGAGGAATTTCATACAGCTCGAACATCCGCTTATCCCAGCTAAAAATATTCGGCTTCAGCTCCCACTCCCAGATGCCAATCCCGCCCGCTTCGTTGGCCAGCGTGATGCGCTCCATCAGTTGCTGATTCACCTGTTCGGTGCGTTTTAGCTCGTTAATGTCTTCAATCTGAGCGATAAAATAGAGCGGCGTGCCATCCGTGTGGCGCACCAGTGAGACGGCAAGCAACGCCCAGACAACATCGCCATTGCGGTTGTAGTAGCGTTTTTCCATTGAATAGGTGTTTATTTCACCGCTGATCAGCTTTTCAACCTGTTGGAGATCTTTATTGAGATCCTCCGGCCAGGTCAGTTGCTGAAAGGTGAGTCCGCGCAGCTCTTCCTGACTGTAACCGAGAAACTGGCAGAGTGCTTTGTTGGATTGCAGCCATTGCCCCTCGGTGCCCACTAATGCCATGCCGATGGCGGAATATTCCATGGCGTTACGAAAACGGGTTTCGCTTTCGGAAATGTGTTTGCGTTCCGCACGAAAGGCATACATCACCATGGTCATGATGTTGGCGGGCAGCAGGATCAGCAAAAACGGTAGCCACGGCATATGGCTCATCAGGTATGTACGCGGCGTAGCAAGCAGGGAGGGATCAGCGGCCATCATCAGTGACACCATCATCACCGTGGTAAGGAAGATCAAAAAGGCTTCCATTCGTGGCAGGCGCACGGCGCTCCACATCAACAGCACAATAATGAAAGTAAAAGGCCACGGCAGATACAGCATCGAAAGCCAGCTTAACGTCAGTGTGATGGCTAACGTGAGCAGCGACTCAAAAAGCAACCGTGGGTTGCGATGGCGCAGCAGATAGTGTGGTTTAAATAACAATCCCAGCGGCACCAGTGCCAGTGCGCCGATGGATTCTGACAGTACCCATATCAAAAATGCCCTGAGAGGATCGTCTCCGGGCGTCAGCAGGATAACCAGAACACCCCCTAACAGAGGTGGAACAATGGCGCTGCCGAGTGCCAGACGCAGCCAGTCAGCCAGATTTTGCAATGGGTTATACCACGGCAGCAATTTACGCAGTAGCACTGCCCCGACCACGGCTTCAACAATATTGATGGTCGTCCAGGTCATGTTCAGCGAGCTGGTGGAAAAAAGCAGGATGGATGCGGCGATATTTCCCAGCGAGCAGCTCAGCGCAATCCCCGGCCACATGCGCCCGGCATGGCGATAAAACGCCACCATCATGATGGACGTCGGGAACCACAGTGGGGCGAGTTGGGTGCCAAACTGCGAAAGCTCAAGCGAGAAAAGGGTAAAGATAAACGAGACTAAACCTAAACTGACCAGGTGAAGCAGCGGGTGGGGCAGGGCAATTAATACATGCTGTGATTGTTTGCTCATTACCGCTTTATCCGCAAGACCAGGTCGCCAGTATTCGTTTCTGTGTTTATGCTAGTACAAAAGTTTTACATTTTATATGCGAATTGCTCATAAAGTGACGTAAAGGCGGATAATTTGCGCAACTGCGTATAACAATTTTTACTTTGTATAAAACTGATCAACGTAATTTGCCACCGGGAATTCTTCGTCAACAATTAACTCTGAGCGCGCGGCAACGCTATTCGACTGGTATCAGGCGGATGAAATCCCTATAATTGCCGCGTTTGGCGCTTCGTCGCCCCCTTCCTAACATCCAGGTTAATCAGGTCGCTAAATATATGACTGATCAGTCTCATCAGTGCGTCATTATCGGTATCGCTGGCGCATCGGCTTCCGGCAAGAGTCTTATTGCCAGTACCCTTTATCGTGAATTACGTGAGCAAGTCGGTGATGAACACATCGGCGTAATTCCCGAAGACTGCTATTACAAAGATCAAAGCCATCTGTCGATGGAAGAACGCGTTAAGACCAACTACGACCATCCCAGCGCGATGGATCACAGCCTGTTGCTTGAGCATTTACAAGCGTTGAAACGCGGCTCGGCCATTGACCTGCCGGTTTACAGCTATGTTGAACATACGCGTATGAAAGAAACGGTGACGGTTGAGCCGAAGAAAGTCATCATTCTCGAAGGCATTTTGCTGCTGACGGATGCGCGTTTGCGTGACGAACTTAACTTCTCCATTTTCGTTGATACCCCGCTGGATATCTGCCTGATGCGCCGCATCAAGCGTGACGTTAACGAGCGTGGGCGTTCAATGGATTCAGTGATGGCGCAATATCAAAAAACCGTGCGTCCGATGTTCCTGCAATTCATTGAGCCTTCTAAACAATATGCGGACATTATCGTGCCGCGCGGCGGGAAAAACCGCATCGCCATCGATATATTGAAAGCGAAAATAAGTCAGTTCTTTGAATAAGCTTGATAAATTGTGTACCGTTCAGTGATAACCTGGTATGCCCTTGACGTAATTGGCGTTAAGGGAGTGATGCACGAAAGGAGAAAATGCCATGCGTCTGTGTGACCGAGATATTGAAGCCTGGCTTGATGAAGGCCGTTTGTCGATCAACCCACGTCCGCCAGTGGAGCGTATTAATGGCGCGACGGTGGATGTGCGCCTGGGCAATAAATTTCGTACCTTCCGTGGTCACACGGCAGCGTTTATCGATCTGAGCGGTCCCAAAGATGAAGTGAGCGCCGCGCTTGACCGCGTGATGAGCGATGAGATCGTTCTCGATGAAAGCGAGGCGTTCTATCTTCACCCAGGAGAGCTGGCGCTGGCGGTGACGCTGGAGTCGGTGACGCTGCCAGCCGATCTGGTGGGCTGGCTGGACGGGCGTTCCTCACTGGCGCGTCTGGGGCTGATGGTGCACGTCACCGCGCACCGCATCGATCCGGGCTGGTCTGGCTGCATTGTGCTGGAGTTCTACAACTCCGGTAAGCTGCCGCTGGCGCTGCGTCCGGGCATGTTAATTGGTGCGCTGAGCTTTGAGCCGCTTTCCGGCCCGGCGGCGCGACCTTACAACCGCCGTGAAGATGCGAAATATCGCAACCAGCAGGGCGCGGTAGCCAGCCGAATCGATAAAGACTAACTCAGGCCCATTGAGGATACCATGAGACGATTTCTGACGACGCTGATGATACTCCTGGTCGTGCTGGTGGCCGGGTTATCTGCGTTAGTGTTGCTGGTGAATCCGAATGATTTCCGCGACTATATGGTCAAGCAAGTTGCTGCACGTAGCGGTTATCAATTGCAGCTCGACGGGCCACTGCGTTGGCACGTCTGGCCGCAGCTTAGTATCCTCTCCGGGCGAATGTCTCTCACCGCCCAGGGCGCGAGCCAGCCACTGGTTCGCGCCGACAACATGCGTCTGGACGTGGCGCTTTTACCACTACTGAGTCATCAACTGAGCGTTAAGCAGGTGATGCTAAAAGGGGCAGTGATTCAACTGACGCCGCAGACGGAAGCGGTGCGCAGTGAAGACGCTCCGGTTGCACCGCGCGACAATACCTTGCCGGATCTGTCAGACGATCGCGGATGGTCGTTTGATATATCCAGTCTTAAGGTGGCGGACAGCGTGCTGGTGTTCCAGCATGAAGATGACGAGCAGGTGACAATCCGCAATATTCGCCTGCAAATGGAACAAGATCCCCAACATCGTGGCTCATTTGAGTTCTCCGGGCGGGTTAATCGCGATCAGCGCGATCTCACGATATCCCTTAACGGTACGGTAGATGCTTCTGATTATCCGCATGATTTAACGGCGGCTATTGAACAAATTAACTGGCAGTTGCAGGGTGCCGATTTACCAAAACAAGGTATTCAGGGGCAGGGGAGTTTCCAGGCCCAGTGGCAGGAGTCACATAAACGCCTTTCATTTAACCAAATTAGTTTGACCGCCAATGACAGTACGCTGAGCGGGCAAGCACAGGTCACGTTGACAGAGAAACCGGAATGGCAGCTGAGACTGCAATTCCCGCAACTGAATCTTGACAACCTCATCCCCCTTAATGAAACAGCGAACGGTGAGAACGGTGCCGCGCAGCAAGGGCAGAGCCAATCAACGTTGCCGCGCCCGGTCATTTCTTCGCGTATTGATGAACCGGCCTATCAGGGACTGCAAGGCTTTACGGCTGATATTTTGTTGCAGGCCAGTAACGTGCGCTGGCGCGGAATGAATTTTACAGATGTTGCCACGCAAATGACCAACAAGTCGGGTTTGCTGGAAATTACTCAACTGCAGGGCAAACTTAACGGTGGACAGGTTTCACTGCCGGGCACGCTGGACGCGACATCAATAAATCCGCGGATAAACTTCCAGCCACGGCTGGAAAACGTTGAGATTGGCACCATTCTGAAGGCGTTTAACTATCCGATTTCGTTGACCGGAAAGATGTCACTGGCTGGTGATTTCTCCGGTGCTGACATAGATGCCGACGCATTCCGCCATAACTGGCAAGGACAGGCACATGTCGAAATGACCGACACGCGCATGGAAGGGATGAACTTCCAGCAGATGATTCAGCAAGCGGTAGAACGTAATGGTGGTGATGTGAAGGCCGCTGAAAACTTCGATAACGTAACGCGTCTTGACCGCTTTACCACCGATTTGACGTTGAAGGATGGCGTCGTGACGTTAAACGACATGCAAGGTCAATCGCCAGTGCTGGCGCTGACAGGGGAAGGCATGTTGAATCTGGCAGATCAAACCTGCGACACCCAGTTTGACATTCGTGTGATTGGTGGTTGGAACGGGGAAAGCAAACTGATTGATTTCCTCAAAGAAACGCCAGTACCGCTGCGGGTTTATGGCAACTGGCAGCAACTCAATTACAGCCTGCAAGTGGATCAGTTACTGCGCAAACATCTACAGGACGAAGCGAAACGTCGCCTGAATGACTGGGCCGAGCGGAATAAAGATTCCCGCAATGGCAAAGATGTGAAGAAGTTGCTGGAGAAGATGTAAGACAAGTTATGCAGATGGCGGCGTCAATTGTCGCCATCTGTATTTATAGCACTAAGCAGCATGTGGATATTGAATTTCAATACGTTGAATATGCAATCCTGCATGAGCCATCATGGTGATCAATTTATCGATACTAAAGATCTGGATCTTACCTCTGGCAAGTTCAGATATGCGAGGTTGAGTGACCCCTAAAGCAGACGCTGCCTGAGCCTGGCTAAACCCTTGTTGTTCAATCCAGTTATTAATGATCGTTACAAGTTCGGCACGGATCCGCATATTTTCCGCTTGTTCAGGGGTGTCACTCACCGCATCCCACACACTATCAAAGGTTTCAATTTTCATTTTTCCGCTCCTGAACAAGTTCTTTATAGCGTCGTTTGGCTAAATCAACATCCGATTGACTGGTAGTCTGTGTTTTCTTTTGAAAACAATGCAATACGTAAACCGCTTCTTCAAATTTTGCGATATACATGACGCGATAGATCCCATCAGCATCGCGAGCGGCGGCACCATTATATTCTGAATATGTAAGATCGAAGGCTGTTCCGTTCACTTGATGTTCCTCGCTACTATGGAACGCTTAAGCCGGTGAACGTGCCAGGGTGGCTCAATCGCCACCACCCTGGCAACCCGGGCTCCCGGCGGTAAATCGCCGCTGGCGCGGTTCCCTCATCTTATTCCTTTCGGCTATCGGGTACGGGCGCGAGGTAACATCCCTGTAAAACGCGCCCTCAGCCCACATCCATGTGGGCTGCCCCGGCCTACAGGAAACGATTCGGCGATTTACAGCCGGACCCACACCCCCGCTGTGATGTCCATGTACCACAGACAACGCTTCATTGCTGAAGTTATAAGGCGTTACGCAGCATTGGGTAAAATGGCCGATACCATCACACCTCGTACTCCATCTCGCCATCCTTATGCAGCGGAATAATTTGCACCTTCTGCACGCGATGGCTTTCCACCTGCAACGTTTTAAGCAAATAATCCCCCACCTGAACTTCTTCGCCAGGTTTTGGAATACGCTGCAAATACTCCATCAACAGCCCGGCAATGGTGTGATATTCACGTTTTTCATCCAGCGGCAGCGGCACATATTGCACCAGATCTTCCAGCGGCATATGACCATTCGCCGTCCAGGAACCGTCCGCATTTTTCTGAATATCATGGCGGGCGTCGATCTCTTCCACTTCATTCGGTAAGTTACCGGCAATGGTTTCTGTGACGTCACTTAATGTCACAATCCCTTCCACCGAGCCAAACTCATCCACTACAAAAGCAAAGTGTGTGCGGGCATTACGGAACTGCTCCAGGGCTGGTAACAACGGCAAGGTTTCCGGGAACACCAGCGGCTGGCGAATCAACACCCGCAGGTTGAGCGGTTCGCCGCGCAGAGACTGTTGTAGCAGGTCGATAACGTGAACAACACCGAGCAAATCTTCCGCGTCATCGCCATCAGTAACCACCAGTCGCGTGTGCTGATTTCGCTCCAGCAACTGGCGGATTTCTTCTTCCGGCGCGTTGAGATCGATATGCTCAATATCGTGGCGCGACGTCATAATGCTGCTGACAGTACGCTGGTTAAGATTAAGTACCCGCTCAATCATCCGCCGTTCCTGCGGATTAAAGATCTGCTGGTTACCATGATCCACCAGCATGGACGCGGTTTCGGCGTCCAGTTCCGCATCTTCTTTTTGCCCGCTAAGCAGGCGCATTACCGCTTCGGTAGTCCGCTGGCGCAGCGTCTGGTTAGCGGAAAGAAAACGTCGCCGGTTAAAGATAGCCAACTGATTGAGCGCCTCGATCATCACCGAGAAACCAATAGCAGCGTACAGGTAGCCTTTCGGTATGACGAAGCCGAAACCTTCTGCCACCAGGCTAAAGCCAATCATCAACAGGAAGCTTAAGCAGAGAATAACGATCGTCGGGTGACTGTTAACAAATTGCGTTAAGGGCTTGCTGGCCATCAACATCAGGCTAATAGCGATAACGACGGCGGCCATCATGACCAGTAAATGGTCGACCATCCCGACGGCGGTAATCACCGAGTCGAGTGAGAAGATGGCGTCCAGTACCACAATTTGTGTCACCACCCCCCAGAACTTCGCACCTTTGCGTTGTGTGGGGTTATTGCTGTCTTTCCCCTCCAGCCGTTCGTTCAGCTCCATCGTGGCTTTGAACAGCAGGAAGAAACCACCAAACAGCATGATTAAATCGCGGGCGCTAAAGGTAAACGAGCGGAAGCTGAACAGCGGTTGAGTCAGGGTGACCAGCCAGGAGATTGACGCCAGCAGTAACAGGCGCATTAACATCGCCAGCAGCAGCCCGGTAACCCGTGCGCGGTCGCGCTGCTTCGGCGGTAGTTTTTCGGCGAGGATGGCAATAAAGACCAGGTTATCAATGCCGAGGACCAGTTCGATCACAATCAGCGTGATTAACCCGGCCCAGATAGACGGATCGGCAATCCATTCCATAGTAAGTACAAAACCTATTCGTTGTATGACAAATGTCACAATTCGATCATGGATAAATCGGGGCAAAAATGCAATGTTACAGCACTATTTATCTCATATTATTTGAGGGTTATAACCTCACATTATCCCCGAATTATAAGTGGTAATAATAAAACGTTATTTAAGAAATATCGCATGTGGAGACGCTATATTAAATATTGTCAACCTAAAGAAACTCCTAAAAACCATATTGAATGACACTTAATATAATTCTTAAAAATAGCCAATTGCCGAATTGTTACCTTGCCTGCTATTCCGTTAGCTGTAACACTTCCTCCTGCATTATTGGAGAGCCAATATTCAATTACCATAATGTCACCTTATATTCGGAAGTTAATTTCCGCAATAACCCTTTCTCATCAACGACTGTATGTTGAGAGGGTTTTAAAAATTAAGCTAAATCAGTGTATTGGTAGCTAAAAAGCCACGGGCGGTAGCGTGTCTGGATGCCTGAAAGACCAGTCTGAATTATTCTGTCAATAGCCTGCGGATGAAATCAATTTTTTTAGGACTGATGCCAGTTAAATTTTTATTCAATTAACTGCAAGGTAAATGTGCATGGCGACATTGCTATTAATAGTGCACAGGATAATTACTCTGCCAAAGTGATAAATAAACAATGATGAAATCCAAAATGAAATTGATGCCATTATTGGTGTCAGTAACCTTGATAAGCGGTTGCACAGTACTTCCGGGCAGCAATATGTCGACGATGGGGAAAGACGTCATCAAACAGCAGGACGCTGATTTCGATCTCGACAAAATGGTGAATGTTTATCCGTTGACCCCGCGCCTGATTGATCAATTACGCCCACGCCCGAATGTAGCGCGCCCCAATATGACGCTGGAAAGTGAGATCGCGAATTATCAGTATCGCGTCGGGCCGGGAGACGTTCTTAATGTCACCGTCTGGGATCACCCGGAACTCACCACGCCAGCCGGTCAGTACCGCAGCTCCAGCGACACCGGCAACTGGGTACAGCCTGACGGCACCATGTTCTACCCGTATATCGGCAAAGTTCACGTGGTGGGGAAAACGCTCGCTGAAATCCGCAGTGATATTACCGGGCGCTTAGCGACGTACATCGCTGACCCGCAGGTGGACGTTAATATCGCCGCCTTCCGCTCGCAAAAAGCCTATATCTCCGGTCAGGTGAATAAATCCGGTCAACAGGCGATCACCAACGTGCCACTGACCATTCTCGACGCCATCAACGCCGCAGGTGGCCTGACCGACACCGCTGACTGGCGCAACGTGGTGCTAACACACAATGGTCGTGAAGAGCGCATTTCTTTGCAGGCGCTGATGCAAAACGGCGACCTCAATCAGAACCGACTGCTTTACCCCGGCGATATTCTCTACGTGCCGCGTAATGATGATCTGAAAGTGTTTGTGATGGGTGAAGTGAAGAAACAGAGCACCCTGAAAATGGACTTTAGCGGCATGACCCTGACTGAAGCCCTGGGCAATGCTGAAGGTATCGACATGACCACCTCCAACGCCAGCGGCATCTTTGTCATTCGTCCGTTGAAAGGCGAGGGCGGGCGTAACGGCAAGATTGCCAATATCTACCAGCTGGATATGTCCGATGCCACGTCGCTGGTGATGGCGACAGAATTCCGCCTGCAACCTTATGACGTGGTGTATGTCACCACCGCCCCGGTATCCCGCTGGAACCGTCTGATCAATCAGTTGCTGCCAACTATTAGCGGTGTCCGTTACATGACGGATACAGCCAGCGACATTCATAACTGGTAATCGTCATGTTTAACAACATCTTAGTTGTCTGTGTCGGCAATATTTGCCGTTCCCCGACGGCGGAACGCTTACTGCAACGTTATCACCCGGAGCTGAAAGTGGAGTCCGCTGGACTCGGCGCGCTGGTCGGTAAGGGCGCTGACCCTACTGCTATCAGCGTCGCCGCAGAACATCAACTGTCTCTGGAAGGTCACTGTGCACGGCAAATCAGCCGTCGCCTGTGTCGCAACTACGACCTGATTTTGACCATGGAAAAGCGCCATATCGAACGCTTATGCGAGATGGCACCTGAGATGCGCGGCAAAGTGATGCTGTTTGGTCACTGGGATAACGAATGTGAAATCCCCGATCCGTATCGCAAAAGCCGGGAAACGTTTGCAGCGGTGTACACATTACTTGAACGATCTGCCCGCCAGTGGGCGCAGGCATTGAACGCAGAGCAGGTATAAGAATGACAGAAAAAGTAAAACAACATGCCGCTCCGGTAACGGGCAGTGATGAAATCGATATTGGTCGCCTGGTCGGCACCGTCATTGAAGCGCGCTGGTGGGTAATTGGCATCACCGCCGTATTTGCCCTCTGTGCCGTGGTTTACACCTTCTTCGCCACGCCGATTTATAGTGCCGACGCACTGGTACAAATCGAGCAAAACAGCGGCAATTCGTTAGTGCAGGACATTGGTTCGGCATTAGCCAACAAACCGCCAGCATCGGACGCCGAGATCCAGTTGATTCGTTCGCGTCTGGTGCTTGGTAAAACGGTGGACGATCTCGACCTCGATATTGCAGTGAGCAAAAACACGTTCCCTATTTTCGGTGCGGGCTGGGATCGCCTGATGGGACGCCAGAACGAGACGGTAAAAGTGACCACCTTTAACCGCCCGAAAGAGATGGCGGATCAGGTGTTTACGCTTAATGTGCTGGACGATAAAAACTACACTCTGAGCAGCGATGGCGGCTTTAGCGCCCGTGGGCAAGCGGGCCAGATGCTGAAAAAAGAAGGCGTCACGCTGATGGTTGAAGCCATTCACTCCAGCCCGGGCAGTGAGTTTACCGTCACCAAATACTCCACGCTGGGGATGATCAACCAACTGCAAAACAGCCTGACGGTAACGGAGAACGGCAAAGACGCAGGCGTACTGAGCCTGACTTATACCGGTGAAGATCGCGAACAGATCCGCGACATTCTTAACAGCATCGCCCGTAACTATCAGGAACAAAATATTGAGCGCAAATCCGCGGAAGCGTCGAAAAGCCTCGCCTTCCTCGCGCAACAGTTACCGGAAGTACGTAGCCGCCTTGATGTTGCCGAAAATAAATTGAATGCCTTCCGTCAGGATAAAGATTCTGTTGATCTGCCGCTGGAAGCAAAAGCGGTGCTCGATTCGATGGTGAACATCGACGCACAATTGAACGAACTGACCTTTAAAGAAGCGGAAATCTCCAAGCTGTACACCAAAGTTCACCCGGCGTATCGCACGCTGCTGGAGAAACGGCAGGCGCTGGAAGACGAAAAAGCCAAACTGAACGGTCGCGTAACGGCGATGCCGAAAACCCAGCAGGAGATTGTCCGTCTGACCCGCGATGTCGAGTCTGGGCAGCAGGTCTATATGCAGCTGCTGAATAAAGAGCAGGAGCTGAAAATCACCGAAGCCAGCACCGTCGGCGATGTGCGCATTGTTGACCCGGCAATCACCCAGCCAGGTGTGCTAAAACCGAAGAAAGGGCTGATTATCCTTGGGGCGATTATCCTTGGCCTGATGCTCTCTATCGTGGCTGTGCTGCTGCGCTCGTTGTTTAATCGCGGCATTGAAAGCCCGCAAGTGCTGGAAGAACATGGCATTAGCGTCTATGCCAGCATCCCGCTGTCGGAGTGGCAGAAAGCGCGCGATAGCGTCAAAACCATCAAAGGGATTAAACGCTATAAACAGAGCCAGCTACTGGCGGTGGGGAATCCAACCGATCTGGCGATTGAAGCCATCCGTAGTCTGCGTACCAGTCTGCACTTCGCGATGATGCAGGCGCAGAACAATGTGTTGATGATGACCGGGGTTAGCCCGTCAATCGGTAAAACCTTTGTCTGCGCCAACCTGGCGGCGGTGATTAGCCAGACCAATAAACGGGTGTTGTTGATCGACTGCGATATGCGCAAAGGCTACACCCACGAGCTGTTGGGCACTAATAACGTTAATGGCCTGTCGGAAATTCTGATTGGACAGGGCGATATTACTACTGCTGCTAAACCGACCTCTATTGCCAAATTTGACCTGATCCCGCGCGGTCAGGTGCCGCCAAATCCTTCTGAACTGTTAATGAGCGAACGCTTTGCCGAACTGGTGAAGTGGGCGAGTAAAAACTACGACCTGGTGTTGATTGATACGCCGCCGATTCTGGCAGTGACCGATGCGGCAATTGTTGGTCGTCATGTCGGAACCACGTTAATGGTGGCGCGTTATGCGGTCAACACATTGAAAGAAGTGGAAACCAGTCTGAGCCGCTTTGAGCAAAATGGTATTCCGGTGAAAGGGGTGATTCTGAACTCCATCTTCCGCCGCGCCAGCGCGTATCAGGATTATGGCTATTACGAATACGAATATAAGTCGGATGCGAAATAACGACGCTGCATTCGCACCGCCCCGTAGGCCGGATAAGGCGTTCACGCCGCATCCGGCAAGCAAACCAGCTCATAAGCCGTGAGAACAACCTATGAAAGACAATCCGCTGATTTCAATCTATATGCCGACCTGGAACCGCCAACAACTGGCTATTCGGGCGATAAAATCGGTCCTGCGCCAGGACTACAACAACTGGGAGATGATTATCGTGGATGATTGCTCCACCTCCTGGGAACAACTACAACAGTACGTCACCGCCCTCAACGATCCGCGCATCACTTACATTCACAACGACATTAACAGCGGGGCGTGCGCGGTACGTAACCAGGCGATTATGCTGGCGCAAGGGGAATACATCACCGGGATCGATGATGATGATGAATGGACACCCAACCGCCTGAGCGTCTTCCTCGCCCATAAACAGCAACTGGTCACTCACGCCTTTTTGTACGCTAACGACTACGTTTGCCAGGGCGAAGTCTATTCCCAACCGGCAAGCTTGCCGCTGTATCCCAAATCGCCGTATTCACGCCGCCTGTTCTACAAACGCAATATTATTGGCAATCAGGTCTTTACCTGGGCGTGGCGTTTCAAAGAGTGCTTGTTCGATACCAAACTGAAAGCGGCACAGGATTACGACATCTTCCTGCGGATGGTAGTGGAGTACGGCGAACCGTGGAAAGTGGAAGAGGCGACGCAGATCCTGCATATCAATCATGGTGAAATGCAGATCACCTCGTCACCGAAAAAATTCTCCGGATACTTCCACTTTTACCGCAAGCACAAAGACAAATTCGACCGCGCCAGCAAAAAATATCAGCTGTTTACCCTCTACCAGATCCGCAATAAACGCATGACCTGGCGCACTTTGCTGACGCTGCTGTCGGTGCGTAACGGCAAACGTCTGGCTGATGGTATTCGGGGGCGCTAAAGATGCTGGAAGATCTGCGCGCCAACAGCTGGAGTTTACGTCCGTGCTGCATGGTTCTTGCCTATCGCGTCGCTCATTTTTGTTCGGTGTGGCGCAAAAAGAACGTCCTCAACAATCTGTGGGCGGCCCCGCTGCTGGTGCTGTATCGCATTATCACCGAATGCTTTTTCGGTTATGAAATCCAGGCCGCCGCGACCATTGGCCGCCGTTTCACTATCCATCACGGTTACGCCGTGGTGATCAATAAAAACGTGGTCGCGGGGGATGATTTCACCATTCGTCACGGCGTCACTATCGGCAATCGTGGTGCCGATAACATGGCATGTCCACACATTGGCAACGGCGTCGAACTCGGTGCCAACGTCATTATTCTTGGTGATATCACGCTTGGTAACAACGTCACCGTGGGCGCGGGCAGCGTGGTGCTCGACTCTGTCCCGGACAACGCGCTGGTGGTGGGAGAAAAAGCGCGAGTGAAGGTAATTAAATGAATATTCTGCAATTCAATGTGCGACTGGCGGAAGGCGGGGCAGCAGGTGTGGCGTTAGATCTCCACCAGCGCGCGCTGCAACAGGGGCTGGCGTCACATTTTGTCTACGGCTACGGCAAAGGTGGCAAAGAGAGCGTCAGCCATCAGAACTATCCGCAGGTCATCAAACATACGCCGCGGATGACCGCGATGGCGAACATTGCGTTGTTTCGTCTGCTTAATCGCGATCTGTTCGGCAATTTCAATGAGTTATATCGCACCATTACTCGCACACCGGGTCCGGTGGTCCTGCATTTTCATGTGCTGCACAGCTACTGGTTGAATCTTAAGAGCGTGGTGCGCTTTTGCGAAAAAGTGAAAAACCATAAAACGGATGTCACTCTGGTCTGGACGCTACACGACCACTGGAGCGTTACCGGACGCTGCGCCTTTACCGACGGTTGCGAAGGCTGGAAAACGGGCTGCCAGAAATGCCCGACCTTAAATAATTATCCGCCGGTGAAGATTGATCGCGCACACCAACTGGTGGCGGGCAAACGCCAGTTATTCCGTGAGATGCTGGCGCTGGGCTGTCAGTTTATTTCCCCCAGCCAGCATGTGGCTGATGCTTTCAATAGTCTGTACGGTCCAGGGCGTTGCCGGATTATCAATAATGGCATTGATATGGCAACCGAAGCGATTCTGGCGGACTTGCCTCCGGTACGCGAAACCCAGGACAAGCCGAAAATCGCGGTGGTGGCGCATGATCTGCGTTACGACGGCAAAACTAACCAGCAACTGGTACGTGAGATGATGGCGCTGGGCGACAAAATTGAACTGCATACCTTTGGTAAGTTCTCGCCGTTCACCGCTGGCAACGTGGTTAATCACGGCTTTGAAACTGACAAGCGCAAGTTGATGAGCGCGCTCAATCAGATGGATGCGTTGGTATTCAGTTCTCGCGTCGATAACTACCCGCTGATTTTGTGTGAGGCGCTATCGATTGGCGTGCCGGTGATTGCCACCCATAGCGATGCGGCGCGGGAAGTGCTGCAAAAATCCGGCGGTAAAACCGTCAGCGAAGAAGAGGTGCTGCAACTGGTGCAGTTAAGCAAACCGGAAATTGCGCAGGCGATATTTGGTACCACGCTGGCTGGGTTTAGCCAACGCAGCCGCGCCGCCTACAGTGGACAACAGATGCTGGAGGAGTATGTCAACTTCTATCAGAATCTGTAGCTACCTACTGCTGCCGCTGATTTACCTGCTGGTTAACGTCAAAATCGCCCAGCTTGGCGAAAGTTTCCCCATTACCATCGTCACTTTTTTACCCGTCTTGTTACTGCTGTTTTTAGAGCGCATCAACGTTAAAAAATTGATGATTGCCTTAGGGGTTGGTGCGGGACTCACGGCGTTTAACTACCTGTTTGGTCAGTCGTTGGATGCCAGTAAATACGTCACTTCAACCATGCTGTTTGTCTATATTGTGATCATTATTGGCATGGTGTGGAGTATTCGTTTTAAAACAATTTCGCCACACAACCATCGCAAGATATTACGTTTCTTTTATCTGGTGGTCGGGCTGGTGGTGGCGCTGGCGGCGGTGGAGATGGCGCAAATTATCCTCACCGGCGGTAGCAATATTATGGAGTCGATTTCGAAATATCTGATTTACAGCAACAGCTATGTGCTGAATTTCATTAAATTCGGCGGCAAGCGCACGACAGCACTTTATTTCGAACCGGCATTTTTCGCTCTGGCATTAATCTCAATTTGGCTCAGCATCAAACAGTTTGGTATCAAAACGCCTAAAACCGATGCTATGATTCTCGCAGGGATAATATTATCCGGATCGTTTTCAGGGGTTATGACCTTTATCCTTTTTTATTTGCTGGAGTGGGCATTTCAATATCTGAATAAAGAGGCGATTAAGAAAAAGTTACCGTTAGCATTGGTTTCTCTGGCTGTATTCCTGGTTGGTGTGGTAATCGCGTTTCCTTATATTTCCACCCGTCTGGGCGATTTAGGTACGGAAGGGTCGTCATCGTATTATCGTATTGTCGGTCCGCTGGTGATGGTCGGTTATTCTTTGACCCATATTGACGGTGTAGTCAGATTTGGCTCACTTTATGAATATGTCGCATCATTCGGAATATTTAACGGTGTGGATGTCGGAAAAACCATAGACAATGGTTTGTATCTGCTGATTATTTATTTTTCCTGGTTCGCGGTGTTTTTATCACTGTGGTACATGGGGAAAGTGATAAAAATGATGATCAACGCTTTTGGTGATAACCGCAATTTTCGCGTGCAATTATATCTTTTTACTCCGGTGTCGCTGTTTTTTACCGGTTCGATATTTAGCCCGGAATATGCATTTTTAATCGTCTGTCCGTTTATTTTGCGAAAAGCGTTAAATATTACGAGGTAAGAATAAGAACATGTTGCTTAGCATAATCACTGTCGCGTTTCGTAACCTCGCAGGGATAGTCAAAACACATGCCTCGCTGGCGCATCTGGCGCAGGCGGACGATATCAGCTTCGAATGGATTGTTGTCGATGGCGGTTCCAATGACGGCACCCGTGAGTACCTGGAAAATCTCAAGGGTATCTATAACCTACGCTTTGTCAGCGAACCAGATAACGGTATCTACGACGCCATGAACAAGGGCATTGCGATGGCACAAGGCAAGTTCGCGTTGTTTCTCAACTCAGGTGATATTTTTCATCAGGATGCCGCAAATTTTGTCCGTAAGTTAAAAGTACAAAAAGATAACGTGATGATCACCGGCGATGCGCTGCTGGATTTTGGCGACGGGCATAAAATTAAACGTAGCGCCAAACCGGGCTGGTATATTTATCACAGCCTGCCCGCCAGTCATCAGGCGATATTTTTTCCGGTATCCGGCTTGAAAAAATGGCGTTATGACCTGGAATATAAAGTTTCTTCCGATTACGCGCTGGCAGCCAAAATGTATAAAGCTGGTTATGCATTTAGAAAACTCAATGGCCTGGTGTCTGAATTTTCTATGGGGGGAGTATCTACCACCAATAATATGGAATTATGTGCTGACGCCAAAAAAGTCCAACGGCAGATATTACATGTGCCTGGCTTCTGGGCAGAATTATCCTGGCATTTACGCCAGCGTACTACCTCAAAGACGAAAGCCTTATATAACAAAAGCTGAATATAAGGGAAAACGATGCAGGATTTAAGTGGGTTCTCGGTGCCGAAAGGGTTCCGGGGCGGCAACGCTATTAAAGTGCAATTGTGGTGGGCAGTACAGGCAACATTATTTGCCTGGTCGCCACAAGTATTGTATCGCTGGCGGGCATTTTTATTACGTTTATTCGGCGCAAAAATAGGAAAAAACGTAGTGATTCGTCCGTCAGTAAAAATTACCTATCCGTGGAAATTAACCTTAGGTGATTACGCGTGGGTCGGCGATGACGTCAATTTATATACCCTCGGTGAAATAATCATTGGCGCACATTCGGTGATATCGCAAAAAAGTTATTTATGCACCGGGAGCCACGACCATGCAAGTCAACATTTCACCATTAACGCCACGCCTATTGTGATTGGCGAGAAATGCTGGCTGGCGACAGATGTTTTTGTTGCCCCTGGCGTCACGATCGGCAACGGCACCGTCGTGGGTGCGCGAAGCAGTGTTTTTAAATCGCTTCCGGCAAATGTGGTTTGCCGGGGGAACCCCGCAGTGGTGATACGCAAACGCGTTGAAACTGAATAAATTCAAAAAATACAGAGGAATAAGACATGTCAAAAGTCGCTCTCATCACCGGCGTAACCGGACAAGACGGTTCTTACCTGGCAGAGTTTCTGCTGGAAAAAGGTTACGAGGTGCATGGTATTAAGCGTCGCGCATCGTCATTCAACACCGAGCGCGTGGATCACATTTATCAGGATCCGCACACCTGCAATCCGAAATTCCATCTGCATTATGGCGACCTGAGTGATACCTCCAACCTGACGCGCATTTTGCGTGAAGTGCAGCCGGATGAAGTGTACAACCTGGGCGCAATGAGCCACGTTGCGGTTTCTTTTGAGTCACCGGAATATACCGCAGACGTCGATGCGATGGGTACGCTGCGCCTGCTCGAGGCGATCCGCTTCCTCGGTCTGGAAAAGAAAACCCGTTTCTATCAGGCTTCTACTTCTGAACTGTACGGTCTGGTGCAGGAAATTCCGCAGAAAGAGACCACGCCGTTCTACCCACGCTCTCCGTATGCGGTCGCCAAACTGTACGCCTACTGGATCACCGTTAACTACCGCGAATCCTACGGCATGTACGCCTGTAACGGTATTCTCTTCAACCATGAATCCCCGCGCCGTGGCGAAACCTTCGTTACCCGCAAAATCACCCGCGCAATCGCCAACATCGCCCAGGGGCTGGAGTCGTGCCTGTACCTCGGCAACATGGATTCCCTGCGTGACTGGGGCCATGCCAAAGACTACGTAAAAATGCAGTGGATGATGCTGCAACAGGAACAACCGGAAGATTTCGTTATTGCTACCGGCGTTCAGTACTCCGTACGTCAGTTCGTGGAAATGGCGGCAGCACAGCTGGGCATCAAACTGCGCTTTGAAGGCACGGGCGTTGAAGAGAAGGGCATTGTGGTTTCCGTCACCGGGCATGACGCGCCGGGCGTTAAACCGGGTGATGTGATTATCGCCGTTGACCCGCGTTACTTCCGTCCGGCTGAAGTTGAAACGCTGCTCGGCGACCCGACCAAAGCGCACGAAAAACTGGGCTGGAAACCGGAAATCACCCTCAGAGAGATGGTGTCTGAAATGGTGGCTAATGACCTCGAAGCGGCGAAAAAACACTCTCTGCTGAAATCTCACGGCTACGACGTGGCGATCGCGCTGGAGTCATAAGCATGAGTAAACAACGCATTTTTATTGCTGGCCATCGCGGGATGGTCGGTTCCGCCATCAGGCGGCAGCTCGAACAGCGCGGTGATGTAGAGCTGGTATTACGCACCCGCGATGAACTGAACCTGCTGGACAGCCGCGCGGTGCATGATTTCTTTGCCAGCGAACGTATTGACCAGGTCTATCTGGCGGCGGCGAAAGTGGGCGGCATTGTTGCCAACAACACGTATCCGGCGGATTTCATCTATCAGAACATGATGATTGAGAGCAACATCATTCACGCCGCGCATCAGAACGACGTGAACAAACTGCTGTTTCTCGGATCGTCCTGTATCTACCCGAAACTGGCAAAACAGCCGATGGCAGAAAGCGAGTTATTGCAGGGTACGCTGGAGCCGACTAACGAGCCTTATGCTATTGCCAAAATCGCCGGGATCAAACTGTGCGAATCTTACAACCGCCAGTATGGACGCGATTACCGCTCGGTCATGCCGACCAACCTGTATGGCCCGCATGACAACTTCCACCCGAGTAATTCGCATGTGATCCCTGCATTGCTGCGTCGCTTCCACGAGGCGACGGCACAGAATGCACCGGACGTGGTGGTGTGGGGCAGCGGTACACCGATGCGCGAATTTCTGCACGTCGATGATATGGCGGCGGCGAGCATTCATGTGATGGAGCTGGCGCACGAAGTCTGGCTGGAGAACACCCAACCGATGCTGTCGCACATTAACGTCGGCACGGGCGTTGACTGCACTATCCGCGAGCTGGCGCAAACCATCGCCAAAGTGGTGGGTTACAAAGGTCGGGTGGTTTTTGATGCCAGTAAACCGGATGGTACACCGCGCAAACTGCTGGATGTGACACGCCTGCATCAGCTTGGCTGGTATCACGAAATCTCACTGGAAGCGGGGCTCGCCAGCACTTACCAGTGGTTCCTTGAGAATCAAGACCGCTTTCGGGGGTAATGATGTTTTTACGTCAGGAAGACTTTGCCACGGTAGTGCGCTCCACACCGCTTGTCTCTCTCGACTTTATTGTCGAGAACAGTCGCGGCGAGTTTCTGCTTGGCAAAAGAACCAACCGCCCGGCGCAGGGTTACTGGTTTGTGCCGGGAGGGCGCGTGCAGAAAGACGAAACGCTGGAAGCCGCATTTGAGCGGCTGACGATGGCGGAACTGGGGCTGCGTCTGCCGATAACAGCAGGCCAGTTTTACGGTGTCTGGCAGCATTTTTATGACGATAACTTCTCCGGCACGGATTTTACCACTCACTATGTGGTGCTCGGTTTTCGCTTCAGAGTCGCGGAAGAAGAGCTGTTACTGCCGGATGAGCAGCATGACGATTACCGCTGGCTGACGCCGGACGCACTGCTCGCTAGTGACAATGTTCACGCTAACAGCCGCGCCTATTTTCTCGCTGAGAAGCGTGCCGGAGTACCCGGATTATGAAAATACTGGTCTACGGCATTAACTACTCGCCGGAGTTAACCGGCATCGGCAAATACACCGGCGAGATGGTGGAATGGCTGGCGGCAGAAGGTCATGAGGTGCGGGTTATTACCGCACCGCCTTACTACCCGCAATGGCAGGTGGGCGAGAACTATTCCGCCTGGCGGTACAAACGGGAAGAGGGGGCCGCCACGGTGTGGCGCTGCCCGCTGTACGTGCCAAAACAGCCGAGCACCCTGAAACGCCTGTTGCATCTCGGCAGTTTTGCCGCCAGCAGTTTCTTTCCGCTGATGGCGCAACGTCGCTGGAAGCCGGATCGCATTATCGGCGTGGTACCAACGCTGTTTTGCACGCCGGGAATGCGCCTGCTGGTGAAACTGTCTGGTGCGCGCACGGTGCTACATATTCAGGATTACGAAGTGGACGCCATGCTGGGGCTGGGCCTTGCCGGAAAAAGTAAAGGCGGCAAAGTGGCACAGCTGGCGACGGCGTTCGAACGTAGCGGACTGCATAACGTCGATAACGTCTCCACGATTTCGCGCTCGATGATGAATAAAGCTATCGAAAAAGGCGTGGCGGCGGAAAACGTCATCTTCTTCCCCAACTGGTCGGAAATCGCCCGTTTTCAACATGTTGCAGACGCCGATGTTGACGCCCTTCGTAACCAGCTTGGCCTGCCGGATAACAAAAAAATCATTCTTTACTCCGGCAATATTGGTGAAAAGCAGGGGCTGGAAAACGTTATTGAAGCTGCCGATCGCCTGCGCGATGAACCGCTTATTTTTGCCATTGTCGGGCAGGGCGGCGGCAAAGCGCGGCTTGAAAAAATGGCGCAGCAGCGTGGACTGCGCAACATGCAATTTTTCCCGCTGCAATCGTATGACGCTTTACCCGCACTGCTGAAGATGGGGGATTGCCATCTGGTGGTGCAAAAACGCGGCGCGGCAGATGCCGTATTGCCGTCGAAACTGACCAATATTCTGGCGGTAGGCGGTAACGCGGTGATTACTGCTGAAGCCCACACAGAACTGGGACAGCTTTGCGAAACCTTTCCGGGCATTGCGGTTTGCGTAGAACCGGAATCGGTCGAGGCGCTGGTGGCGGGGATTCGTCAGGCGCTCCTGCTGCCCAAACACAACACGGTGGCACGTGAATATGCCGAACGCACGCTCGATAAAGAGAACGTGTTACGTCAATTTATAAATGATATTCGGGGATAATTATGGCGCAGTCGAAACTCTATCCAGTTGTGATGGCAGGTGGCTCCGGTAGCCGCTTATGGCCGCTTTCCCGCGTACTTTACCCCAAGCAGTTTTTATGCCTGAAAGGCGATCTCACCATGCTGCAAACCACCATCTGCCGCCTGAACGGCGTGGAGTGCGAAAGCCCGGTGGTGATTTGCAATGAGCAGCACCGCTTTATTGTCGCGGAACAGCTGCGTCAACTGAACAAACTCACCGAGAACATTATTCTCGAACCGGCAGGGCGTAACACTGCACCGGCCATTGCGCTGGCGGCGCTGGCGGCAAAACGTCATAGCCCGGAGAACGACCCATTAATGCTGGTGCTGGCGGCGGATCATGTGATTGCCGATGAAGACGCGTTCCGTGCCGCCGTGCGTAATGCCATGCCGTATGCCGAAGCGGGCAAGCTGGTGACCTTCGGCATTGTGCCGGATCTACCTGAAACCGGATATGGCTATATTCGTCGCGGTGAAGTGTCGGCGGGTGAGCAGGATGCGGTGGCCTTTGAAGTGGCGCAGTTTGTCGAAAAACCGAATCTGGAAACCGCCCAGGCCTATGTGGCAAGTGGCGAATATTACTGGAACAGCGGTATGTTCCTGTTCCGTGCCGGACGCTATCTCGAAGAACTGAAAAAGTATCGCCCGGATATTCTCGATGCCTGTGAAAAAGCGATGAACGCCGTCGATCCGGATCTCGATTTTATTCGTGTGGATGAAGAGGCGTTTCTCGCCTGTCCGGAAGAGTCGGTGGATTACGCGGTCATGGAACGCACGGCAGATGCCGTTGTGGTGCCGATGGATGCGGGCTGGAGCGATGTCGGTTCCTGGTCTTCATTATGGGAGATCAGCGCCCACACCGCCGAGGGCAACGTTTGCCATGGCGATGTGATTAATCACAAAACTGAAAACAGCTATGTGTACGCCGAATCTGGCCTGGTCACCACCGTCGGGGTGAAAGATTTGGTGGTAGTGCAGACCAAAGATGCAGTGCTGATTGCCGACCGTAATGCGGTGCAGGATGTGAAGAAAGTGGTCGAGCAGATCAAAGCTGATGGTCGCCATGAGCATCGGGTGCATCGCGAAGTGTATCGTCCGTGGGGCAAATATGACTCTATCGACGCGGGCGACCGCTACCAGGTGAAACGCATCACCGTGAAACCGGGCGAAGGCTTGTCGGTACAGATGCATCATCACCGCGCGGAGCACTGGGTGGTGGTCGCGGGAACGGCAAAAGTCACCATTGACGGTGATATCAAACTGCTTGGTGAAAACGAGTCCATTTATATTCCGCTGGGGGCGACGCACTGCCTGGAAAACCCGGGGAAAATTCCGCTCGATTTAATTGAAGTGCGCTCCGGCTCTTATCTCGAAGAGGATGATGTGGTGCGCTTCGCGGATCGCTACGGACGGGTGTAGCAGTTGAATAATCAACCGGAATAAATCTCCGGCAAATAACGACAAAAACAAAATTGGCCGTTTCGGTCAGGGCCAACTATTGCCTGAAAAAGGGTAACGACATGAAAAAATTAACCTGCTTTAAAGCCTATGATATTCGCGGGAAATTAGGCGAAGAACTGAATGAAGATATTGCCTGGCGCATTGGTCGCGCTTATGGCGAATTTCTCAAACCGAAAACCATTGTGTTAGGCGGTGATGTCCGCCTCACCAGCGAAACCTTAAAACTGGCGCTGGCGAAAGGTTTACAGGATGCGGGCGTCGATGTGCTGGATATCGGTATGTCCGGCACCGAAGAGATCTATTTCGCCACGTTCCATCTCGGCGTGGATGGCGGCATCGAAGTTACCGCCAGCCATAATCCGATGGATTACAACGGCATGAAACTGGTGCGCGAAGGGGCTCGCCCGATCAGCGGCGATACCGGACTGCGCGACGTCCAGCGTCTGGCAGAAGCCAACGACTTTCCTCCCGTCGATGAAACCAAACGCGGTCGCTATCAGCAAATCAATCTGCGTGACGCTTACGTTGATCACCTGTTCGGTTATATCAACGTCAAAAACCTTACGCCGCTCAAGCTGGTGATTAACTCCGGGAACGGCGCGGCGGGTCCGGTGGTGGACGCCATCGAAGCCCGCTTTAAAGCCCTCGGCGCACCGGTGGAGTTAATCAAAGTGCATAACACGCCGGACGGCAATTTCCCCAACGGTATTCCTAACCCGTTGCTGCCGGAATGTCGCGACGACACCCGCAATGCGGTCATCAAACACGGCGCGGATATGGGCATTGCCTTTGATGGCGATTTTGACCGCTGTTTCCTGTTTGACGAAAAAGGGCAGTTTATCGAGGGTTACTACATTGTCGGTTTGCTGGCAGAAGCGTTCCTCGAAAAAAATCCCGGCGCGAAGATCATCCACGATCCACGTCTCTCCTGGAACACCGTTGATGTGGTGACTGCCGCAGGCGGTACGCCGGTAATGTCGAAAACCGGACACGCCTTTATTAAAGAACGGATGCGCAAGGAAGACGCCATCTACGGTGGCGAAATGAGCGCCCACCACTATTTCCGTGATTTCGCTTACTGCGACAGCGGCATGATCCCGTGGCTGCTGGTCGCCGAACTGGTGTGCCTGAAAGGAAAAACGCTGGGCGAACTGGTGCGCGACCGGATGGCAGCGTTTCCGGCAAGCGGTGAGATCAACAGCAAACTGGCGCAACCCGTTGAGGCGATTAACCGCGTGGAACAGCATTTTAGCCGTGAGGCGCTGGCGGTGGATCGCACCGATGGCATCAGCATGACCTTTGCCGACTGGCGCTTTAACCTGCGCTCCTCCAACACCGAACCGGTGGTGCGGTTGAATGTGGAATCGCGCGGTGATGTGCCGCTGATGGAAGCGCGAACGCGAACTCTGCTGACGTTGCTGAACGAGTAATGTCGGATCTTCCCTTACCCCACTGCGGGTAAGGGGCTAATAACAGGAACAACGATGACAAATCTAAAAAAGCGCGAGCGAGCGAAAACCAATGCATCGTTAATCTCTATGGTGCAACGCTTTTCAGATATCACCATCATGTTTGCCGGACTATGGCTGGTTTGCGAAGTCAGCGGACTGTCATTCCTCTACATGCACCTGTTGGTGGCACTGATTACGCTGGTGGTGTTCCAGATGCTGGGCGGCATCACCGATTTTTATCGCTCATGGCGCGGTGTTCGGGCAGCGACAGAATTTGCCCTGTTGCTACAAAACTGGACCTTAAGCGTGATTTTCAGCGCTGGACTGGTGGCGTTCAACAATGATTTCGACACGCAACTGAAAATCTGGCTGGCGTGGTATGGGCTGACCAGTATCGGACTGGTGGTTTGCCGTTCATGTATTCGCATTGGGGCGGGCTGGCTGCGTAATCATGGCTATAACAAGCGCATGGTCGCGGTGGCGGGGGATTTAGCCGCCGGACAAATGCTGATGGAGAGCTTCCGTAATCAGCCGTGGTTAGGGTTTGAAGTGGTGGGCGTATACCACGACCCAAAACCGGGCGGCGTTTCTAACGACTGGGCGGGCAATCTGCAACAACTGGTCGAGGATGCGAAAGCGGGCAAGATTCATAACGTCTATATCGCGATGCAGATGTGCGACGGCGCGCGAGTGAAAAAACTGGTCCATCAACTGGCGGACACCACCTGTTCGGTGCTGCTGATCCCCGATGTCTTTACCTTCAACATTCTCCATTCACGCCTCGAAGAGATGAATGGCGTACCGGTGGTGCCGCTGTATGACACGCCACTTTCCGGGGTTAACCGCCTGATAAAACGTGCGGAAGACATTGTGCTGGCGACGCTTATCCTGCTGCTGATCTCTCCGGTGCTGTGCTGTATTGCGCTGGCGGTGAAACTCAGTTCGCCAGGGCCGGTTATTTTCCGCCAGACTCGCTACGGCATGGATGGCAAACCGATCAAAGTGTGGAAGTTCCGTTCGATGAAAGTGATGGAGAACGACAAAGTGGTGACTCAGGCGACGCAGAACGATCCGCGCGTCACCAAAGTGGGGAACTTTCTGCGCCGCACCTCGCTGGATGAATTGCCGCAGTTTATCAATGTGCTGACCGGCGGGATGTCGATTGTCGGGCCACGTCCACACGCGGTGGCGCATAACGAACAGTATCGACAGCTCATTGAAGGCTACATGCTGCGCCATAAGGTGAAACCGGGCATTACCGGCTGGGCGCAGATTAACGGCTGGCGCGGCGAAACCGACACGCTGGAGAAAATGGAAAAACGCGTCGAGTTCGACCTTGAGTACATCCGCGAATGGAGCGTCTGGTTCGATATCAAAATCGTTTTCCTGACGGTATTCAAAGGTTTCGTTAACAAAGCGGCATATTGATATGAGCTTACGTGAAAAAACCATCAGCGGCGCGAAGTGGTCGGCGATTGCCACGGTAATCATTATCGGCCTCGGGCTGGTGCAGATGACCGTGCTGGCGCGGATTATCGACAACCACCAGTTCGGCCTGCTTACCGTGTCGCTGGTGATTATCGCGCTGGCAGATACGCTTTCTGACTTCGGTATCGCTAACTCGATTATTCAGCGAAAAGAAATCAGTCACCTGGAACTTACCACGTTGTACTGGCTGAACGTCGGGCTGGGGCTTGTGGTGTGTGTGGCGGTGTTTTTGTTGAGTGATCTCATTGGTGACGTGCTGAACAACCCGGACCTGGCACCGTTGATTAAAACATTGTCGCTGGCGTTTGTGGTGATCCCCCACGGGCAGCAGTTCCGCGCGTTGATGCAAAAAGAGCTGGAGTTCAACAAAATCGGCATGATCGAAACCAGCGCGGTGCTGGCGGGCTTTACTTTTACGGTGGTTAGCGCCCATTTCTGGCCACTGGCGATGACCGCGATCCTCGGTTATCTGGTCAATAGTGCGGTAAGAACGCTGCTGTTTGGCTACTTTGGTCGCAAAATTTATCGCCCCGGTCTGCATTTCTCGCTGGCGTCGGTGGCACCGAACTTACGCTTTGGTGCCTGGCTGACGGCGGACAGCATCATCAACTATCTCAATACCAACCTTTCAACGCTGGTGCTGGCGCGTATTCTCGGCGCGGGCGTGGCAGGGGGATACAACCTGGCGTACAACGTGGCCGTTGTGCCGCCGATGAAGCTGAACCCAATCATCACCCGCGTGTTGTTTCCGGCATTTGCCAAAATTCAGGACGACACCGAAAAGCTGCGCGTTAACTTCTACAAGCTGCTGTCGGTAGTGGGGATTATCAACTTTCCGGCGCTGCTGGGGCTGATGGTGGTGTCGAATAACTTTGTACCGCTGGTCTTTGGTGAGAAGTGGAACAGCATTATTCCGGTGCTGCAATTGCTGTGTGTGGTGGGGCTGCTGCGCTCAGTGGGGAACCCGATTGGTTCGCTGCTGATGGCGAAAGCGCGGGTCGATATCAGCTTTAAATTCAACGTATTCAAAACCTTTCTGTTTATTCCGGCGATTGTTATTGGTGGGCAGATGGCGGGCGCAATCGGCGTCACGCTTGGCTTCCTGCTGGTGCAGATTATCAACACCATTCTGAGCTATTTCGTGATGATTAAACCGGTGCTCGGTTCCAGTTATCGCCAGTACATCCTGAGTTTGTGGCTGCCGTTTTACCTCTCGCTGCCGACGCTGGGGGTCAGTTATGCGCTGGGCATTGTGCTGAAAGGGCAACTGGCGCTGGGGATGCTGCTGGCGGTGCAAATAGCCGCGGGCGTGCTGGCGTTTGTGGTGATGATTGTGCTGTCGCGCCATTCGTTGGTGGTGGAAGTGAAGCGTCAGTTTTGTCGCAGCGAAAAAATGAAAATGCTTTTACGGGCGGGGTGAATGGTTGTTTTAGGCTCCGGCAATAAAAACAACAACATAACCTCACCTGGCACCAAATTTATGAGGAAAAAATGAAATTACTTATTCTGGGCAACCACACTTGCGGCAATCGTGGCGACAGCGCCATCTTGCGCGGCTTACTTGATGCCATCAACATCCTCAATCCACATGCCGAAGTGGACGTGATGAGCCGCTATCCGGTCAGTTCTTCCTGGCTGCTCAACCGCCCGGTAATGGGCGATCCGCTGTTCCTGCAAATGAAACAACACAACAGCGCGGCGGGCGTTGTCGGGCGCGTTAAAAAAGTCCTCCGTCGCCGCTATCAGCACCAGGTATTGCTCTCACGCGTCACCGACACTGGCAAGCTGCGTAATATCGCCATCGCCCAGGGATTCACCGACTTCGTGCGCCTGCTGTCAGGTTACGACGCCATTATTCAGGTCGGCGGATCGTTTTTTGTCGATCTCTATGGCGTTCCGCAGTTTGAACATGCGCTTTGCACTTTCATGGCGAAAAAGCCGCTGTTTATGATTGGTCACAGCGTCGGCCCGTTCCAGGATGAGCAATTTAACCAACTGGCGAACTACGTTTTTGGTCACTGTGACGCGCTGATCCTGCGCGAATCGGTCAGCCTTGATTTGATGAAACGCAGCAATATCACCACCGCAAAAGTGGAACATGGCGTCGATACCGCGTGGCTGGTCGATCACCACACAGAAGACTTCACCGCCAGCTATGCCGTTCAACATTGGCTGGACGTTGCCGCACAACAGAAAACGGTGGCAATTACCCTGCGCGAACTGGCACCGTTCGACAAACGTCTCGGCACCACTCAACAAGCGTATGAAAAAGCCTTTGCCGGGGTGGTCAATCGCATTCTCGACGAAGGCTATCAGGTTATTGCGCTCTCCACCTGTACGGGCATCGACAGCTATAACAAAGACGACCGCATGGTGGCGCTCAACCTGCGCCAGCACATCAGCGATCCTGCCCGTTACCACGTGGTGATGGATGAACTCAACGATCTGGAAATGGGCAAAATTCTCGGTGCCTGTGAACTCACCGTCGGTACGCGCCTGCACTCAGCCATTATCTCAATGAACTTTGCTACTCCGGCGATTGCCATCAACTATGAACATAAATCCGCCGGGATTATGCAACAACTGGGGCTACCAGAGATGGCAATTGATATCCGTCATTTACTGGACGGCAGCCTGCAAGCGATGGTTGCGGATACCTTAGGCCAGCTTCCGGCGCTGAACGCACGACTTAACGAAGCTGTCAGTCGTGAGCGTCATACAGGAATGCAGATGGTGCAATCTGTGCTTGAACGCATCGGGGAGGTGAAATGAAGGTCGGCTTCTTTTTACTGAAATTTCCGCTGTCGTCGGAAACCTTCGTCCTCAATCAAATTACCGCGTTTATTGATATGGGCTTTGAGGTGGAGATTGTCGCGCTGCAAAAAGGCGACACCCAGAACACCCACGCGGCATGGACGAAATACAACCTTGCTGCCAGAACCCGCTGGTTACAGGACGAACCTACGGGCAAAGTGGCGAAACTGCGCCACCGCGCCAGCCAGACGTTACGCGGCATTCATCGTAAAAATACCTGGCAGGCGCTCAACCTCAAACGCTATGGCGCCGAGTCGCGGAACCTGATTTTGTCTGCCATTTGTGGTCAGGTCGCAACACCGTTTCGCGCCGATGTGTTCATCGCTCATTTTGGCCCTGCGGGGGTAACCGCAGCAAAACTACGCGAACTGGGTGTCATTCGCGGCAAAATTGCCACTATCTTCCACGGTATTGATATCTCCAGTCGGGACGTGCTCAACCACTACACTCCCGAATATCAACAACTGTTTCGCCGTGGCGACCTGATGTTACCGATAAGCGATTTGTGGGCCGGAAGGCTGCAAAAAATGGGCTGTCCGAGGGAAAAAATCGCCGTATCGCGTATGGGCGTGGACATGACGCGCTTTAGCCCGCGTCCGGTGAAAGCGCCCGCAACGCCGCTGGAAATCATCTCCGTCGCACGCTTAACCGAGAAAAAAGGCCTGCATGTGGCGATCGAAGCCTGCCGGCAGTTGAAAGAGCAGGGCGTGGCATTTCGCTATCGCATCCTCGGCATTGGCCCGTGGGAACGACGCCTGCGCACGCTCATCGAACAATATCAACTGGAAGATGTGGTAGAGATGCCGGGCTTTAAACCGAGCCATGAAGTGAAAGCGATGCTCGACGACGCGGATGTCTTCCTGTTGCCATCGATAACGGGTGCGGATGGCGATATGGAAGGTATTCCGGTGGCGCTAATGGAAGCGATGGCGGTCGGCATTCCGGTTGTTTCAACTCTGCATAGCGGAATACCAGAACTGGTGGAGGCCGATAAATCCGGCTGGCTGGTGCCTGAGAACGATGCTCGCGCACTGGCGCAACGACTGGCGGCGTTTAGCCAACTGAACACCGACGAACTGGCTCCGGTCGTCAAACGTGCGCGCGAAAAAGTCGAACACGATTTTAACCAGCAGGTGATTAATCGAGAACTCGCCAGCTTGCTGCAGGCTTTATAGAGGAGAACGTATGCCATTTAAAAAACTCTCCCGACGCACCTTCCTGACGGCAAGCTCCGCGCTTGCCTTCCTCCATACCCCTTTCGCCCGTGCACTTCCCGCCCGACAAAGCGTTAACATTAACGACTACAACCCACACGACTGGATCGCCTCATTTAAACAAGCCTTCGGCGAAGGGCAAACGGTCGTCGTGCCTGCCGGATTGGTTTGCGACAATATCAACACCGGCATCTTCATTCCTGCAGGTAAAACGTTACACATCCTTGGAAGCCTGCGCGGCAACGGCAGAGGGCGATTTGTCTTACAGGACAGCAGCCAGGTGACAGGGGAGGAGGGTGGCAGTATGCATAACATCACCCTGGATGTGCGTGGCTCTGACTGCACCATCAAAGGGCTGACGATGAGCGGCTTTGGTCCGGTAACGCAGATTTATATCGGCGGCAAAAACAAACGAGTAATGCGTAACCTCTCCATCGATAACCTGACCGTTAGCCACGCTAATTACGCCATCTTACGCCAGGGATTTCATAACCAGATTATCGGTGCCAACATCACCAACTGTAAATTTAGTGATTTACAGGGCGACGCCATTGAATGGAACGTGGCGATTAACGACCGTGATATTTTGATATCTGACCATGTCATCGAGCGCATCAACTGTACCAACGGCAAAATCAACTGGGGTATCGGCATAGGCCTTGCGGGAAGTACCTACGATAATAACTACCCGGAAGACCAGGCAGTGAAAAACTTTGTCGTGGCGAATATCACGGGATCGGATTGTCGGCAGTTGATCCATGTTGAAAATGGTAAACATTTTGTTATTCGTAATATCAAAGCCCGCAATATCACGCCGGATTTCAGCAAGAAAGCAGGCATTGATAACGCGACAGTTGCTATTTACGGTTGTGACAATTTCGTGATTGATAATATTGAAATGATTAATAGCGCTGGGATGTTAATCGGCTATGGGGTAATTAAAGGCAAATATCTCTCAATACCGCAAAATTTCCGAGTGAATAATATTCAAATGGATAACACCCATCTTGCTTATAAATTGCGCGGTATCCAAATCTCTGCCGGGAATGCTGTCTCCTTTGTGGCGCTGACTAACATTGAGATGAAGCGTGCGTCGCTGGAGTTACACAACAAACCGCAACATCTTTTTATGCGAAATATCAAGGTGATGCAGGAATCCTCAGTTGGACCCGCATTGAGCATGAACTTCGACATGCGCAAAGACGTTCGCGGCGTCTTTATGGCGAAAAAAGAAACACTGCTGTCACTTGCAAATGTTCATGCGGTGAATGAAAAAGGGCAAAGCTCCGTCGATATCGACAGAGTTAATCACCACATTGTTAATGTGGAAAAGATTAACTTTAGATTGCCAGAACGGAGGGAGTAGATTTGCGACCATTCATAAACTTACTGGATATAATGTTCTAAAAGATTATAATCCTCACACTAACTGTTAAAGCTGGGGCTGGGCAGCATTGACTACTCAGGGAAGGTACTCATCTTTATCTTGTGTTTCTTACGTAACAACCAGACTAAAGTGATTTATGAACGATAACGTTTTGCTCATAGGAGCTTCCGGATTCGTAGGAACCCGACTACTTGAAACGGCAATTGCTGACTTTAATATCAAGAACCTGGACAAACAGCAGAGCCACTTTTATCCAGAAATCACACAGATTGGCGATGTTCGTGATCAACAGGCACTCGACCAGGCGTTAGCCGGTTTTGACACTGTTGTACTACTGGCAGCGGAACACCGCGATGACGTCAGCCCTACTTCTCTCTATTATGATGTCAACGTTCAGGGTACCCGCAATGTGCTGGCGGCCATGGAAAAAAATGGCGTTAAAAATATCATCTTTACCAGTTCCGTTGCTGTTTATGGTTTGAACAAACACAACCCTGACGAAAACCATCCACACGATCCTTTCAACCACTACGGCAAAAGTAAGTGGCAGGCAGAGGAAGTGCTGCGTGAATGGTATAACAAAGCACCAACAGAACGTTCATTAACTATCATCCGTCCTACCGTTATCTTCGGTGAACGCAACCGCGGTAACGTCTATAACTTGCTGAAACAGATCGCTGGCGGCAAGTTTATGATGGTGGGCGCAGGGACTAACTATAAGTCCATGGCTTATGTTGGAAACATTGTTGAGTTTATCAAGTACAAACTGAAGAATGTTGCCGCAGGTTATGAGGTTTATAACTACGTTGATAAGCCAGACCTGAACATGAACCAGTTGGTTGCTGAAGTTGAACAAAGCCTGAACAAAAAGATCCCTTCTATGCACTTGCCTTACCCACTAGGAATGCTGGGTGGATATTGCTTTGATATCCTGAGCAAAATTACGGGCAAAAAATACGCTGTCAGCTCAGTGCGCGTGAAAAAATTCTGCGCAACAACACAGTTTGACGCAACGAAAGTGCATTCTTCAGGTTTTGTGGCACCGTATACGCTGTCGCAAGGTCTGGATCGAACACTGCAGTATGAATTCGTTCATGCCAAAAAAGACGACATAACGTTTGTTTCTGAGTAATGCAGACGAGTCAGAGAAATAAGGACCAGGTTGGACTACGATTATTCGGAAAGAGGTACTGATTAAATTATCAGTATGCGGAATTCCGAGTAATCCGAGTAACCCAGATGCTGATGGTGTGTAGTGTTATTCTAAGGTTTAAGCAAAGTTATGCGGAACTAAGCTTTGGTATATAGCCATAACGTTTGGCTAACCTATGGCAATAATTTACGCACTATCAGCCACTTAGAGGTAGGAAAAGAATGACGAATTTAAAAGCAGTTATACCGGTAGCAGGTCTTGGGATGCATATGTTGCCTGCCACTAAGGCGATTCCCAAAGAGATGCTACCGATCGTCGACAAGCCAATGATTCAGTACATTGTTGACGAGATTGTGGCTGCAGGGATCAAAGAAATCCTCCTGGTAACTCACGCGTCCAAGAACGCAGTCGAAAACCACTTCGACACCTCTTATGAATTAGAATCTCTCCTTGAACAGCGCGTGAAGCGTCAACTGCTGGCGGAAGTACAGTCTATCTGTCCGCCGGGCGTGACCATTATGAACGTGCGTCAGGGCGAACCTTTAGGTTTAGGCCACTCCATTTTGTGTGCACGACCCGCCATTGGTGACAACCCATTTGTCGTGGTATTGCCGGACGTTGTGATCGACGACGCCAGTGCCGACCCGCTGCGCTACAACCTTGCTGCCATGATTGCACGTTTCAACGAAACGGGCCGCAGCCAGGTGCTGGCAAAACGTATGCCGGGTGACCTCTCTGAATACTCCGTCATTCAGACTAAAGAGCCGCTGGATCGTGAAGGTAAAGTCAGCCGTATTGTTGAATTCATAGAAAAGCCGGATCAGCCGCAGACGCTGGACTCAGACATCATGGCCGTTGGTCGATATGTGCTTTCTGCCGATATTTGGCCGGAACTTGAACGCACTCAGCCTGGTGCATGGGGGCGTATTCAGCTGACTGATGCCATTGCCGAACTGGCGAAAAAACAGTCCGTTGATGCCATGCTGATGACTGGTGACAGCTATGACTGCGGTAAAAAAATGGGTTATATGCAGGCGTTTGTGAAGTATGGACTGCGCAACCTCAAAGAAGGGGCGAAGTTCCGCAAAGGCATTGAGAAACTGTTAAGCGAATAATGAAAATCTGACCGAATGTGACGGTTGGCAAGGAAACTATAACAGCAGTGAAGATTCGTGGCGAAAGTAATTTGTTGCGAATATTCCTGCCGTTATTTTGTATAAACAATCAGAATAACAAATAGTTAGCAATAGGCTTTTCGTCAAAGTTTTCCTGGATTTTCCTTGTTTCCAGAACGGATTGGTAAGACAATTAGCGTTTGAGTTTCGAGGGAGATGCAGCAATGTCTCTCAGTAACAGTACGCAATATCAATGAGTTCAGTGCACTGGTAGCTGTTAAGCCAGGGGCGGTAGCGTGGATTGATGGAATGAAAAATAAGTGCCCACGAATTGCAGTAATAATGTCGGTTTATATTAATGATAAATTTAATGAGTTTAAAGAGGCTTTTGACAGTATTATTAATCAAACATACTCTAACTTTGTTTTCTTTATTTATGCCGATGGCAAGATAAATCCAGATATTGAAAGTTTTTTGCAAAATTATAATTCGCAACATGTGATTTTCATTAGAAGTGAAAAAAATAAGGGATTAGCTTATGCTTTGAATAAATTAATATCAGTGGCGCTAGTTAATAATGAATTTGATTTTATTGCCAGAATGGATGCTGATGATATAAGTTTAGAAGATAGATTTCAACGACAAATAGATTTTTTTATGGCTAACCCTGAGTTAGATGTTGTTGGTGGGTTGTGTCAAGAGTTTGGTGGTGAGTCAGCAAGAGAAAAATGCAAGATCTATTTTACAGATGAAGCCATTAAAAACAATGCCTTTAAAAAATGTCCTTTCGTTCATCCAACCGTGATGTTTAAATCGTCTGTATTTAATAACGGGATGCGATACCCTGAAAATCAGCCACTGACAGAAGATATGTGCTTATGGCTCGAGTTAATATCCGCGAATAAAAAGTTTGCAAATATTGACTCCGTTCTTCTAAAGTACAGAATTAATGAGCAGACGCTAAAAAGAAGAAGAGGTTTGAATAAGGCTGTAACCGAATTATCCACAAGATTGTATTACGCCAAGAAACTTAAAATGCTTAGCGTACGGAATTTGTTATATATATTAATCCATTTTGGTGTCAGAGTCCTTCCTTCAAATATATTTAAACTTGTACATAAGTTAAATTAAAATGAATAAAACTGTTTATACATATGATGTATGGGATACTATTTTAAAACGTCATTGTTTACCATCATATACGTTAGAGGTTTCGTTGTACTGGCTACTTTTGTATCTTGGAAAACCTGAGAAACATAAGGATGTGTATAAAAAAGTAAAAGCACTGGAGAGTGATTTTTTTAATCGAAAAGAAGAATATTTTATTGAAGAGCTTATTGTTGGGATATTAATTGAAAATAATTTAATGAATGGATTTTGCAATAACTCTGTGACTGCTGCTTGGGAACAAATATATTATTTCGTAGAGAGAAATTGTACATATAAAAATAAAGAGGTTATAGAGTTAATTGGGAGTGACTATGGGGACAAATTATTTATTTCTGATTTTTATACTGACTCCAGTTTCATAAAGAAATTGCTACACCACCACCAAGTATCGGTTTTAGATGGTGTGACGTCAGCTGAGTATGGCGTCAGTAAGCATATGGGTTCATTGTATGAAAAAATAGAACTATTGAAGCAAAGGAAATGGATCCATACTGGAGATAATGAATTAGCTGATATAAAAATGGCAAAGCGTGCAGGTGCCCAAGTTAGACTTATAAAATCCAAAAAGAAGAAAATAAATAAGTTAAAAATAAAAAATGACTATGAGCGGTTAGCATTTATTATTTTGTCCTTTAGCCTGTTTATATTAAAAACTTCCAGAAAGAAAAAGTGCAATAAGATCTACTTTTTTACAAGGGAGGGGGTTTTTTTCAAAAAAAACTTTGATCTTCTACTAAACCAAATACCTAACATATTCCCATCTATAACTACGGAAATATTGCCAATCAGTCGAGTAGCCAGCTTAGCATTGAAGTTTAATGAGTCTGATGAATTTTTAGGATTTAATGATGCATTAACCCAGTATGGCTATGGAGTGTCTACGTTTCTTAGTTTCTTTCATCTTGATGATTGTTACTCCGAGCTCACAACAAAGTATCATGATGTAAATGATTTATTATCTCACAGAAATGATCCTTTGGTAAAACAACTAATAAAAAGTATAGAGGATAAAAAAAAACGAACAGAAAATTTTCTTACATCCATTGAGTTCGATTCTGAGCCAAGTATCATCGTGGATATTGGTTGGCGGGGTAGCATCCAAGATAATTTAATGTCGCGGAAAAATAATTATATTCAACATGGATGTTATCTCGGATTGTTTGATTTTTACCCAGGCCAGTCAGGTCAGAATAAATCATCTGTAATTTTTGATAACAACAGATTTAGACAAAAATGGACCATGAAAGGTGTAGCTTTTATGGAGACGGTTTTCAATGCTTTGGACGGAAGTGTTGTCGATTATGTAAACAATAAACCGAAAAGAAAAGAAAATTACGCTGAGATAGAAAATTCAAAACATTTAATAGTTATGCAAGATGCTATCATTGAGGAATTTATGAATCTATCTATTATGTTAAAAGAGGGAAAGTTAAATATCAATGATATTGAAAGATTAGCTATTGAAAGTTACAAAAAAATAGTAACTAACCCATCTAAAGAAATAGCTGATTTTTATGTTGGCAGTATCCAAAATGAAAGCTTCGGTTTGAATGATTTTATCGACAAAGAATTTAACATTAGCGCAGTAGATGTTTTCCGAAGTTTTTTTTCTAAAAGTAAAAGAAATGAAATAAGAATAAAATTGCATAGAAATGGATGGCGTGAGTCGATACTTAAATCCTCTAAAGTATCGCTGAGCGCAAAATTATGTTCACTTTTAATTAGATAAAATATGAATATTTCAGTAATAATTTGTTGCTATAACTCAGAAAATAGAATCGTAAACACCCTTTTTCATCTTTCACAATGTGTATCTCTATCCAAGGGGTTAATTGACGAGATTATTCTTGTTGACAATAACTCATCTGATGAAACTGTTAAAACAGCTGAGGATTTTTGGCGTAATACGGGGGAGGAGCAAATCTTTAAAATTGTTTTTGAATCGATTCCGGGCCTTGTTCATGCTAGACGGCGAGGGCTGGACGAGTCCAAAAATGAGATTGTTGTTTTTTGTGATGATGATAATTGGCTGGTACCATCTTATTTTACAAAACTAGAGAAATATTTTGAAAACAAACAAGTAGGCGCTGTCGGGGGACGCGGTATTCCTATTGCTAATACCGTTATTCCTGAGTGGTTTTTTGAGAATCTGGATGCATATGCATGTTCTGCACAAACTTCTAACATGTTGTATGGTGCTAGCTTGGCTATTCGGTCTAGTATCTTAAAAAAATTTTATACGGATGCTTTATCAGTAAAGCTAAAGGGTAGAACAAAAGACAGTCTGGATTCTGGGGAAGATAACTTATTGTGTAATTTTGTCAAAAAACAAGGATACACTCTGATACCTGACAATACACCATTTTGCCATTTCATGGAAAGCAAGCGATTGGATGTCGATTATCTATATAAACTGGCTGAATCATTTGGAAAAGCAACGGCATCAATGAAAAACAATTCCTTCACCACCGATTATGTATATTTGACAGCAAAAATGTTATTAGCTATATCTAGGATCTTCTCTAAAAAAAATAAAAAGATATATTTAAAACGTGAGATTTCCTTTCTCAGAGGTTATTTGAGGTTTAGAAAGGAATCGAAGTAATGAGAGGGGGAATGCTTGTAATTGCGTGGTATTCTATTTTTCTGTTGATTTCAGCTACGGGCATGACCGGTCTAAATAAGCTGAGTACTGAAGCTATTCTGTGCTATATTGCATTTTTATTCTGTTTTTTCTTTGGCATGATGTTAGGTGGTGTTTCGCTCCCAAACGGAATGAAAATGTTGCAACAGGAGCAAAAGATAAAGAAAAGGCATGCTTCTGCCATAGTTCTAATTTATTGCTTTTTTATTTTTTATTCTTTAATTGCTCTTTTAAATATATATTATTTCAATAAGGTTGATCTATCATCTTATAGACAAGCATTTTTTGATGGTTCAAGAGATAATGTTAAATACTTCTATGGCGTGTTTGGCTTTTACTTCTATTATTTACTTAGCCTGTTAGTATTCGCCTTAGTTCCTTATACTATTATAACGAACAGCAAAAAGACTATTTCATTATGTTTCTTTGCCTTGCTGCTATACGATATTATTTTCCTTTCAAGAACTGGTGTTTATTACTTTATATTATCTTATATAGTATCGAGTATTCTTCTCAAGAAAGGAATCAAGAAAATTATAATTGTAGGGATGGTTGCCTTATTATTCTCATTGATAATGAGTTACACAAGGGATATGAAGAGTGACATCATTGGTACATTATTTAGCTCAATTATAAATTATCATATAGCTCCGTTTGTCTTGTTTGATGAAAATATAATATCAAATCATTTGATTAAATATAATGGGGCTGGCTTGGCATCGTTGGGGATATATAATATCATTTTTTATCCCATTGATTCGTCTATCATGTCATCAATAAACGATTTTAGAGCACAGTTGAATGAATTCTATGATTTGGGAGTAAATCGTTATTTGCCATATAATGCCTATTATACTTCTTTGGGTGGGGTATATATAGATAGCGGCCTGATTGGTAGCATGATGGTTAGTTTTATGACTGGTTTTATTATTGTCGGAATCGAGAAGAGTGCTTTTAAATCAACTAAGTTCTTAGTCTCTTCTGTGTTTTTTACTACATTATGTATGGAATCTATATTTTCCCCAATAACACTAAATATTTTTGCCTTTACAATAATTGTCTACTTAGTTGTTTTGATGGTCCTTAAATATGAAAATAGCGATGATAATACCATCTTTAAAAAATACCGCGCCAAATAATATAGCCCTTTCAATATGTGAAGGGGCAAGGAAGCATGGTGTCAATATAGATATTTATTATCTTGATGAAATTGTAGAGTTGGATATAGACGAGTCAGAACTGAATATAAATAGGCTAAATGATAGAACCATTTTAAACAGTTATGATATTGTTCACTCTCATGGCTTAAGACCCGATGTTATTAATTGTAAGACCAGCAAAAATGTCATTAATGTAAGTACGCTTCATAGTTTTATTTTAGATGATCTTAAGAATAAATATGGAATAAAAGGATATCTGATCGCTTTTGCTTGGCTTAAATTATTAAAGCGATTTGATTCATGTATTGCAATTAGTGAGGCGACTAAACGGTTTTATGTTAAACATGGTCTTAAATGCCACCATATATATAATGGAATCGACTTTCCTGACATCGAATTATATCAAGATAACTCAAGGCTAAATAACGGCAAAATAAATATAGTATCGATCGCGCATCTGGAAAAAATAAAAGGCTTAGAGCAACTCCTATATCTAGCCGCGGAGCGAGAAGAGTTCCATGTTCATATAATTGGTGAAGGAACTTACCGTGGGAAATTAACAAATATTATTGATAAGTTTGATTTATCTCAGCGTGTAACTTTGCATGGATATATATCAAATGCGAGTTCTATGTTGGGGAAATTTGATGTTTATGTGCAACCATCTAAAAGTGAGGGGTTTGGCATTGCAGTCATTGAAGCTCTTGTAAATAAAATCCCAACAGTTTGCTCAGACATTGAAGTGTTCAGAGAGTTATTTGGCTCAGGAGAAGTTGAATTTTTCAAGTTAGACGATATTAATTCACTTTACGATGCAATTTCAAGTGCATTAACCAAGACAGATATGTCTCGAGATGCAAGTGCCACAGCGATAAGCCAAAAATTTTCTTCAGAAGTGATGTCATTGAACTATTTAAGTTGGTATAAAAAATTATATGAAGAAAGAAATTTATAAATATGGCACAATAATATTATGCTATGGAATTAACTTTATACTACCTATTCTTTTCTTTAAAGAAATAAGTTTAATATTATCTCCAATAGTATTATCATCATTTTTCTTTGTTTTGGCATTGCTAATGTATTGTCAATTCATTGTTGAATACGGGTTGCAAATATCATTATTAAGAAAGTTAAATGAAAATAAGAGTGATTTAAGTCGGCTTTTATCTACTATTCTTGGACTAAAAGTAATACTATTCGTCCTATGCGCAGTATTCATTTATTGTATTTTGCTATATAATAATGAAGTTATATTTTTTATACTTGTTTTCATTCTGCTAGGAAACGTATTCTCATGCCAGTTCCTCTATCAAGTAGTTGATCAGCTCCATTTTTTTTATGTATTAAATTCGCTTGTTAAGCTAATTTTCATACCCCTCATTTTTATCAATGATAATTATATCTATCTGATGATATGTTATAGTTGTTTCAATATCCTACCTAACTTAGCTGCACTTGCTTATTTTTTATATAAGAATAAAGTTAAGGTTGTAAAAGTTCCTGCTTGTGAAATTTATAATTTATCTAAGGAATGTTTTAGCTATTTTATCTCGAATATTTCGATAACATTATACACTAATTTTTATCAGATCTTATTAGGCATTATATCGCCCGCTTATCTGGCCGCGTATGCATTAAGTGACAAAATTATTAGGGGGATCGTGTCAGGGAATTATGTGTTTATACAGATAGTACAAGTACAATACTTAAATGATGAATCAAAGTTCATCAATGGTACATGGAAAACGATTGTTTCATTATTATTACTGGGGGGGATGGAGTTTTTATTTATTTTCTTTGGAGCGGATTTTTTCTCTCGTTATTTATTCCCTACAATATCTTTACTGCCAATTTTTCTAAAACTAATGTCATTGCTAATTGTTGTTATCTTGTTGAGTAACTTTTTTGCAATGGTTTATCTTCCGTGTTCAGGCAATACTTTATTCCTCTCACGTGTTCTGATTTTTGTTTCTATTGTGTCCGTAGTAGTTGCCCCGATACTAATATGGCTCTATGCAGGTTATGGTGCAGTCATTTCCGCTATATTTTCAGAGTTATTAGTTCTGATTTTATGCTATGGTTTATATTTGAAATTAAAACACAAACTCTAACTATTAACGTAGAATAATTAAAATGAATTTATTGATTGTTTTTTGCTTTTATATTTCGGTTCTGCGTAGTAATAAAATAAGTGTATTTAAATTAATCACTATCACAACTGTCTTGATTGTATATGTATTCTGGCTAATAGCCGACAGTTTTACTGGCGTTGGGATAAATGATTCAGTTTATTTCCATATGTTAATGCCGCATGAGGGGGCATCGGTTGAAAATTTAACATATTATGGATTTCTGATTGTAAGCCTTGTTATTTCAATTTTCTTGATTGCTTATGTTTCTTGGAAAAAGAAGCATAATAGAGGATTAAGTAAAAATTACTCTTTTTACGTACTCTTCGCTATTGTATTAGTTACTCCATTTATGCGTAATTTCCTGGGGTCAATTAACAATTTAATTTCCGAACAGTTTTCTACTGAAGATATAAGTAAAGAGTATGTAATCAATAGTAGGTGATGCTGCCAACTTACTGATTTAGTGTATGATGGTGTTTTTGAGGTGCTCCAGTGGCTTCTGTTTCTATCAGCTGTCCCTCCTGTTCAGCTACTGACGGGGTGGTGCG